>CP032039.1:0-329082 GCA_008032935.1 Helicobacter pylori | reverse complement strand
AAATGGCTTTTTATCGCTTCTTTCAGCATCACTTCTTGTTCGCCCTCTAAAAGATGAGAAAAAGGCTCTTTTTGATCCAGCAACAAATTAAAGCCATTGAGAAAACGAACCTCAGTTTTAGTGATTTTTTCTACAATGTAATCTTCTAAAACGCTGATTTGAGTTAGCGCACCTAAATTATCATGCTCTTTGACTTTGACGCTTTGAGTTTTATTTTCTAAATTCGTGTAATTGATCGTGGCTTCATTTTGTTTTTTGTTAGCCTCTTTAAGCTCTAAAAAACACTCATCACTCTCCCCCACAGACGCCACGCTAATGCTTTTCACTAGGGCGCAATCAAACGCTTTTTTGCTGTCTAGCGCATAAATCAGATTATTATAATCATCTTTAAAAGTCGCCCCAAACCTGAGCGTGAGTAAAGCGTTTAATTGTTCCAAATATTTTTTTGTTTTATCGCCTAAAAATCGGTGCGGTTCGTCTAAGATCACGATAGGGCGGATACTGGCTAAAGCTTGCATGTAACTTTTTGCACCATTGAATAGATTCGTGTTTTCTAAATATGATTTATTGATAGTGTTTTTCTCGTTATTGAAGGCAGAAAAAGTCATCACCAACACACAACATTTGTGGTTGCTCGCTAGAATGAATCTTTCTGCATTTTCATAGCTTTCTAAATGCGTGTTAGAATACTCGCTTTTAAAAAATTCTCTGGTGATTTCAACGCTCTTTAAAACCCCTAATTTAATGGCGTTGCTTGGTGCTAAAACGATGAATTTTGACAAATGGTAGTTTTGGTGCAAGGCATAAACGCATTCCAAAAAGCAAAAGGTCTTCCCGGTGCCTGTTTCCATTAAAATATCGCAGTTTAACGACTTCTCAATCCCCACGCTCCCCTGGGTTATTTTTTGTTTCGATCGCAAATTCTCAATATTTTCTAATAAAACATCTTTGAGCGCCTCTATTTCAAAAACAGGGTTAGAAATCCTTTGAATATCATTTTCTGACTCTCTCAAATCAATCCCCTTAAACACCCCTAAAATTTGGTCCCGGCATTGCTCCTGATAGTCCAATCGTTTGAATTTGATTTTCACCTCTACCCCCTAATCTTTAAATCGCCGCTCTCTAATTTCAAATCCAACAAATTACTGCCCAATTCCAAACACAGCCTGTCGTTACTGATAGCGGGCATATACATGCTGATTTTTTCCACCCCTTTATCTTTCAAGTTTTCTAAAACTTCGCTCATTTCTATATCCCCCACAATGAAAGCCGTATTTAAAGCCAGATACAAGGCGTTTTCAATCAAGCAAATTATAGGGGTGGTGAGTTCCAAACCCTCGCAGCCTAAAAGCTTGATTAAAATCGTTTGAGTTTCCATTCTATCAAGGTTAGAATAAGCGAACAAATCCTTTTGCTTGGCTTGACTGAGATTTTTATCATTCGCATGCGTTTCATCATCAATGATTTCAAACGCTCTAAACCCCACGTCTAAATTGGGGCAAGCTTCTTTTATTTTAGCCCCCGCTCTTTTAATCCTTTCTTCGGTGATGTCAAAAATGCTTGGGGATTCAGATTTTAAGGTGTTCAAACAAAAAACATGCGCGCTTTTGTCTTTCTTGGGATCAATTTTTTCATCTAATTGGACGAGAATGAAGCGCCTTTCTTTAAATGCGGCGTTCAAGCCATTAAATAACCCCCCCCCCTCACTTAATTTTTGATAATCGCTCTTATTACTCTCTAACACGGCATGCGCAGTCGTCCCGCTCCCAGCGAAAAAATCTAAGATGATGTCGTTTGAATTTGTAGAAGTTGAATGCAAAATAATTTTTTTCATAAATTCTACGCCTTTTGGATAAGGAAAATATTCTCCCATTCCCAAACTTAAAAGCTCTTTAGTCGCCGCTTGGTTCATATAACAATTATCGCTAAATACTAAACTATCAAAAGTTTTTTGCGTGGTTTTTAAATCTTTCAAATAGCGTTTGTAAATAAAGCCTCTTTCATTATCCTTATGTTCTTTTTTAAAACAAATCCGCCCCTCATCAATGTGTTTTTGTATCGTATTTTGTGAAAAACGCCAAAACATACCTCCAGGCGGATAATCCACTTTGTTTGTGTAAGGGTTAGTAACTCCAAAATACCCCGTTTTCATATTCCCACTTTTTGCGCTAGGGTCAGCACTAATCCATGCTCCATTAGGGTCGTTATCGGGGTTTTTGTAATTTTCTAAATTCTTTTCTCCTCCCAAGAGATTGACAAATTCTTTATTTTTCGCATAACAGAGTAAAAATTCATGTTGGTAATTAACGCCCGTTTTAGCGTCATTAGTCGTGCTTTTAGTTTTTCTAATGAAATCAGCCACAAAATTCCCCTCCCCAAAAATTTCATCGCATAAAAGTTTGAGTTGGGCGGCTTCGTTATCATCAATGCTGATGAAAATCACGCCGTCTTGTTTGAGCAAATCTCTAGCGAGCAGCAATCTGGGATACATGAAACTAAGCCACCCGCTATGGCTTTTTGACCCAAAAAGATTCTTGATATAATCCAGCTTTTCTTTAGAATAATCCAATGTTTTTAAAACCTCTTCATTGGATT
Organism: Helicobacter pylori; assembly: GCA_008032935.1. Lineage (NCBI taxonomy): Bacteria > Pseudomonadati > Campylobacterota > Epsilonproteobacteria > Campylobacterales > Helicobacteraceae > Helicobacter > Helicobacter pylori. The sequence continues at coordinate 326,487 of CP032039.1, read as the reverse complement.
GCGAGAAATCATCGCCATAGATAAAATTCTCGTTTTTCGTGTTGTAAGGCGGGTCAATGTAAATCATTTTGATTTTTTCACTATAGCTTTGTTTTAAGATTTTGAGAGCGTCTAAATTATCGCCCTTGATGAGAATATGCTTGCTAGTGGATTTATTTAAGGGCTTTAAAATCTTATTGTTTTTCTTAAAAGCTTGATTTAAGGCGATTTTCTTACCCACAAAATCCAACCCATAGCCCTCTTCTTTTATTTCGCTAAAATCCCCTAGTAATGTTTTTAATTTTCCTATATCCAGCGTGAGTTGGTTATCATTTTCTATACTCAAGCAACCGGGAAAATAACGATTAAAAATTTCTACATTTTTTTCATTAACGCTTTTTTCTCCACCAATTTCTTTATTTTGCATGGCTATCCTTTTTTTAAATGGTTTAAATTACCCAATTCCACCTTAATTTTCAAATGTTCCCCGTGAAACGCTAGCGGCCTTTAAAAAATCCTGTTTCACTTCAGCGATAAGGATTTCATCTTTGGCTAAGTCAATGTATTCAAAACTATTCCCGCTCTGCTCCCCCCTTGGAGTAAATCCCCGCTTTTTCTGTATTCTAAATCCAATTCAGCGATTTTAAAGCCGTCCAATTCATCAGCAAACTTTTCCAATCGTTCGTTTTCTTCTTGGATCGTGCATAAAAAACAATAGCCTTTCAAGCCGTTACGAGACACGCGCCCCCTTAACTGGTGCAAAGTCGCTAAGCCTAACCTTTCGGGCGCTAAAATCACCATAACGCTCAATCGTGGTAAAGAAATGCCCACCTCAATGAGCGTAGTCGCTAAAAGAATGCTCCCGGACTCTCTAAATTCTTCAATCACTTCCTCTTTATTTTTATCTTGCCCTGAAGTGGTATAAACGTTTTTAAAGCGTTTTTGCCAAAAACTCGCCCCCTCACTGAGCGATAAATACGGGATTTTTTCGCTCTCATTCACCAGCGGATAGACGACAATGACTTGATGGTTTTTAGCGATTTCTTCGCTGATTTTTTCCATCACTATTTTAAATTCCCTTTTATGCAAAACCAGGGTTTCAATTTCTTTAGGGTAAGGGATTTCTCTAATCATGGTCGTTTTCACAAACGCGCTTTTGGCTAAAGCCAGAGTGCGAGGAATGGGGGTAGCGGAAAATTGCAAGGAATGGGGTTTATTACCCTTACTGCTTGCCATTTTTTCTAATTGGTAGCGTTGCTTGGTGCCAAATCGGTGCTGTTCATCAGTGATTACTAAAGCAAACTCATTCAAATCGCGCTTATCAAACAACAACGCTTGCGTGCCGATAACCACATGCGTGATTGTTTCAAACAAATGATTGGATCGCTTCTTGTGGCTCCCGCCGAGCAGCAATTCCACTTCAAAATAAGGGGGTAAAAATTTTAAGGCTTCGTTATAAAGCTGTTTAGCGAGAATGGAAGTGGGCGCCATTAAAAGGGTTTTATTGGGGTAGGCTAATACCATGCTCGCTAAAATCACCATCGTTTTCCCGCACCCCACATCGCCTATAATCAAACGCTTGCACGCTATAGAACTGGTGAGATCGTTTTGGATTTCTTTAATGGCGTTTTGTTGATCGCGCGTGAGCTTAAAGGGTAAAGAAGCGATAAACGCTTTCAAGCGTTCGCTATTATTAGGGCATGCGATTTTAGCGCCAAATTGCAATTTTTTGCGCTCTAAATTTTTCATATAAAAAAGCATTTCAATGTATTTTAATGCATTTAAATGTTGTGAAAGAAAATTTTTATTCGTTTCAAAATCCTTGACAAAATGCGGCGTGGGGAAAAAGATTTCTAACAATAAATGCGCGATATTTTCTTTAACGCCTTCCTTTTTTAAATTTTCTAATGAAATGAGTTTTTGTAAATTTTCTTGTATTTTTTTATGATTTTTAACTTTTTTAAAAATTAAAGAAATTTTTCCAAATTCGGTAAGGATTTTAGGCGTGTTAATGATATAAGCTTGATTAAAAGAGCTTTGCTCTAATTTACCATAAATAAACAAACTCTCGCCGGTTTTAAACTGGCTATAATGGAACGCGCTGTGATTGAAAAAAACAAGCTCTAAATTTTTGTAAAATCGTTTGGAATAGGCAAAAATCTTTAAAACTTTGGCGTAGTTTCTTTTCTCTAAAATACCCACTTCTAAAACGCCGCTCAAGCCCGTTTCAAAACGCTCTAATAAATTCAAATCTTTATAGCCTTTGGGCGTATAAACAAGCAAGGCTTCTAAAAGCGATTTCACGTTCAATGTTTTTAATAAATTATCTGTTTCTTGCAATTTGTTCTTACCCTAGCCAATCCTTAATCATTTTTATGATAAGATAGTCAAATTATACATTGACTTAAGGAAATTTAATTGATGAAATCTAAAATCACTCATTTTATCGCTATCTCTTTTGTTTTAAGCCTGTTTAGTGCATGCAAGGACGAGCCTAAAAAATCGTCTCAATCGCACCAAAACAACACTAAAACCACTCAAAACAATCCAATCAATCAAGCGAATAAGGATATAAAAAAAATTGAGCATGAAGAAGAAGATGAAAAAGCCACCAAAGAAGTGAACGATTTGATCAATAACGAAAATAAAATTGATGAAATCAATAATGAAGAAAACACTGATCCTTCGCAAAAAAGAACGAACAACGTTTTGCAACGAGCCACTAACCACCAAGACAATCTCAATTCTCCGCTCAACAGGAAGTATTAAAGTGTGAAATTTTTTTCAAAGGATTTATTTAAAAAAGTAACCCCTTTATTTTTAAGCGTTTGTTTTTTAAACCCTACCCTTACGCAAGCCAAAAGCCGTTTTTATGTGGCTTCTCAATACCAGGTAGGGAAAATGATCATGAAAAAATACAACGATCTCAAACGCACGATTGAAGGGGCGAGCTTTTCTTTAGGCTGGGAGATTAACCCCACTCATTACTGGTTTTATTCGCGCTATTACTTTTTTATGGATTACGGGAATGTCATCCTCAATAAAAGAACGGGCGCTCAAGCGAACATGTTCACTTATGGCTTTGGGGGGATTTGATCGTGGAATACAATAAAAACCCCTTGTATGTATTTTCTCTTTTTTATGGCATGCAAGTTGCTGAAAACACATGGACGATTTCCAAACACAGCGCGAATTTCATCATTGACGATTGGCGCAGCATTCAAGGGTTTTCGCTCAAAACTTCCAATTTTAGGATGTTGGGTTTAGTGGGGTTTAAATTCCAAACCGTGCTATTCAACCATGACGCTAGTATTGAAGTGGGGATCAAATGGCCTTTTGCTTTTGAATACGACTCATCCTTTGTAAGGCTTTTTTCTGTCTTTATTTCGCACACTTTCTACCTTTAAACTAATTCCAACCCTACCGGGCAATGATCACTCCCTAAAATATCTTTATAGATTAAAGCGTCTTTTAAGCGCGTTTTTAAAGGGTTAGAGCATAAAAAATAATCAATGCGCCAACCAATGTCTTTATCCCTTGCTTGTTGCATGTAACTCCACCAGGTGTAAGCCTTTTCTTTGTTGGGGTAAAAATAACGGAAAGTGTCAATAAAACCGGCGTTCAAAAGCTCGTTGAATTTCCCTCTCTCTTCATCGCTAAAGCCCGCGTTTTTTCGGTTGGTTTTGGGGTTTTCTAAATCAATTTCATTGTGGGCCACATTCAAATCCCCACACACAATGACCGGTTTTTTCAATTCTAAAGCTTTTAAAAATTTCTTAAATTCCACTTCCCAACTCATGCGATAACTAAGCCTGGATAGGGCTTGTTGGGAATTAGGGGTATAAACATTCACCAAGTAAAACGACTCAAATTCGCAAGTTATTACGCGCCCCTCTTTGTCATGCTCTTCAATATTAATCCCATAGCTCACGCTTAAAGGCTCTTTTTTAGTGAAAGTTACCACCCCAGAATAGCCCTTTTTAATCGCGCAATTCCAAAAATCAAAATACCCCTTAAATTCAAAGGTGTTTTGTTCTTGTTGCATTTTAGATTCTTGAATGCAAAAAACATCCGCATCAACGCTATTGAAAAAATCCATAAAACCCTTAGTCATGCAAGCCCTTAACCCGTTCACATTCCATGAAATCAATTTCATTTTAATCCTTGTTTGATTTTGAGTGAATTATATCTTTTTAGTCATTTTTTTTAAAAATTAAGCTTTATTTTACCTTTTTTATGTAATAATTGTTTTTTGCTTGGCTTGATAGCTCAGTCGGTAGAGCAGAAGACTGAAAATCTTCGTGTCGGTGGTTCGATTCCGCCTCAAGCCACCATTTAAACTTCGTTGAATAAATAATTCCCCTTTTTGACACACACAACACGAGAGTTTTCAATACTCAAAGGCGTGCTTTTGGCTCGTGGTTGCTCTTCTATTTCTAAAACCATGCACACCCCTTCTTTAAAGCGCACATGGTTTTTAACCCATTCTTTGTATTCGCTGCTTTCTTTGATTATATCGTTTAAATAATGCCCCTCATACACTTCCACAAATTCCATGAATTTTTCATTCAAATTCAATTCGTTTTGCGTTATTTCGCTTTTTCGTGTGGAAGAATAAGCCAATTCGCTGGTTTCATAAAAAGTCGGCTCTACTTGATCGTCTTGTTTAGGGCGCTCATATACGGCTTTCACTAATTGCGTGGTGATTTCATACTCACTCTCCCATGCTTGTTTTAAAGGCTCTTCTATTAGATAGCATTGCCTAGTCGTGCCGTCTTTTCTTGCTCTAGCCCTTTTGCATTTTTCTGTAGAGCTTCTGGCTTGAAGAATGGCGAAATTGTTTTTAGCTTCAAAAGTTTGTGGCTCTTCTAAAGGTTCTGTTTTATGAACGGAGATTTTAGTATAAGGGGTAATGATTTTACCGCTTTTATTTTCAGCGGTGCTGTAATCGCAAGGGGTAATGTCTGTCGCAGTTTGTTTGTCTTCATCAACGCGTTTTAAAATGCTTGGGCGGTAGGCTTGCAAGTTTTCATCGTCATAAACCCACTTCCCGCACGCAAATTCTTTAACATTAGGATCTCTAATGGCTTGTTTTTCCACATTATCCCTATTTTCATTGCTTTCATTGTTTTCATCAATATCAGCGTTAGAGGTGTTGTTAGGGAGCGTTTTTTCTGTGGGTGGCGTTATAAAGAGGTTGTTTTCTTGATCTTCTGAAGAATGCTTTAAAGGGGGTTTGGTGTCGTTTGTTGGCGTTTGAGTTTCGTTAGTGGGGCTTATTTTGCTAGGAATTGCTAAAGGCTGTAAAAGGCTGTTTTTAGAGTTTTTAGAGCCTAGTTTGGGCTCTGGGTAAGAAAAATTTTGAGGAGGTTGTTGCGATGAGCTGGGTTTATTTTGTGGTTTTTGCATGGGCGCGTTTAAAGAAGGCATTTGGTGCGCGTGCACTTCTTTCAATTCTTTTGAAGAAAAAACAATTTGGGTGTTTCTAGGGATAGTAGGGCGGTTAGGGTTTAAGGTCGTTTCTAAAGAAAGTTTTTCATCAAGGGGTTGATAGACGATTGCGGTGGATATGTGGGTGATAGTGAGCGTGAGTTTTTTGTGTGGGGAAATATTATAAACGCCTAAAACTTGTCTTGGTTCTTTAGAATCAAGGACTTTAGCCTTAAAAGTGCCTTTATGCGGTGAAGTTTTGATCTCTTTTAAAAGCTCGATCACAAGGGCTTGAAGAGGGTTAAAGAAAGTCAGAAAGAAAGACAGACAAAGGGTTTTTTTCATGTTGATTCCTTTTTTATTTTGGATTATAGCTTAAAAAGAGGTTTAATAAAAGTTATAAATAAGCTATAGATAGGTAACATTTTGATTAATAATAATTAGTAGCAGTAGTAGGGGCGTGAATGAATGGAATGAAGAATGAAAAAGCTTTAAAGACGCGCGTTTTTAGGGGGGTTGTGGGATGTAAAAAAAAGTGAATGAAACGCTGTTTGATAAGCCTTTTTTCATTCACTTGAATGGAAAGAGGTTTTTTTGTCGTTCAATTCGTTCAGGCGGTTTTTGATTTCTTCTCTAAGGCTTAAGACAAAGGGGCTTTTTTCTTCTTCAAGCATTTTTTTAACGCTAGAATACATTTTAGAAATGCTTGAATGATCCTTTAAATCCAAAAATTGAGCGAGCGAGAGCGTGGGGTTTGGGGTATAAAGCCTGGCGAAATACACGACTAATTTTCTCGCTAGAGCGACATTTTTTTGGCGCGAAGAGACTTTGATTTCACTGGATTTGAGATTCAGGCTTTGCGCGACAGCGAGCAAGATATTTTCCAAGCTTGAGCCTTCAGCATGATCTTTTTGCAAATCTTCTAAAACGGTTTTAGCGAGGTTCAAATCAATGGGAGCGTTCATTAAGTTCGCGTTCACGCTGATTTTAATGATCGCGCCTTCCATTTGGCGGATATTGTCGCTGATGTGTTGGGCGATGTATTCCATCACCTCTTCAGGCAAAGTGATTTGATTGAGCTGGCATTTTTGTTTGACAATGGAAAGTTTGGTTTCTAAATCAGGGGGCATGACTTTGGCGGTTATCCCCATTCAAAGCGCGATTTTAAGCGATCTTCTAAGCCGGCGATGTTTTTAGGCGATCGGTCTGAAATCAATACGATTTGTTTGCTGTTGGCGTGCAATTCGTTGAAAGTGTGGAAAAATTCTTCTTCTAGCTTGGGTTTTCCTTGCAAAAATTGGGCGTCATCTAATAGGAAAAAGTCGCAATGGCGGTATTTTGCTTTAAAAGAATCCATGGTTTTGTTGTCTAAATGCTTTAAAAAGTCTGTCAAAAAATCTTCTGAAGTGACTAACACGACTTTTTTATGCTTTTCTAGGGCATGGTTACCGATAGCGTTTAAAATGTGCGTTTTGCCTAACCCTGTGCCGCCATAAAAAAGCACCGGGTTATAAGGGGGGTATCGCTTTGGGCGACTTTTTTAGCGATTTCATAAACGGTGTTATTGCATGAGCCTACGACAAAATTTTCAAAAGTGTAAGAGTCTTTGACGCTCGTTTTTATGGCTTTGTAATTGATATTAGATTGGGCGCTAATTTGGATTTTAGGCGCTACTTCAATACGCACATCCACGCTATGGGCTAAATGCATGCCGACTTTATTCTGGCTTAAAATTTCTTTAAGCAACGCGCCGTATTTAGCCGTAATCGTGGTGCATAAGACTTTGTTGGGGGCATAAAAAAAGGCGATGTCGCTCTTGCTCGCGTTAGGGTTGTATTTGAGTTGGCTAAAGTAATTTTCATACTCTATGAGGCTAACTTTAGGATTTTGTTTGACTAGCGCCAAGATTTCTTTTTCAATATTGTTGTTGGTATCCATGGCGTTATTATAGCGTGAATAAGTGGTGAATGAAAAAGGAATAGCATGTGAATGAAATGTGAATGAAGCCTTAAAATTAAGGTGTTTCTTTTAAGGGTTTGTCTATAATGCTTACTTTATAATAAGCTAATGGATGCGAAAAAAGGATTTTCATGCTGCTTTGCGCAGGAAGGAATGAGACTTTAAAAAAAGCGGCGCCTATTGGCGTGGGCTTGATAGAAAGCGCGATTAATTTAACGAGAATGTGTTTAAAAAACCCTAATATTAAGAGCCTTATTTTTATGGGGAGCGCGGGGAGTTATAGCCCAGAAACGGAGCTTTTGAGCGTGTTTGAAAGCGTTCAAGGCTATCAAATTGAAGAGAGTTTTAGCCATTTAAACAGCTACACGCCTTTAGATAATTCCATTCACATAGAAACTAAAGAGCAGGCTCTTTTTGAAAGGGTGGGCGTGAATAGCAGTAACTATATCCACACCGGCGAAACGTTTGCTAAAAAAATGGTTCAAAAGGGCGTTTTATTGGAAAACATGGAGTTTTTTAGCGTTTTAAGCGTGGCTAAAATTTTTTCTTTAAAGGCTAAAGGGATTTTTTGCGTGAGTAATCATGTAGGGTTTAACGCGCATAAGGAATTTAAAGAAAACCACGCCAAAGTCAAACAGATTTTAGAAAACATCATTGATAGTTTGATAGTTTAGCTATCATAGAGTATCATGGAGCATTCTAAATTAAAGGCGATCACATGTTTGAAAAAATACGCAAGATTTTAGCGGATATTGAAGATTCGCAAAATGAAATTGAAATGCTTTTAAAATTAGCGGATTTGAGTTTGGGGGATTTTATTGAGATTAAAAGAGGGAGCATGGACATGCCAAATGGTGTGAATGAAGCGTTTTTTACGCAATTAAGCGAAGAAGTGGAGCGCCTAAAGGAGCTTATCAACGCTTTAAATAAGATCAAAAAAGGGTTATTGGTGTTTTAAATGTGCGGGATTGTAGGTTATATAGGGGATAGCGAGAAAAAATCCGTTCTTTTAGAGGGATTAAAGGAATTAGAATACAGAGGTTATGACAGCGCGGGTTTAGCCGTATTGAGCAATGATCGTTTGGAAGTGTTTAAAACTCAAGGGAAATTAGAAAACCTTAGAACAGAGCTTAAGAATAAAGAATTTTTGGATTTTGGCGTGAGTATCGCTCATACCAGATGGGCAACGCATGGCAAGCCAAGCAGCGCGAACGCCCACCCGCATTTTACAGAAAATTTAGCTTTAGTGCATAATGGCATCATTGAAAATTACGCGAGTTTGAAAAAAGAATTGGAAAACAAAGGGCATGCGTTTTTAAGCCAAACGGACACGGAAGTGATTGCGCATTTATTAGAAGAAACGCTTAAAAGCGAGAGCGATTTATTGAAAGCCTTTGAAAAAAGCATCAGCCTTTTAAAAGGGAGTTATGCGATTTTAATGCTCCATAAAAGGGCTAAAGAGAGCTTGTTTTACGCTAAATCTTCTTCGCCTCTAATCGTGGGTAAGGGCAAAGAGGGGGTGTTTTTTGCGTCTAGTTTGAGCGTGTTAGCCCCTAAAGTGGATCAATTTGTCATTTTAGAAGAAAACAGCGTGGGGCAGATTTCTTTAGAAAATTTTAAAGATTTAAACAATATTGAAAACATGAAAGATTACGCTTTTGAAAACAAGGATTATTCTAAAGGGGATTTTAGGAATTATTTAGAAAAAGAGATTTATGAGCAACACAGCAGTTTGTTGGAGTGTTTAGAGGGGCGCTTGGAAGCCTTGAATGTGTATTGCGAGATCGATCCTGAATTTTTAGAAAACGTGAGCGAAATCACGCTGTGTTCTTGCGGGAGCAGTTACCATGCGAGTTTGGCGAGCGTGTATTTGTTTGAAAGGTTAGCCAAAATAAGAGCGAGGGCCATTTTAGCGAGCGAATACCGCTACGCCCATTTTAAAAGCAACCCTAACGAGCTTTTTATAGCGATTTCTCAAAGCGGGGAAACCGCTGACACTTTGGAGGCTTTAAAATTAGCCAAAGCCCAAGGGCTTAAAACCATTAGTTTGTGTAACGCTCCTTTTAGCATGATGAGCCGCATTAGTGATCACACGCTTTTGATTAGAGCGGGGGTGGAAAGAAGCGTGGCATCCACTAAGGCGTTTTCTTCGCAAGTGATGCTTTTATGGATTTTGAGCGTGTATCTAGGCAAACAGCTAGGGACCATCTCTAAAGAAGAAGAAAGAATCCAATCCAAAAACATGCTCAATAGCGTGAATGCGATGAAAGTAGAGTCTAAATTGCATGAAAAAATCAAGCGCTTATCCAAACGCTACTTGCATGGGCATGGCTTTTTTATATCGGGCGCGATGTGTTTTACCCGCTCGCTTTAGAAGGGGCACTAAAACTTAAAGAAATCAGCTACTTGCACGCTGAGGGGTATGCGAGCGCGGAGATGAAGCATGGCCCTATTGCGTTGGTGGATTCCAACCTTTTTACCATTGCTTTATTGTCTAAGCATCTGTTATTTGATAAAACCAAAAGCAATATTGAAGAATTGAGCGCTAGGGATTCTACGATTTGCGTGTTAAGTTCTGAAATTTTAGAGATCGCTGATGATTTTATCCAATTAGAAGAGAGCGAAAGTTATATGGAAGAATTTTTCCGCATGAATTTAGCGGTGCAGCTTTTAGCCTTAGAAATCGCTATGCGTTTGAACCACGATGTGGATCACCCAAGAAACTTAGCTAAAAGCGTTACCGTGGAATAAAAAGCGATATTAGGAGTAGGATAATGGAAGTGATTTGTAAGCATTATACCCCTTTAGACATTGCGAGCCAAGCGATCCGCACTTGCTGGCAGAGCTTTGAATACAGCGATGGTGGAGGCTGTAAAGATAAGGAACTCATCCACAGGGTGGGGAATATTTTCAGGCATTCTTCCACTTTAGAGCATCTTTATTACAATTTTGAAATCAAGGGTTTGAGTAGGGGGGCGTTGCAAGAATTGAGCCGGCATAGAATAGCGAGCTTGAGCGTGAAATCAAGCCGCTACACTTTAAGGGAATTGAAAGAAGTGGAGAGCTTTTTACCCCTTAATGAAACGAATTTAGAAAGAGCCAAAGAGTTTTTAGTGTTCGTGGATAATAAAAAGTGAATGCAATGAGCGTTTTAGCTTTGGAAAATCTCAGGGTTTTATTGAGCGAGCATAACATTAAAAACGATTTAGCCAAATACGCCATGCCTGAAAGCTATAAAACGCATTTAGCGTATAGCATTAACGCTAGGAGCTTGCAAAATTTATTGGCTTTAAGAAGTAGTAATAAAGCCTTAAAAGAAATGCAAGATTTAGCCAAAGCCTTATTTGACGCTTTACCTAGCGAGCATCAATATTTGTTTGAAGATTGTTTGAAGCACTAGATTTAAAAAATACCGCTCAATAACGCTCATTCTTTAATGTTTTAAAAACGCCTTGTTTTAGCGTTTGATGAGATGGAGTTTTAAGGGGGTTTGTTGTAGGATTTCATCACGCCCCATAGTTGCGTTATGGGGCAAATCCTATGTCAAAAGGAGCATGCCATGAAACACAAAAGTGGCAAACGCTCTTGGAGATCATTATACTTTGAGTTTGCTTTTTTGGGGCTTAAAGTGATCGTTTCTGTGAAACGCTGATTTTTCTAAGAGCGTTCCCCTGAGTTTAAAAGCTTAGGGGTTTCCTTTAAAAAGCGGGTTTGCCCTTGACTTTTGGGGCGTTTTATTTGTTTAAAACCCTGATTTTAGCGCTCATTAAATCGTGGTTTAAGGCTTTTTTGATGTTTTCAAATTGGCGTTTTTTGTTTTTAAGGCTGGTGATTTCATGATCCACATCGCTTAAAATGTTAGCGATAGCGATTTGTTCGTTTAGGGGAGGTAAAAAGATTTCAAAATCTTTTAAAGTTGCCATTACGATATAAGGGGTATTACCTTCATTTCTATTTGTTTGAATATGGGATTGCAAAAACATTGTTAAAAAATATTTTACAAATATAATATGTTCGCTAAAATTATCCAACACATAGGTTCTTTGATAGGCGTTAAATTTGCCCTTATAGTAATGCACATACCCTACATACGCACCATTTCCAGAAATTAAAATTGCTTCTGTGTCAAAAGCGTATTTATCTATAAAATAATATTCTTTTGCACATGTATAAAATCTATATTTTCCATAATGAACCATTTCATTTGCATCTAATGAACCGGTTGTGATTTCGCATATATCCCCAAGCCTCACTTTTTGCCAAGCTTGATTGAAGCCTTTCAAGCGTTTTCTTTGGCTCAATAGTTCAAAGCTTAAAGCTTTTTTAACGCTTTCTTTTTTAAGAATGAGAGCGTCTAAAGAATAAAGATAACGATCCACATCGTTTAAAATGTTAGCGATAGCGGCTTGTTCGTCTAGGGGGGTAGGATAACTTCGCATTTCTTTAATTCGTTTGAACTTATAGCCGGATAACTTGTTCCTTCACAGCGATCCAAAACAGCATTAACAAAATAATTACTATGTAGAGCAAAATATAAAAAGCTTGGATTTTGTAAAGTTCTAATCTGTGCATATCCTGTAGATGCCACATAATTACCATTTAATGTAAAAAATAATTATTTCTTTGGTAGGGTCTAACAAGTTGGTATAGTATATCATTCTTTGATAATAACCGCCTTGCTCTGCTTGGAGCTTTATTTTTTGTCATAAGTTGTTTATTTAGTAATTGACCTTTTTCTACACTTTCTAGGTCTATATAATAAAAAACATTAGGTATTATTGTAGGAGGGTTAATCTCGGCAATATCCCCAAGTCTCACTCTTTGCCAATTTGAGGGCGTTGTCAATGCGTCCATGCGTTCTATCACCCCATTAACCCCAAATCTTTCAAATGCTCTAAAACTTTTGATTCGCTCTCTTTGACTTCTTTGTCCAGTTCTAACAAGCTGTTAGAATAGCTTGAAATGATTTCATTAAGGGCGCTAATAAAAGCGTTGATGCGTTTTAAAATTTTGTTTTCTAGGGCGTTTTTTAGGCTCTTAAGCCATTTGTCTTGGATGATGAGATCTTTAATTTCATTGATTTCAAGGTTTTTATATTGGTGGAACGCTTTTAATTCCAGCTCCTCATAAGCTTTATTTTTTATTTTTAGCGCCTTGTTTTTAGCTTCTAGCCATTCTAAAGCGGTTTTTAGGATTTGTTTATCTTCTAAATCGGTGGCGTTTTTTAGCTCTTTTTTCAAAACGCTTTCATTGATTTTCAACTCATCAAAAAGCCCTTCTTCGTTAGAATGCTCTTCTATAAATTCATCTAAAAGAGCCTCTTTTTCGTTGAGGGCGTTTTCTAATTCTTCTAATTCTTTCGCTTCTTTTTCAAAAAAGCGTTGTTTGATCAAATGTTTAGGGATTAGATCGCTTTTATAGTAGGTTTTTTGAATGACAAAATCCGGCTCCTCTAAATAATTGGCTTTTTTGTTTTTGTCTTTTAGGGGGGTTAATTTTCTTAATTCTTTAGCGCTTATAAAGCCATTGAATGAAAGAAGGAACCAATCGTCTTGCAAGACTTCGTTGTAGTAATCTTTGAAGAGCTGATACACGCCGTATTTGTCTAAAATTTCTATTTTTTCAAATTCTTTTAAAACTTTTTGACAAACGCTCTCTATGAGGGTTTTTGGGTTAAAACCTGGCTCTAAATCATTAAAAGTTTCAAATAAATCCAATCGGTCAAAAGCGCTCAAAACAGAAGCGTGGAAGGTTTGGTATTCTAAACTTTGGGTGATTAATTCTTTAATGTTTTCGCATTCTGTTTTTAAAGCGTAATAGCCCTCTTTATCGCTCTTTTTAAAAAGCGTGTTTTTAAGCTCTTTAAACACTTGAAAATAAGGGGCGTAGGCTTCAATCTCGTTTTTGGGCAAATAACTGGCCTTGTGGCTGTTGATTAAAGCGAACAAGTCTTTTTCTGATTCTTGTTTGGCGGCAATGTAGCACGGGATATTCAAGTTATAGTCGTTAGCGCTGATTTCTTCTAGGCTCACCATTTTGGAATAATAAGGGATTTCTTTGTAAGCGTTAAAAGTGTCTATCATTTTTTGGACATCTTGCTCTCTTAAGCGGTTTTTATTGCCGTCTTTTTTAAAATCCTTGCTCGCATCGATCAAAAAAACGCCCTTTCTGGCATGCGCGTTTTCTTTGTCTAAAATAATCACGCATGCAGGAATGGAAGTGCCATAAAAAAGATTAGGGGCTAGGCCTATCACGCCTTTAATATAGCCTTTCATTAAAAGATTTTTTCTAATCACTCCCTCAGCGTTCCCCCTAAATAGCACCCCATGGGGTAAAATCACTGCCCCTTTGCCTGCGTTTTTTAGGGATTTGATGATATGGAGCAAAAAAGCAAAATCGCCATTTTTTTCAGGGGGCGTGCCGTCTTCAAAATGATTGAAACTATCGTTAATGACTTGCTTGCTTTTGGGGTCTATGCTTAGCCCATCAGTCCAGTTTCAAGCTAAAGGGAGGGTTAGCCACGACATAATCAAAGGTTTTGAGCATGCCGGTTTTTTCATCAAGATGAAGGGGGTTAGAAAGGGTGCTAGAACCCCCTTTAGCAATATCAGCAGTAGCGCTATGGTGTAAGATCATATTCATTTTACAAAGGGCTGTCGTGGAAATGTCTTTTTCTTGACCATAGATAGTTAACCCTTTTTCACCGGCCAAACTAGAAGCTTTTAATAATAACGAACCGCTCCCGCAAGCGGGATCATAGATGCTTTTATCCTGTCTGGTGTTTTCATCAATGCCAAGCAAAAGGGACAATAAAAGCGAAACTTCGCTAGGGGTGTAAAACTGCCCTTTGGATTTACCGGACTCGCTGGCGAAATGGCGCATTAAATATTCGTAAGCATCGCCCAATAAATCATCGTCTAAAGCCCCATGCGCGCCCAAACTTAAATCCGCAAAGATTTTAACCAAATTAGAAAGGGTGTCTGTCATCGCCTTACCCTCTCCTAGCTTAGTGTTATCGTTAAAATCCACGCTGTCAATCACGCCTTTTAAGTCGTTTCGCTCTGCGATCTTGGCGATGATTTTATTGAGCTTGTCGCCTATTTCCTTATCGCCCTCTAAAGCGAGGATGTCTTCATAAAAACACCCTTGTGGCACTTCTATTTCGCTATCCATATTGTTTTTGGCTTTATCGCTGATGTATTTTAAAAAAAGCAGGTTCAAAACATAGTTTTTATACTCGCTCGCATCCATTCCACCCCTTAAGCTATCCGCTCCAGCCCATAAAGAGCTATACAATTCGCTTTTTTTGATCGCCATTTTAACCGCCCTATTTTGTTTTTAGGATTATAATATAAAGCGGTAAAAAGCGTTCTTAAGGGGTTTATGATGAAAACAGAAAGAGAAGTTCAAAATCAAGTCATAGAAACTTTTAAAGCAATGGGCTATGCGTATTTGGGGGATTTAACAAAGAGCGATAATGAAAACATCAATAAAGAAAGCCTGAAAGCATGGCTAATTAAAAATCAAAAAATTGAGCCTGAAAGGTGGCATAAAATTGAGCAGAAAATCCATAACGCTTTAAAAAACGATTTATACGAAGCGAATCAAACATTTTACGAGCTTTTGATTTATGGCGTGAACACTAAAATAAGCCAGAATGAAAACACTCAAACGCATTGGCTCATTGATTGGAAAGACGTTTCTCAAAATGAATTTAGCGTGGCTGAAGAAGTGAGCGTTAAAGGGCCAAACATGAAACGGCCGGACATGGTGCTTTACGTTAATGGGATCGCTTTAGGGGTGCTAGAATTGAAAAAATCCAGCGTGAGCGTGGAAAGCGGTATCCGGCAAAATTTAGACAACCAGAAGAAAGAGTTTATTAGAGATTTTTTTAAAACGATCCAATTGGTTATGGCGGGCAATGAAAGTCAAGGGCTAAGATATGGCGTCATAGAAACTGAAGAAAAATACTACCTTTCTTGGAAAGAAGAGGGCGTTCAAAAAAATTTGTTTGAGACGATTGAATGCTTTTTGGATAAAAAAAGGTTTTTAGAATTTATCCATGATTTTTTGATTTTTGATAAGGGGCAAAAGAAATGTGCCCGGTTCCACCAGTATTTTGCAATTAAGAAAACGCAGGAATTTATCCAAAGAAAAGAAGGGGGGATTATCTGGCACACGCAAGGCAGCGGTAAGAGCTTGACTATGGTGTGGCTCACTCAATGGCTAAGAGGGAATCGCCAACAAGCAAGGATTTTAATCGTTACGGACAGGAGGGAATTAGACGCTCAAATTCAAGGCGTGTTTAGTGGGATAGGCAAGGATCTTTATCGCGCAGACAGCAAGAAGGATTTATTGAGCGCGCTGTTTGAAAATAAGGAATTTTTGGTTGGCTCGCTTGTGCATAAGTTTGATGACAACGACTTAGAAGATTTAAAAAAGCAACCTGTTTTAAAGGAATGGGTTGTTTTAGTGGATGAATGCCACAGAACCCAAAGCGGTAAATTGCATAAAGCCATGAAAAGCCTGCTCCCTAATGCGATTTTTATCGCCTTTAGCGGCACGCCCTTATTGAAACAAGAGAAAAAGACAAGCCAGGAAGTGTTTGGGAATTACATCCATTGCTATAAATTTAATGAAGCCGTTAGCGATAAAGTGGTGCTGGATTTAAATTATGAAGCCAGGAGCGTGAATCAGTATGTCAGCGACCCTGTAAAGCTGGACGAATATTTTGAATTAAAAACCCAAGGCTTGAATGAGGCGGCTAAAACAGAGCTTAAAAAGAAATGGGTTAATTTGCAAAAAGTTTTTTCCACTAAAGACAGATTAGCTCATATTGTGCAAGATATTGTATTGGATATGGCAAAACTCCCACGATTAAGGAATGAAAAGGGGAATGCCATGCTGGTGGCTGAAAGCGTGTATAACGCATGCCGGTATTTTGAACTCTTTTTAAAAACAGAATTAAAGGATAAGGTGGCTGTGATCACAAGCTATGAACCCAATATCGCTGATTTGAAAGATTGCGGGAGCGATGAGAGCGAAGAGAGTTACAAATACCGCGCTTATTGCAAAATGCTGCAAAACTTTTTTGATGAAAAAGATGAGAAAAAAGCCCTTAATCAAATTAAAGAGTTTGAAGAAAAAGTTAAAGAGCGTTTTATTAATGAGCCTTCTAGAATGAAGCTGTTGATCGTGGTGGATAAGCTATTGACCGGTTTTGATGCGCCAAGCCTCACTTATTTATACATGGATAAAAAAATGCAAGATCATGGGCTTTTTCAAGCGGTGTGCAGGGTGAATAGACTAGATAGCGAAGATAAGGATTTTGGCTGTATCATAGACTATAAGGATTTGTTTGATAGCCTACAAGAAGCGCACAGCGATTACACCAATAAAGCGTTTGAAAACTATGAAAGAGAAGACATTCAAGGGCTGATCTCTGACAAATCCCAAAAGATTAAGAAAAGATTAGAAGAAGTTAGAGGGCAATTGAAATCGCTTTGCGAAGGCGTGAAAGAGCCAAAAGATGAAGAGGATTATATCGCTTATTTTTGTGGGAGCAATTTAGAAAAAAACGCTCAAAAAAGGCGGTTGTTTTACCAGCTCGTTGGCGCGTTTTTAAGAATGTTTGTGGAATTGAATAACTTAGAAAAGCCCATTTATTCTAAAGAAGAAACGCAACCAATCAAACAAGAAGCGGAATTTTACAGGCATTTACAAAAGGTGGTTGGCTTGAGTAGTGGGGATAGCGTGGATTTAAAAAGCTATAATGAAGACATGCGCCGGATCTTAGACGCTTACATTAAAACCACGGATAGCGAGGTGTTATTCAAAATAGAAGATCAAGGGCTGTGCGAAGTTTTAGCCCAAATGGATATTAATGATTTCAATAAGACGCTGTCTCAAGCGTTTAAAAATGAAAGCTCTATGGCAGAAAGCATCGCTAACAACACCAGAAAACGCATTATAGAAAAAGAAGCGAGCGATCCTAAGTATTACGAAAAATTATCTTCGCTTTTAAACGATTTGATTCTCCAATTTAGAGAAAAGAAATTAACCTATTTAGAATACTCGCAACAAATCCAGGACCTAGCCAAAAAAGTTATCCATAAAGAAAATAGAAATTACCCTAAAAAGATCAACACTAACGCTTTAAAAACCCTCTATGATAATTTAGATGAAAATGAAGCCTTAGCCCTAGAAATAGACGCATGCATCAGGGGTAATAAAAAAGGCGATTGGGTGGGGCATAACCAAAAAGAAAAAAACCTTAAAATCGCTTTAAGAAAAATCATAAACGATGAGGTTTTGTTAGAAAACGTCTTTAATTTAGCCAAACACATAGAGGAGTATCACTAATGAACGCTTATTGTTTAACCTTAAATGATACCAACATCGCTATAGAAAAAAAGGATATTAAGCATTTACATGTTAGCGTTTGCCCGCCCGATGGCTCCGTGCATGTGTCTTGCCCCCTAGCTTTAAACGATGAGAGCCTTAGGCTTTCTTTGATTAAAAGACTCCCTTGGATAAAAGAACAGCAACAAAATTTTTTAAACCAAAACAGACAGAGCCAAAGGGAAATGCTAGAGAGAGAAAGCCATTATCTTTTTGGGAAACGCTATTTGCTAAAGATTGAACACACTATAAAAAAACACTTCGTCCTCCAAAGCCCTAAATATTTAATCTTGCATGTCCATCAAAAAACAAGCTTAGAAAACCGCTTAAAAGTGTTAGAAAACTATTACAGACAAGTTTTAAGAGAAAAAATACAAACCTACATCAACCAATACGAAAAGATTTTAAACGAGAGCATACAAAGCTTTAAGATCCAAAAAATGAAACGGATATGGGGGAGTTGTAATATTGCTAAACGCACCTTACTTTTTAATTTGGAATTGGCTAAAGCACCTAGAAAGGGCATTGAATATGTGGTTGTGCATGAATTATCGCATTTAAAAGCGCGCCACCATAACGAATACTTTAGGGATTTGCTGAGTTTGTATTTGCCTGATTGGCAAAGGGCTAAGGCCAGCCTTAAAGAAACTTATTTGGAATATTCTTAAATGAAGACTCCACAATATTAGTGAAACCGCTAAGCGGCTAACTTTAAGCGGCTCATCATAGTAAGATCCCCCTCCTTTTTAAAGCCTTTAGAAAGTGTAGTTCAAATACGCTGTAACCGACCTTCCAGGCGCGGGTTGCAAGCCTGCAGGGCTAGAGCCAATCCCTGTAAAATAATACTTCATGTTGAAGATGTTATTGATTTGCAAGCTTCCTGTAACTCTGTGTCGTCCGTTTTCCCAGAAAATTTGGCTCACTTGGATATTCCACACCCAATACCAAGGCAAGAGCCCTTCATGCTGGGTCATACACCAAGCTTCGCATTGATAACCGCTATTAAGGACGCTTTCATAGTTGTTCCCCCCACTATAATATTGCATCCCATAATAGCCTCCTGCTGCACTGTTGCTAATCCCGCTATAAGCGCGGCTATAAAAATAGCTAGAAATACCAATGGTGGTTTTACGCCAATTGTAGCGAGCGTCAAGAATGAATTGGAAAGGGCTTACAAAAGGGAAATGCTTGTTATAGCTAGTCCCTTTTAGCACATCCCCGTTCAAGTCTGTTAAAGGGCCATGGCTAGTTACACGAGTGTCAATGTAGTTGAAAGCGGCATGGAATTGCAACCCTCTAATAGGCCTGTAATACAATTCCAGCTCCACGCCTTGAGAATAGCCATTAATGGGGCGCACATTACCTTTCATGGGACCGCTTGTATAGACTGAATACTGCCCGGTGGCAAAATCGCGTGCCCAAATCCTGAAGTAGTCTGCATTAAAGCTAAACTTATCTTTATAGGTGTAGCGCGCTCCTGCTTCCACCGTGTCAAAGTGTTGGGTGAAATACTCCGCTCCTCCATAGCTCAAAACGTCTAATTGAGGCGGGACAAAAGAGCGTTGGTAGTTGAAGTAGGTAAGCACATTGTGATCGCCTTGCACAGGGATAAAGCCAATGTTGGTTGAGGGCATCCAATTGTTCATGTGCTTGATTTTTCTTAAATCCTTCTCAGGGATTTGCATCCAGTTAGACGCATTTTCGTTGTTGTATTGCACAAAAGCGTAGCGCAAACCAGGCACGATGAAAAAGCGCCCGTCCCAAGCTTCAATGCGATCGCTCAAATAAACTGCCGTGTAATTGTTACGCCAGTTATTCCAGTTTCTATAAACGCCATGCTTGATGTGGGGTTTCCAACCGCTCATCACATTAGCGCCCTCACACAAGAATCCTGCCCCCTCACCGCTCGTTTTGGTGGCGCATTCATTGGTGTTTAAGTATTGGCGCTGTAAAAAAGTGGTGGTCATGAAACGCAAGCCCATGATAAAGGTTTGCTTGACTTTCCCGGTATTGACGATCAGATTCACTTTAGGCTCAAAAGCGTTGTTAATGGAGCGCACAGGGTTTTCTACTTCTGCCCAGCCATTGTAGTTAGTGGCATAATAAGGCACAGCCAAGTTATACCCTGCCGGAAGTCCTGCCGCCCTGCATGCCGCTTCGCTAAAACAAGTAACCATGTTAGCGCTATTGTAGCTAGAGCTCACTTGAAAATCCCTAGTCATCAACTGCCCATAGTAAGTGAAGCTAAAAGTCCCGCCCACTCTGTCTAAATCCCCGAAGCGGTTTTCATACACAGCCCCAAAGCGTTGTGAACGCCCGCCTTTTTGGTTTAAGGGGCGCAAATTAGCGAAGCGGTTTATTTTGTAATCTTGCTCGCTTAGTGATCCCGGTTGGGCGATAGCAAAATCGTAGTATTGGTAATAGGCTTTAATCCCATTGCTTTCATTGATGTCATAGACCCCATCTAGCCAATAGTTTGAAATATTAGAGGGGCTATTGTCCCTAAAGCCTTGTCCTCTAACCCAGTTAGCTTGCGCTTGGATACCCACATGTTTATTGATCATCCCTCCGCTCCTCACATAGGTGTTATAGAGGAGGTTGTTGCCCAAAGACTTGATGAAAGAAGGATCGCCGGTTTTATCAGGGGGAGCGGCAAACCCGGCGTTTCTAGCCTTAGCCCAATAAGTGATCCTTTCAGCCGCTTGGTTTTCCCATTGAGTAGGGATAGGCTTAGTGATGATATTGACAATACCCCCATAAGTGTTAGGCCCATATTGCACGCTGCCTCCACCCTTGATCACATCAATGCGATCAATGGCTTGAAAGGTAACAGGGAAAATGTCTAGCTCAATGTGAGCGTAGGGGGCCATATAAACAGGAATACCATTAACTAACATGAGCGTCGCATCGCTATGCCCTGAACCCCCAGCTCCAAAGCCACGGATTTGGATAGTGGGCATAGCCCCTACACCTGTCGCATTCCTAATTTGCAGACCGGGGACATTCTGTAAAGCTTCTTCAATGCTTTGGTTAGCTTGTTGGGTGAGCGCTTTATTAGAGATCACCGTGCGGCTTCCTGTGTATTTTTTCACTTCTTCATCTTGCCAACTCTTAGGTGCAGTAATCCCGCTATAACCCAAATTGACCTGCCCAGAATAATCAGATCTATCCTTTTTGCCGGCAGTAGAAACCTTGCCCAAAGTGTAATCTTTTTCCTTAGCGAACAAAGACTCTTGGCAAATCAAACTGGCAGTTAAAGCCAACAGAACTTTTTTATGCAGCACAAACTCCTTAATGTTTTAAGAGATTAAAAAATGGTTTAAATTTTTTAAATAAAATCACACCGATAACGAACAACAGACAATCATTAAGTAATAAAAATAAAAAAAACTTAATAAATCACAGAATTTTATCATAAAATTCTTAAAATTTTATTAATCCCATGAAAATCTTTTTTTTTTGATTTTGCTGATTTTGCTCAATCTCTAGTGAAAAATCCCCATTTTTGACACACAGATAGCTTGCATGCGTTCTCAAAACGCACAAGACATTCTTTGACGCTCAAAGCGGTTTAATTTTCCGTCTAAACACTGCCCCTTATAGAACAAAATCCATAAACTGATAACCTAGGCCTAAGCTTTGATTTTAAACTATCTCAAAAGCGCTTGCCCTAAATTATTACTTTTTTATGTTTGTGTGTATTACCATTTTTAGTCTTAAAATTCTTGATCAAAAGCATTTTGCGTTCATTTTTTCTTAGTATCCCTTGTTGTTGGTTTCATTTTTCAACTTTTTCAACTTTTTATCGTTTGGTTTGAAAAGCGATCAGCGACTCATTGCAAAAGATCGCTCCTTGTCTTTAATTTTACAGCGCTTGATGATGAGATCCAAGATTTCTAAAACCTGCTTTTCTTCTTCGTTATTGTGTTTGATGCTCACCGTGGGGTTGTATTCGGTTACCTCAACCGCCCCTAATCGGTCTTTAAAGCTTTCTAAAAGCAAGCCCAGTAATTGCTTTAATTCATCAAAACTCAGCCCGTTATTTTCACGCACGCCAGTAGAAGTGAAAAGCTTGCCATCCATAATGTCTAAATCCAAGCTAAGGTAAATAATATCCACCGCTTTTAACAATTCTTTGGTTTTTTGAACCACTCCTTGCATGTTTTCTCTTATCGCACCCACGCTAAATAAAGGGATTTGCAATTCCTTAATCACATCTCTTTCGCTCTGTTCGGTGCTTCTTACCCCAAAATACACCAAACATTTAGGATCAATTTCTAACCCTCCCTTTTCCAACCCCAAAGAGCAGAGCTTTTGCCATGCCTTTTCTTCGCTCTCGCTCATGCGATTAAACCCGCTACGGACACGATTTAAAACCATGCCTAAAGGCATGCCGTGGATATGCTTTGAATCGCTGTCGTAAGCCGTGTGAATATCCGCATGCGCGTCTAAATACAAAATCCCTATTTTTTTGTCTTTATGAACGCTCCTAAAGGCTTGGAAAATCCCAAACATGTTCGCATGCTCTGAGCTTAAAATTAAAGGAAATTCTTTTTTTCCAAACACTTCTTTCATGCAAGGGATCAGATTTTCTTTACAAAAAAGGTAGTAATCTTCAAAATTCTTAGCGTATCTAAACTTTTTATAAAGCACGCAACGCTCTTGAGTGATCGTTTGCATGCCTTTAATCACATCGCCATGCGTTGCGCTCAAAACCTCTCTCAAACGCCTAACCCCTTTATCGGTGCCTCTTTTTGACGCTCCTAACTCCGCTTCTAATCCTACTAAAATCATTTTATCGCTCCTTCAAATTCCTTTTTCTTGCTGATAGCCCCATTTGTCCTTACTCAAATAATACGCTCCATAGCAAAGCCCCATAAACACTAGCGTGAGATACCCTCCAATGCGTTCATTCGCATCCATATACGCCCCTATAAGCCCCACCAAGCACCCGCTGATGCCAATAATTTGGATTAAGGGATTAAGGGGGGCTTTATAAGGCAGATCTTTTAAGGATTTCCCCAAAGCCAGATACTCTTTCCTGAAGCGGTATTGCGCTACGCTAATGCTGATCCATACAATAATCACCATAAAACTCACCACATTGATCAAGCTTGCCATGATTTTTTCTGGTGCAAACGCTTCGGTGAGCATGCCAATAAGTGTAACCCCTAAAGATAAATATAAAGCATAAGTGGGTGTGCCAGAGGCGTTAAGTTTAGCAAAAAGAGGGAAAAACATCTTTTTTTGGCTTAAGCCATAAATCATCCTCCCTGAAGCGTATAACCCAGAATTAGCGGTGGATAAAATCGCAGTGACGATGACAAAATTCATAATATCTGCTGCATAAGGGATACCCACGCCCAAAAAAGGCAAAGGGATTTTTTCTAAAGCGCTCACAAAAGGGCTTTGCGTCAAACCGCTATCCGTCATGGGCAAAAACACCGATACCACAAACACCGCTCCTAAAAAGAAAAACACGATCCGCCATAAAGTCGCCTTAATCGCTTTAGGCATGACTTTTTTCGCGTCTTTAGTTTCTCCTGCTGCAACGCCGATAATCTCTGTGCCCGTGTAAGCAAAAATCACCGCTAAAATCGCCCCAAAGAACGCCCCCACTCCTTTAGGGAAAAAGCCTTTTTCTAGCCCTTGAGTCTCCCCATTAAAATAGAAATTAGCAAACACGCTTTCAAATCCATGCAAATAAAACGAATAGACAATGCCAATGCCCCCAAGCACAATAAACACAAAGACCGCTAAAACCTTAATGGTGCTGAGCAAAAATTCGCCTGTGGCAAAAATCTTAACCGAAAAGAAATTCAATAAAAATAAAAGTGCAATGCATGCGATGACCCACACATACACAGGAACAGTCGGGAACCATCGTTGCATAAGCAAGCCTATGGCAATGTATTCCACTGCCACGGTTAAAACCCAGCTCAGCCAATACATCCAAAAGACCATATATCCGGTGCTTGGGTTAATAAAACGGCTCGCATAATCCCCAAAACTCCCTGTGGTGGGATACACGCTCGCTAATTCTCCTAAAGATAAAACAATAGAATAGACAATAATCCCTCCAATCAAATACGCTAAAAGCGTGGCTAAAGGGCCTGCGCTAGCGATATTCCCCCCTGTGCCTACAAAAAGCCCAGTGCCAATCGTCCCCCCTAAAGCGATCATCATCAATTGGTTGAAGCCAATGTCCCTGCTTAAGGTTGTGTTGTCTTTCATAAACGCATCCTTTAATCGTTAAGTGAATTCTATTTTAAATCTCAACCAACGATTACAAAATAATAAGAAAATGAATAACAAACAAAATTAACTTCATTGTGTAAAAGAGTAATACTATTTAGCTTTTTAAAAGAAAGATACCCAATCGTTTAATGGAGTGAGTATAATCATAACTGACACTACTATTTAAAGGATTAACATGACTATTGGGCTAGTCAAAGAAAGCATGGATTTGGAATCTCGAGTGGCTTTGGTGCCTGATGATGTGGCGCTAATCGTTCAAAAGGGCGTGGAGGTTTTAGTTCAAAATAGCGCCGGCGCTAATAGCGGTTATAGTAACGAAGCGTATGAGAGCGTGGGGGCTAAAATCGTGGATTCTAAAACGGCGTGGGGGCAGGATTTGGTGGTCAAATGCAAAGAGCCTTTAGAACATGAGTATCATTTGCTCAAAGAAAAAGCGACGCTGTTTAGTTACTTGGATCTAGCGTATCAAAAAAGCTTGTGCGAAATGTTTATAGATAAAAAATCACTTCTATTTGCACTGAAACCATTGCCGGGCCTAAAAACGACTACCCTATTTTAGCGCCTATGAGCGTGGTCGCTGGGAGATTAGCCGCGCATTTAATCCAGCATTATTTATTGGCTTTAGAGCATGTTAAGGGGTTTATGGGTAAGGGGGTCATGCTAGGGGGTTTATCGGGCGCACAAAGGGCTAAAATCGTTGTGGTTGGGGGCGGTGTGGTTGGCATGGAGAGCGCGAAAGTCTTAAGCCAAATGGGGGCTAAAGTAACGATTTTAGAATTAGACTACGCTAAATTGCAAAACCACCCCTATTATCATTTGTATGACTTAGAAGTTTTAAGCGTGAATGAAACCAATATCATTCAAGCCTTAAATGGAGCAGTGGGGCTAGTGGGAGCGGTGCTAGTTACAGCGAGCCAAACCCCTAAAGTGATCTTAAGAAGGCATTTAAAATACATGCAAAAACAAGGGGTAGTCATTGATGTGGCTTGCGATTTAGGAGGGTGTATAGAGACCATACGCCAGACAAGCCATTCTAACCCGGTGTATGTGGAAGAGGATTTGTTGCATTATGGCGTGCCGAACATGCCAGGGATTGTCGCTAAAACGAGTTCTACGGCTTATAGCCATGCGAGCGTGCCGTATTTGTTGTATTATTTAGAGCATGGCTTGAAGGGTTTTTTAAAAGCCAACACTAAAATCGTGGCAAACACCCTTGGAGGCTTGAGCGCTTATAACGGCTATATCACCCAAGAAGGCATCGCTAAAGCGTTCAATCTGGCGTTCAAATCGCCTTTAGAGGTTTTAAAGGAGCTTTGAAGCGAGCTTTAAAAAGAGCATGGCGATAAACCATGCGTCTTCATGTGTGGAAATATTTCAAAAAAAAAAAAAACACTTTTTAATGTTATAATCTATCCTAAACTAATATAAGGGGTTTTTATGGCAAAAATTGAAAGCAAAGATTCTTACCTAGAAGATATTTTAAAAGACAAACTCTACTATCAAATCCCCATCTACCAACGCCCTTATCAATGGACAGAAGAGAACTGCGAAAAGCTTTTAGACGATTTGTTTTTTAATTATGAAGATGACAGAGAAAGCGATTATTTTTGCGGCTCATTAGTATTAGTCAAATCCGATCCCAATTCCAAAACCGAAACCTATGATATTGTAGATGGCCAGCAACGCTTAAGCACTTTCATTCTGCTGGCAAAAGTTTTAGCCGATCTTAATAATGGTTTAGACCCTGAGTATTTAGAATATTTACAAGAGAGTTGGAAAGATAGGTATACAGAAAGAAAACGACTGAGTTTTAACACTATAGGGCTTAACGCTAAAGATGATTTTCAAGATGCCTTAGATTTTTTTGACGATCTTGATGCAAGCAAGGTTAAGAATAGCAAGATCAACGACCCAAGCAAGGGTAAGAACAGCTACTTAAAAAATGCGATTTGTTTGACAAACTATCTCAGAGAAAAAGAGATTGAAAACATTAACGATTTTATTAGGTGGCTGTGTTTTAAGGTTGTACTTATCAGAACCACTTGCTCTAATATAAGTATGGCGTTAAGGATTTTTAGTGTTTTAAACGCTAGGGGTTTGCCCTTGCATGCGATAGATGTTTTTAAGGCGGAGTTGCTAAAAAAACTCGCTAAAGAAAAGGATCAAGAAGAGTTTGTGTCTCGTTGGAATGCATTGCGTCAAAAATGCTTAGATAATGAGTCAAAATTTCCAAAGAGAAAAGAGAACAAGCGAGAGAAGGACGCCGCAGAAATATTATTCAGTTGGTATTTAACCTATCTCAATCCGGTAACTAGTGGGAAAAACATGGAAGAAAGACTTGCCGATCAGTTTGAAAGGCTTAATAAACCCCCATTAGAATACCTTAAGGGCATAGAAAATTTCTATAACGCTTATGGTGAGATGTTAGAAATGCAAGACCGACACGCTCATTTGCTTTCTTATCTAGCTTCTGATTTTTGGCGCGTTATTTTGTGCACCAGCATATTGCACCATTATAGCCCTCAAGATATAGAGACTTTAAAGGAGTTATTGGTCAAGTTTTACTACCAAAATTGGGTTGCAGAGCAAAAAGAACCTAAAAAACAAACTAATTGCAACATCATTAACGCCCTAAAAGAAAAGAAAAGCATAAGAGACATCGCTTCTATTGTTGTAAAAAATATTTAGATGATAAGAATATCACGCAACGCTTTAGGGACAATCTAAAAGACAGCAAATTGTATGAAAAATTCTACTTCGCTGGTAAATCCGTCAAAAAAAATTCATGGCTCAAACCCATTCTCATTTTAGTGGAATATTTCATGAGCGATAACGCCAACCCCGCTTACATTAAAATGGATGATGATTTGCATGTTGAACGCATTTTGCCCGAAAACCCCGATCCTTCAAGCCAGTGGGTTAAAGACTTTAGCGAAGAAGAAAGAGGGTTATACACGCATTCTTTAGCCAACCTCACGCTTTTAGGAGGCACGAAAAACGCTCAAGCTTCAAATTTGGATTTCAAAGAGAAAAAAGAAATCTATATGGGGAACGCTGTCAAGCTAGGTAAGGACAAGCGAGGTAGGGAAAAACCTTTTAAGGTGATGACTTGTTATAAGATGACCATAGACATTGCACACCATTACGCAGAATGGACGCCCAAAAGTTTAGAAAAAAGAAAAGAAGAGTTGATTAAACGCATTGAGAGCGTGCTAGCACTCTAGGGATGCGCCCCTAGAAAGTGAACACGTAATTCACATACCACGAATACACGCGTCTAAACCCTATATCCAAATTTTTTGCAGTGATGTAGGGGTTTTTCTTTAGCATGGGGAATTTCACGCCCGCTTCAATGCTGGAATGCTTTAAGATCCTTAAGCGAGCCCCCACATTGAATAAAAATTGGAAAGAAGTGGCTCTTTTGCTCACCAAAGCTTGCTCCACTAAAATGCCCTCAAAGCTTGGCGTCGCCATAAGCCATGAATTACCGGCCAATTGCACCCCACCAAAAGCCCCCAAACTCATGATGCCGTTATTAATGACATTGACCATCAAGTCCATAGCCCCCCATAAGTGAGCATGTTTGGCTCAAAGGTTTTAGGATCAGCAAGGCTCGTTAAGCGATTGATTTCTTGTTTCCCAAGAATTTGACCCGCCAATTGCGCCACTTCGCTGTTATAATTAGGATTTTTAAGCCTAATAGAATTGGCATGAGCGTAGTCAAAAAACCCATAAGCACGCAAGCCAAAGTGTTTTTCAAAGAAAAATTGATACCCTAAGAGCGCGTCAAAGCCTTTGATAGTAGCGTTAGTGGCTTGTTTTTGAGAATTAATATCCGCATGCATTTGGGCTTGCCCTTGCAAATAACCCGCTCCTAAAAAAACGCCATTGCCATCCATGGCTAATAGCGCGTTCATAGAAACAATCAAAGCTAATAAAGATTGAGAAAAAAATTTTTTCATGGATGATTCCTTAACATAATGTTTACATTCATAAAAAGAATACCTAAAAAACAATTAAAAAAGTTTGAAAAATGAAACATAGCGAAAATAAAAACTTTTCATGAACTTTACACAAGATGATAAAAAAGCAATTAAAACCCCCTTTTTTAAAATTTTGTTTCAAGCTTTAAGCTACAATATACGCATGAAAGATTCACTTCAAACTATCGGCGTGTTTGTGCGGCCCACCCATTATCAAAACGCTCTTTTTAAAGAGCTAGAGCAAGCTAAAGAATGGGTTTTAAAGCTTTTAGAAGATGAGGGGTTTGAAAGCTTTATGATTGATAGCCTTGATGGGGCAAAAGACGAACGATTGATAGAAAAAGCTTACGCGTTTTTGTGTTTAGGGGGCGATGGCACGATTTTAGGGGCTTTAAGAATGACGCATTCTTACAATAAGCCATGTTTTGGGGTTAAAATAGGGAATTTAGGGTTTTTGAGCGCGGTTGAATTGAACGACTTGAAAGATTTCTTACAAGATCTCAAGCAAGATAGGATCAAATTAGAAGAGCATTTGGCTTTAGAGGGCCGTATTGGAAAAACCTCTTTTTATGCGATCAATGAAATCGTGATCGCTAAAAAAAAAGCTCTAGGGGTTTTAGACATCAAAGCATGCGCGGGCCATACGCCCTTTAACACCTATAAAGGCGATGGGCTTATCATTGCCACGCCCTTAGGCTCAACCGCTTATAATTTGAGCGCTCATGGGCCGATTGTGCATGCTTTAAGCCAAAGCTATATTTTAACGCCCCTGTGCGATTTTTCTTTAACGCAACGCCCTTTAGTGTTAGGAGCGGAATTTTGCTTGAGTTTTTGCGCTCATGAGGACGCTCTTGTGGTCATTGATGGGCAAGCCACCTACGATTTAAAAGCCAACCAACCCCTATACATTCAAAAAAGCCCCACGACCACCAAGCTCTTACAAAAAAATTCAAGGGATTATTTTAAGGTGCTTAAAGAAAAGCTATTATGGGGGGAAAGCCCTAGCAAAAAAAGATAAAAGGGTAAAAAGCATGCGAGATTTCAATAACGCTCAAATCACACGTTTAAAAGTGCGTCAAAACGCCGTTTTTGAAAAGCTGGATCTGGAGTTTAAAGACGGCTTGAGCGCGATTAGTGGAGCTAGTGGGGTGGGGAAAAGCGTTCTGATTGCGAGCCTTTTAGGGGCGTTTGGGCTTAAAGAGAGCAACGCTTCAAACATTGAAGTGGAATTGATCGCGCCTTTTTTAGACACGGAAGAATACGGCATTTTTAGAGAAGATGAGCATGAACCCTTAGTCATTAGCGTGATTAAAAAAGAAAAAACGCGCTATTTTTTAAACCAAACAAGCCTGTCTAAAAACACGCTCAAAGCGTTATTAAAAGGTTTGATCAAACGCCTATCTAACGACAGATTCAGCCAGAATGAACTCAATGATATTTTGATGCTCTCCTTACTAGATGGCTATATCCAAAACAAAAACCAGGCGTTTAGCCCCCTTTTAGGCGCGCTTGAAGAAAAATTCACCCATTTAGAAAAGCTAGAAAAAGAAAGGCGGTTATTAGAGGATAGAAAGCGTTTCCAAAAGGATTTAGAAGAGCGTTTGAATTTTGAAAAAATGAAATTAGAGAGGCTGGATTTAAAAGAAGACGAATACGAACGCCTTTTAGAGCAGAAAAAATTGCTCTCTAGTAAGGAAAAATTGAACGATAAAATCGCTCTGGCATTAGAGGTGCTAGAAAATACCCACAAAGTCACGCATGCTTTAGAGAGCGTGGGCCATAGCGCGGAGTTTTTAAAAAGCGCTTTATTAGAAGCGAGCGCTCTACTGGAAAAAGAGCAGGCTAAATTAGAAGAGTGCGAGCGTTTGGATATTGAAAAGGTGTTAGAAAAACTTGGCATGCTAAGCGGGATCATTAAGGATTACGGGAGTATTATGCATGCTAAAGAACGCTTATCGCATGTTAAAAACGAGCTTCACAGCTTAAAAGAGATTGACCATCATTGCGAAACTTACCACAAAGAAATAGAGCGATTGAAAACCGAATGCTTGAAATTGTGCGAAGAAATAGGTGGCTTTAGAAAAGAATATTTAGCCGGTTTTAACGCTCTTTTAAGTGCTAAAGCGAAAGATTTGCTCCTAAAAAGCCCTAGTTTAGTTTTAGAAGAAGCCCCCATGAGCGAAAAAGGCGCTCAAAAACTCGTTTTACATTTGCAAAATTCCCAATTAGAGACTTTAAGCTCTGGAGAATACAGCCGTTTGAGGCTGGCGTTCATGCTTTTAGAAATGGAGTTTTTAAAGGATTTTAAAGGCGTGTTGGTGTTAGATGAAATGGATTCCAATTTGAGCGGTGAAGAGAGTTTGGCGGTTTCTAAAGCCCTTGAAACCTTGAGCAGCCATTCACAAATCTTTGCCATTTCGCACCAAGTCCATATCCCAGCCGTTGCTAAAAACCATATTTTGGTGTTTAAAGAAAACCACAAAAGCCTTGCAAAAACCCTTAATAACGAAGAAAGGGTTTTAGAAATCGCGCGCATGATAGGGGGGAGCGAAAACATAGAGAGCGCGATTTCTTTCGCTAAGGAAAAATTAAAGGTGTGATGATGAAATTTTTTCTTTTAAAGAAATTCAGCGAATTTTTAAACACTCAAACGCATTTTAACCTCAAACGCTTGAGTGCGTCTAGCTTTTTATTAGAGGCTTTTTCTAAAGAAAAACACGCCTTTGTTGTAGATTTGAACACGCCTTATATCGGTTTGTCCAAAAAACCCCCAGAGAGCGTTTTAAAAAACACCCTAGCACTAGATTTTTGTTTGAATAAATTCACTAAAAACGCCAAAATTTTACAAGCAAACATCATTGATAACGATCGGATTTTAGAAATCAAGGGCGCTAAAGATTTGGCTTATAAGAGTGAAAATTTTATTTTGCGCTTAGAAATGATCCCTAAAAAAGCCAACCTCATGATTTTAGATCAAGAAAAATGCGTGATAGAAGCCTTTCGTTTTAATGACAGGGTCGCTAAAAACGATATTTTAGGGGCATTGCCTCCTAATATTTACGAGCATCAAGAGGAGGATTTGGATTTTAAGGGATTGTTAGACATTTTAGAAAAAGATTTTTTATCCTATCAGCATAAAGAATTGGAACACAAAAAAAATCAAATCATCAAGCGATTAAACGCCCAAAAAGAACGCTTGAAAGAAAAATTAGAAAAACTAGAAGATCCTAAAAATTTACAATTGGAAGCGAAAGAATTGCAAACTCAAGCCTCGCTATTACTCACTTACCAGCATTTAATCCATAAGCATGAAAGCCGCGTGGTTTTAAAGGATTTTGAAGATAAAGAACACGCGATTGAAATTGATAAGAGCATGCCCTTAAACGCTTTTATCAATAAAAAATTCACTCTCAGCAAAAAAAAGAAACAAAAATCGCAATTCTTGTATTTAGAAGAAGAGAATCTAAAAGAAAAAATCGCCTTCAAAGAAAATCAAATTAATTATGTTAAAGGAGCGCAAGAAGAAAGCGTTTTAGAAATGTTTATTCCCTTTAAAAATTCTAAAATCAAACGCCCGATGAATGGGTATGAAGTGCTGTATTATAAGGATTTTAAAATCGGTTTAGGGAAAAACCAAAAAGAAAATATCAAGCTTTTACAAGACGCAAGAGCGAATGATTTGTGGATGCATGTAAGAGACATTCCTGGATCGCATTTGATCGTTTTTTGCCAAAAGAATACGCCCAAAGATGAGGTCATTATGGAATTAGCCAAAATGTTGATTAAAATGCAAAAAGATGCGTTTAATAGTTACGAAATTGACTACACGCAACGAAAATTTGTCAAAATCATCAAAGGAGCTAATGTCATTTACTCAAAATACCGAACTATTAGTCTAAAGGACACTTAAACACTTAAGGAGGTTAGCATGGGTGTTTCCGCTTTAGGCAATGTAACTTATATCAACCAAAACGCTCCTTTAAATTCTGCTATCCAACAGGGTGCAAGAAGTGATATGCTGGATTTAGCGCAAAGCTTTCAAAGCAAGCTTGAATTAGCCCAAGAAACAAGAGCGTTAGAAAACATGCAAGCTATTAGCGATAAAGACCCTAAAGAAGGCTCTAAAAACCGCTATCCAAACAGCCAAAGGGCTAAGGCGTTTGGCTTGGAAGAAGAAGAAATTGAATTGTGGCATGAAGAGCATTTGCTGGATATTGTGGGGTAGGGTGTCGCGAATAACCCCTGTCCTTTCATGAGTTTAAAATAAAATAATCAAGTCTCCGTTTTTTAAATGTTAAAAGATTTTAGCTATCAATATCAATCACAATAGAATCTTATATTTTTAACAAAAGGGAATGCGCCATGTTAAGGGGTGTCAAAAAAGCGGTTTTTAGGGTTTTGTGTTTGGGGGCGTTGTGTTTAGGGGGGTTAATGGCAGAGTCAAACCCTAAAGAGCTTATATTTTCAGGTATCACTATTTACACGGATAAAGATTTCACTAGAGCTAAGGAATACTTTGAAAAAGCTTGTAGATTAAACGATGCTGATGGTTGCGCGATCTTAAGAGAGGCTTATTCTAAAGTCATCCTAAAAGGAAGTGCAAGAGAAAGCATTGAAAAAGCTCTTGAACACACCGCTACTGCTAAAGCTTGCAAATCAAACGATGCTGAAAAATGCAAGGACTTAGCAGAGTTTTATTTTAATGCAAACGATCTTAAAAATGCTTTAGAATATTACTCTAAATCTTGTAAGTTAAATAATGTTGAAGGGTGTATGCTGTCAGCAACTTTTTATAACGATATGATAAAGGGTTTGAAAAAAGATAAAAAAGATCTAGAATATTATTCTAAAGCTTGCGAGTTAAACTATGGCGATGGCTGTGCGATTTTAGGGGATATTTATCATAATGGTGAAGGCGTAACACAAAATTTTAAAAAAGCTTTCAAATATTATTCTAAAGCTTGCGAGTTGAATAATGGTGAAGGGTGTTCTAAATTAGGAGGGGATTATTTTCTTGGTGAAAGTGTAACGCAAGATCTTAAAAAAGCTTTTGGATATTACTCTAAAGCTTGCGAATTAAACGAGGCTCTAACATGCACGCTTGTAGGAGAGTTTTATCGTGATGGTGAAGGCGTAGCAAAGGATCTTAAAAAAGCTTTTGAATATTCTGCCAAAGCTTGTGAATTGAACGATGCTAAAGGGTGTTACGCTCTAGCAGCGTTTTATAATGAGGGTAAGGGCGTAGCAAAGGATGAAAAGCAAACGACAGAAAACCTTGAAAAGAGTTGCAAGCTAGGATTAAAAGAAGCATGCGATATTCTCAAAGAACAAAAACAATAAAATCCTAAGCCCTAACCAAGCCCCATTAAACAGCTTTCGTTTAACTGGTCGCTTTTATGATATTGAACAAACCCTTTGTCCTCTCAAAAAGAGAAAATGGCGGTGGAGTCTCTTGGTATCTGGCTCTTGGGGGTCTTTTGATGAGAGTGTTAGCGCATTTGGAAAAATTAATCAAATCCATTGTGGTTTTGATGTAGCTAGGCAAGTTTAATAGGCATATTTCAAAGAGTTTATAGCTCGCTAAAGCGTCCGCATAGGCTCTGTGGCTGACTTCTATACCAAACCCTAAAAGCTCTTTTAAAAAACTCAAAGAATAACGCATGGATAAAATAGCTCGTTTGGATAAATCCAAAGTGCAAAGCTTTAAATTCAATAAGGGGCAATGCAATTTTTCTACAAAATAACGCCCTAAAAAGTTGTAATCAAAATTAGCGTTATGGGCCACAAACACGCTATTGCCTAAAAAAAGCCGCAATTCTTGCAAAGCTTCATGCACGCTTGGGGCGTTTAGGGTGTCTTCATAAGCGATGCCTGTAAGCTCAGCGATATAATCAGGCACGCTTTTGACTTTCACAAGGGTTTCAAAACGATTGATAATTTCCCCCCTCTCACTTGCACGGCCCCGATTTCTAAAATCTCATGTTTTATGGGGCAAGAGCCGGTGGTCTCTAAATCAATAAAGGAAAAAACCTCATCTTTAAGGGGGGTTTTAAGGTTTTTGAGCGTGATTAAATTTTCGCTCGTTTCTATGAAATTAAGCCCGCATGCTTTTAAATATTCCAAATTGATTTCATCATAAATAAGGCGAGAGAGCGATTTTTCTAGCATGCCCAAGCTTAAATCCTGGTGCTTTAAGCGAGCGATTAGGGCTTGAATGTCTTTATGCAAGAGGCTGTCTGACATTCTGTAAGCCTTCAATAGCCAGCTTACGATCTTTAGATTTAAAAATATAACTCCCTGAAACCACCACATCCACGCCCGCTTGTTGGAGTTCAAAGATATTTGTATCATTCACGCCCCCATCCACTTCTAAAAGGCAGCTAGGGTTGTAGCGTTTGATCAATTCCTTGACTTTCAGGCATTTTTCTAGCACCAGATCTAAAAATTTCTGCCCGCCAAAGCCCGGATTCACGCTCATTAAAAGCACTAGCCCCACGCTTTCTAGCAAGTATTTAATACTTTCTTCATGCGTGTGGGGGTTTAGGACAACGCCTGGCGTGATGCCTGAATGTTTAATGAGTTGCAACACCCTGTGGGGGTGCTTTTCATTTTCTGCATGAATGCTGATGATTTGCGGTTTTAAAGGAGCGAATAACCCCACAAAAAAGCTCGCGTTTTCTACCATTAAATGCACGTCTAAAGGCACTTGGCTCATTTGAGTAACATTCTCTAAAACCACAGGCCCCATCGTTAAATTAGGCACATAATGCCCATCCATCACATCCACATGCAAAAAATCAGCGTTACTCACGCTCTCTATCTCTTTGGCTAAATGCATAAAATCGGCGCTCAAAAGGCTCGGAGCTACTTTCAAAATACTTCCCTATTTTCAATGTTTTCAAGTAAAATATTAGCATCTTTAATCAAATCATAAAAGGGTTTTTATGGATTACAAACATTTTAAATGCAAGCATGCAAACATCGTTATAGAAATCATCAGTCTTTTAGAAAAAGGGGTTAAAAAAGCCCAAGAAATTTTAGAAAAGCCAGACGCTGGGAGTTACACTAAGTTAGAAAACAGCAGCGGGGATACGCCCATTAAAGCGGATTTAGCCCTAGATAAGTTTTTAGAAGAAAATTTTTTGAGTTTAGAAAACATCAAAAGCGTTTTTAGCGAAGAAAAAGAAACGCCTGTTACTAAAGAAAACGGCTCTTACTTGATCGCTTATGACCCCTTAGATGGGAGTTCAGTCATGGAGGCGAATTTCTTAGTAGGCACGATTATAGGGGTTTATGAAAAGGATTATAAGGCGCAAAATTTAGTTGCAAGCCTTTATGTGGTTTTTGGGCATAAAATAGAATTAGTGGTGGCTTTAGACAAGGTTTATCGTTACGCGTTTTATCAGAACGAGTTTCATTTTATAGAAACCATTGTTTTAGAAAATAAGGGTAAAATCATCGCTAGCGGAGGCAATCAAAAGGATTTTTCTTTGGGCTTAAAAAAGGCTTTAGAAGGGTTTTTTGCAGAAAATTACCGCTTACGATACTCAGGATCTATGGTGGCTGATGTCCATCATGTGCTCATCAAAAAAGGCGGAATGTTTTCCTACCCGCAAAAGAAATTGCGAAAGCTTTTTGAAGTCTTTCCTTTGGCCTTGATCATTGAAAAAGCTAAAGGGGAAGCGTTTTATTTTGATAAGGGGGTTAAAAAGCGTTTGCTAGAGCAAAGCGTAGAAAGCTACCATGAAAAAAGCGAATGCTATTTAGCCAGCCCGCATGAAGCTCAGATTTTAGAAAAATATTTAAAGGGAGAATGATGCAAAATAGCGCTAAAAAATTAGAATATGAAGAGCGTTTTAATGACGCTCTTTTGAAATTGCAAGCATGCCAAAAGGAAAAGCAAGTAGCGAGTTGCTTGAAATGCGAGAAGGTTTTAAAATGCGAGATCCGCAACAGTTATGTGGATGCGGCTTATGAGAGCATGAGTTTAGGCGAAGCGGGCGGGTTTGATTTCAATTAAAATGGGATTAAAATGGCTAGTAATACTACCTTGCAAAAGAATTTAGACGCTTTTTACACCCACCCCAAAATCGTGCGATTTTGCTTGGATTTATTAAAAGATCTCATCAATCAAAATCTAGGGCTAGACTTAAACGCATTCCATTTTTTAGAGCCAAGTGCAGGGAGTGGGAGCTTTGTTGATGCATTAAAAGGGTTAGGGATTGCTGATTGGGACGCCCTTGATATTGCCCCTAAAGCTCAAGGCATTCAAAAAAAGATTATTTGTTGGAATTGATTGAGTTTAACAAAAAGCGTATTATTATTGGCAACCCTCCTTTTGGGCATAGAGGGAAATTAGCCCTAGATTTTTTAAACAAATCTTTAAACGAAGCGCCTATTGTAGCGTTTATTTTGCCCAATTTATTCAAACGCTATTCCATTCAAAAACACATTGATAAGCGTGCAAAATTGGTTTTAAACGCCCCTTTAGAAAAAAACGCTTTCATTTTTAATGAACGACCCTATGATGTGAAATGCGTTTTTCAAATCTATATGCATAAAAATATCGCCCTAAATCTTAAAGACGAACGCATCATTGCACCCCCAAAAATCCGCCATAATGACTTTATTACTTACATTCATAACAACACACCACACACCCTAAAATATTTCAACAAAGAAAAATACCAATGGGATTTTGCGGTGGTGAGACAAGGCTTTTATGATTACAACGAAAAGATCACCAATGCAAATTTACTGATTAAAAACCGACAATATTTTTTCATCAAAGCCCATTCTAAAGAAGCTTTAAGGATTATCCATAAAATTGATTTCAACAAACTCGCTCATAAAAACACGCAAGTTTTAGGGTTTTCTACTTATGATTTTGTGGAAGAATATTGCAAATTAAAGGGAATGCATGCTTGAAAAAGTGTTTCAAGAAATTACCAATAAAAGAAAGTTTTTTGCAAGTTCTAGCACAGGGGAGCAGTTTGAAAACCAATTTAGGAATGAATTAAAAAAACACTTTAGCGAAATCAATGGCGATTTAACAGAAGAATTAAGCCATATTGAAGAAAAGCCTAATAAAGAAATCAAAACCGCTTTTAACCAACTCAAAAAGCAAGTTTTAGAAAAAAACCACCCACACACCCTTAAAAACCCTTTTTCAAACCTTACAAGCCATTTTTTATATCAGCCTTTTGGCTCACAAAATTACCCTGATTTTTTGGTTTTTATTTTTGATCATGTGGTAGGGATTGAAATCAAGTTTTCTAAAAACGATAAGGGTGAAAAAAACCTTCAAACTTCTCGCCCCATGTGGAATTCAAACCTGCCTAAACCCAATGCGATTTATGTGTATGGAGTCGCTAATGCAGACATCACTTTTTTTAAAGGCTCAGATATTTTGAGTTATGAAACCAGAGAGGTCTTGCTCAAGTATTTTGATACTTTAGATAAAGATGAAGAAAGTTTGAAAAACGCCTTAAAAGATTTAGAAAATCCCTTTGGATTTGCCCCCTACATCAGAAAAGCTTATGAGCATAAAAAGGAATTTTCTAACCACCACCAGATTGAAAGCTTCTTTTCGCATAACCACATTTTAAGAGAACAAAATGTTTTAAAATTTTTGAAAACACTCACTCATTAGCATATTTGCACCCATTTATCTATTTCTTGTAAAACACGAGTTTATTTTTAGCGTAAAGAAATTGATGATCAGTCTCATAGAAAAAGCCCCTTACATGCTCTCCCCCCTTTTTTTTAATTCAATGCACTTCGCTCCAAACTTTTCTTTTCCACGCATAAGCCAAGAACGACAACACCGCAAAGAAAATCATGATTTTTATCCCTAAGGTATTCCTTTCATGTTTTTTCCTATCGCCCGCTTTTTCCAAATAAGAGATGACTTGTTTTTGAGCTTGTTCACTCAACCCCACTCTAGGCATAGCCGTGCCAGGCAAAAGCTTTTGCGGATCGTTGATGAAAACATTCAAGCCATGTTCGCCCTTAGCCCTAATCATCATGGACAAATCAGGTGCATGAGAGCCTAAATAATTGTCTAAATCTTTAGGATCGCTAAAGGCCTTATCTTTAGCATAATCCAGGCTATGGCACCTTTGACAGCTTTGGGCAAACACTTCCTTATCGCTCAAGTTTTTAGGCAAAATAGAAGTGAGATACGCCACAATATCGCTCAAATCTTGATCGCTAAATTGAGAAAACGCCGGCATAGGATAGGGCCTTTCATCGTTGAATTTATGGCTCAATTTCGCCGTTTTCACGGGGTCTTTGATGAAGTGGGCTAAGAAATTCGCGTTCAAAACCCCCGCCACATGGCTTAAATCCGGTGGCACGACCCCAAAAGAGTTGCTTGCGCTAAGGCTGTCCATAGGGGCTGGAATGTTTTGGGATTTAATGCCATGGCAAGCGGTGCAATTTTCGGCTACAAGCTGTTTTCCTTTATTAGCGTCGCCATTTTTTAAATCCATCGGCTCTAAATCCTTGAAAGCAAAATCTGCCGGAGCGACTTTAGGGTGCATCACCGAATGCGCATAAGGCTCAACCCCATAATAAATCACGCCTACCACCACAATAAGGATGATTAGAATCTTAAATTCTTTCATCTAACACCCCCTTGTTTCTTCCTTTCAGCGATAGTGATAATGGGCAACACCACAAAGAAAAGGGCTAGGAAAGTGATTGAACCCACTAGACCAATGTATTTACCAATCCCAAGCGGAGGCAATTTACCATAGATCGTTAAAACAATCATATCAATGATTAAAAGCCAAAACCACACCATAAACGCCGGCCGTTTGTGCGCGGGAGCGACGACTGGGCTTCTGTCCAAAAAGGGCAGTAAGAAGAAAATCACTTGCGCCACGCCAAAGGCCATTAGCCCTAAATCAGCGCTAAAGAAAAAGCCCCTTAAGACTTCATAGCTCCACAAGAAATACCATTCAGGGTAAATGTGAGGTGGCGTTTTAAGGCTGTTAGCCCTTTCAAAGTTAATGGGATCCATCGCAAAATCATAGTGGTAACACACCAAGTAAAAGAAAAAGACCATGAACGCACAAACCACAAAAATATCTTTAGACAAGAACACTGGCCAAAAAGGAATGACTTTGGATTCTTTTTTCTTGCCTTCAATGAATTTTTTTTCTTCCAATTCAAAGTCAATCTCTTCGCCTTCTTGGTTATTGACATGCGGGATGCGTAAAGAATAAAAATGCACCCCAATGAGTAGAATGATCGCAATGGGCAGTAAAAACACATGGAGCATGAAAAAGCGCGTTAGAGTGGAATCCGCCACAACATAATTGCCCCTGATCCACTCCACCACATCAGCCCCAATGAAAGGAATGCCCCCAAATAAATTCGTGATAACCGCTGCAGCCCAATAGCTCATCTGTCCCCAAGGCAACATATACCCGCTAAAGGCTTCCGCGCTAAAGACCACAAACAAAACCATCCCGCTAATCCAAATCATCTCACGACCCTTTTTGTAAGAGCCATAATAGATACCAACAAACATGTGGATATAAATGATGACAAAAATCATGCTCGCTGCCGTGGCATGCATGTGGCGCCAAAGCCAGCCATAAGCCACTTCTTGCATGATGGTGAAATTCACGCTATCAAACGCCATTTTCGCATCAGGCTTGTAATACATGAGCAAGAAAATCCCTGAGACTACAAGCACGCCAAAAAGGGTTAATAAAATCACCCCCATCGCCCATAAGAAATTGATGTTTTTAGGGATCCAATATTCTGTCATTAGCACTTTAACAAGCTTGTTAGTGCCAAGACGCATGTCTAGCCATTCGCCTAAATTCTTCGCTTTTTTTATCTCTGCCATGGAACTCTCCTTACGCTTTAGCCATCATTTTCTTGTATTCAGCCCCAGCTTCACCAAAAGTGATTTTAGTGCCTTCAATTTTAAAGGGCGGGATATCAAAAGGGCGTGGAGGGGGAGTGCCGGCAATATTCACGCCATCAGCAGTGA
Source organism: Helicobacter pylori (assembly GCA_008032935.1). Classification (NCBI taxonomy): domain Bacteria; kingdom Pseudomonadati; phylum Campylobacterota; class Epsilonproteobacteria; order Campylobacterales; family Helicobacteraceae; genus Helicobacter; species Helicobacter pylori. The sequence goes on along the minus strand of CP032039.1, from coordinate 286,467 downwards.
AACGCCCCCCATGGCATGGGCATAAAAAGCCTTTTTCTTCATCTTGATAAGTGGGGATACACCCTAAATGCGTGCAAATTTGAATGGCTGTGGTAAAAACGCTCTCGCCAATTTTAAAATCGCGCCTTTCATTAAAGCCCTCTTTTTTAGAACGCTTGAGGATATAGACCGGTTTCCCACGCCATTCCACCGTGGAAAACTGCCCTTCTTGCATGTTCGCCACATCTATGGTCGTAAAACCGGCTGAAACAACGCTTGGGAGCGGATCCCAAGTCTTTTTCATCGCTACCAGACTCGCTATAGCCCCTATAGCTGTAACGCTAGCAAGGCTCATTCCTAAAAAATCACGCCTTTGAATATCTGCCATGATTAAAAAACTCCTTAATGATAATTACCTTTTAACGACTAAAGGCATAGCAAATCCCTATTTTACACAAACTCTCTTAATAATCTTTTTAAAATAACAAAATTAACGCTAAAATCAAACGCTTTTAACGCCGCTTTAAAGAAATTTGAGCGCGCAAATGTTTCAAAAGGGTTTCTAAAACATCGTTATCGTCTTTGCTTGGGGCTTTCAGGCTTTCTTTCTTCTCATCGCCATAAGTGATGGTGATGTTTTGATTGAAATTAGAAAGTTTGATGATGCCAAGCTGGTTGGCTAGAATTTTAAGCGTAATGATTTGCAAAAATTGAGCGCTCAAATCGTCTATTCTACCAAACCTGTCTTCTATTTCTTCATGGATTTGCCCCACCTCATCTACATCCTCACACAAACTCAAACGGCGGTATAAATCCAGCCTCAAACTATCGCTTGCAATGAGTTCAGGGTTTAAAAAAGCGCTCACGCCAAGTTGGATTTCTACGCTTTTTTCAAGCCTTTTCTTCCCCCCACTCAATTCATAAATCGCGTCTTCAAGCATGCGCGTATAGAGTGCATAACCAATGTTTTTAATATGCCCGCTCTGATCTTGCCCGAGCAAATTCCCGCCCCCCTGATTTCTAAATCATGATAAGCGATGCTCTCCCCACTGCCTAAATACGAATTTTTTTCCAAAGCGAGCAAGCGTTTTAAAGCTTGTTCATTCAAACTTTTTTGATCTTCTATGAGGAAATAACAAAAGCCTTCTTTTTTGCCTCTCCCCACACGCCCCCTTAATTGGTGCAAATCAGCCAGCCCGAAATTCTGTGCGTTATCTATAATAATCGTGTTAGCGTTAGGCAAATGAATCCCTGATTCCACAATAGAAGTGCATAATAAAACTTGATAGTTTCCCTTAGCAAACTCTAGCATGATTTCTTCGCTCTTATTAGCGTTAATCTGGGAATGCAAAATAGCGATTTTGAGTTTAGGGATTAAACCTTCTAGCTTGGTTTTGACTTTTGAAATGCTAGCGATGTGGTTATGGATGTAAAAAATTTGCCCGTTACGGCGTAATTCTCTATAAATAATCTCTTTTAAGAGTTCGTCATTCTTTTCTTTCAAAAAAGTGCGGCTGGGTTTTCTGTCTGTGGGCGGGGTTTTTAAAGAGCTAATGCCTTTAATTTGAGAGAGCGCCATGTTTAAAGTGCGCGGGATAGGCGTAGCGGACATGCTTAAAAAATGCACGCTTTTGCTCAATTCTTTTAAAGCTTCTTTTTGTTTCACGCCAAATTTATGCTCTTCATCCACCACCACTAAGCCCAAGTTTTTAAATTTCGCGCCTAAAATCGCATGCGTGCCTACAAGAACATCAACTTGCCCTAATTCCACCGCCTTTAAAAGCTTGTTTTTTTCGCTCGCATACCGATCCAAACGAGCCACCTTAACGCCAAAATTTTCAAAACGCGCCCTTAAAGTCTCAAAATGCTGGTGCGCTAATAAAGTAGTAGGCACGACTAACGCGCTTTGAAAGCCGTTCAAAAACGCGCAAAAAATCGCATGCATCGCCACTTCTGTTTTCCCAAAACCCACATCCCCACTCAATAATCTGTCCATCACTCTCTTAGAGCTTAAATCCTTTGAAATTTCAGCGATAGCCTTTTCTTGATCGCTGGTGTATTCAAACCCCGCATGCGATTTAAAGACTTCCAACTCCGCTAAATGCACATCCATCTTTTTACCCAAGATCAAATTGCGTTCAGCCGCTAATTCAATGATCTTACTAGCAATCTCTAAAAGCTTAGTCCTGACTTTAGCTTTTAATTTGAGAAAGCTCCCTTTCCCTAGCCGGTCTTTAGCTGGCACGCTATCGCTTTGCGCCACATAGCGAGCGATGAGATGCAAGTTTTCTACCGGCAACAGCAGTTTGTCTTCGCCCAAATAAGCGATTTCTAAAAAATCCCTCTTGCTCCCTAAAACGCTGTGTTGGACTAATTGAGAAAACACGCCCACCCCGTAATCATCATGCACCACCCATTCGCCCGGATTTAGTTCATTCAAAGCGAGCTTGGATTTTTGGCGTTTTTTCTTCCTTTCAAAAGAATTGAGCGAAATAAAAATCCCATCAGGGGTTTTAAAGTTTAACACAAAGGGGGCGATGACGCATTCCATGCTGCTTTTTTCAAGCGCACTTATCGCATTGTCTAAAATCGTTTTATTAGGAGCTAGGAGCGTGATTTTATGGTGCGAATGCAAAGCGATAAAGCCTTCTAGGGCATGCGCATGGATTTCTAAATCTTCATAGCCTTGCGCATTTTCTAAAACCTTTAAAGATTTGAAACGCTCACCATCCAATTCGTTTAAGCTCGCTAATTCTTGAACCTCTTCTAAAGCCTTAGGGCTTATGATGCTTTGATAAACGCCCAATAAATCGTTTGCTTTTTCTCCTAAAAACCACAAACCAAAACTGGTTAAATCTTTAGAAAAGCTATTTAAGGGGCTTTGTTCCACTTTTGTTTTTAGATCCTTATAAGATGGTTCGTCCAAACTAAAAAGCGTGGGGGGATTTCAATTTCTAACAAATCTTCTTTGAGGCTCATTTGAGTGGTGGGATCCAATTCCTTAATGCTCTCACACTCCGTGTCAAAAAAACTCAAGCGATATGCTTTAGAATTGGGCGCATAAATATCCACAATATCCCCCTAAAGCTCGCTTCGCCTTCCACTTCCACCAAGTCTAAAATTTCATAACCATAATAAAAGAGCTTGTCTTTCAAATCCTTAAGGTTATATTTTTCTAAAAGAGTGATTTTAAAGCTTTCTAAAAGTTCTTTTTTAGGTAAAGGGTGCAATAACGTGCTAATAGGGGCAATAATGATAACTTCTTGCTTGTTTTCTAAGGCTTGATAAAACTCCCTCAAACCCCCTAAAAGCTGTAAAAATTCTTCAAAAAACGAACGCAAATCATCGTTTTTTTTAGCCCTAAACTCCGGGAAAAGAATGGCTTTAATATTTGGCTTAAAATAGCTTATGACTTCTTTAGCGAGCTCGGATTCTTTAAAATCTTTACAAGCGAGTATTTGGTAATCAAAGCCTTTGTTTAAGGCTCTATAAAGGCTAGATTGGATCATTCCCTATTTATTTTCAATTTTCTTTTCTTGCTCATTGATCAACAACGCCCCCCTTGAATATTCTTAGGGCGAGTTTCCCCAATCAAAATCCCCTTCCTTTCCACCACAAGCTCTTGGCTAGAGATCTTACCATCAAGGCGCCCTAAAGGCATGATTTCTACCACTTCCGCTTCCACCGTGCCAGTAAACTTGCCATTGACCACTAATTTATTAGCAAAAATCTCACCCACTACCGAGCCGGTTTGCCCGATCACCACCGTGCTTTTAGAATGCACCACCCCTTCTAATTCGCCATCTACGTGCAAATGGTAATCTAAATGAAGCTCCCCCTTTATTTTTGTGCCTTGAGCGATGATAGTCGCTGGTCCTGTTTTTGCATTAACCGATTTATTATTGTTATCAAAGATTGCCATCTGATGCTCCTTTCTTTATTGAAAACTTCTTCAAAATCTTTCATGTTCCACTTGGTGAAACTCATGGGGTTTATGGGTTGATCTAAAAAACGCACTTCATAATGCAAATGCGGCCCTGTGCTCATTCCTGTATTACCACTATACCCAATCAACTGCCCTTTTTTGACAAATTCGCCCGTTTTCACAACGATTTTATTCAAATGGGCGTAGTAGGTTTTAAAACCAAAAGGGTGGAAAACTTTAATCAAATTCCCATACCCCCCATTCCACCCTTTGCTCGCTAACCCCACTACCCCGCTTGCGCTCGCATACACAGGCGTGTTAATAGCGGTGCTTAGATCAAGCCCGGTATGGTTGTGCAACACATGCAAAATAGGGTGGATTCTTTTATTAAAGGCGGCTGAAACGCGCCGATAGGATTCTAGCGGGTAGTCATTGGGGATAAGGCGCATGATAAAGCTTTTTTGAAGCCCGGTAATCCCAGCGACATCCAAGCGGCTGGAAAAATTGCCCTCTTCTTTTTCTTCTTCAGGCCTATTCACTCCCACCACTTCTTCTAAATCGTTGATGCGTTCCCCTGAAAGTTGCAAATCGTCTAAAAATTCATCCATTTGCAAAGAAAGCTTTTCATTAGTCTCTCTTTTTTTCTCAAATTCTTTAGTGATTAAAGCATGCTGTTTTTCAATATTTTTAATTTCTTTATTTAAAACCAGTAACGAAACGCCTAAAAACAATAGAGAGCCTATAACGCTCAACAGCGCATACAAGCCAATTTGGCGGAATAAGATATGCACATTAATGTAACGGCTCCCTTTAGAGTCCGTAACCATCACAATCAAACGCCTGTCTAAAAACACCAAAAACCCCTACTGACCTTTTAAGGTGTCTTTATCCACATGCTCTTGGAGTTGGACGATGTCTTCTAAAACCCAAAACAAATTCTTCCATTCAATAAATTTATTTTCTTCTAAAGCGCTTTGGAAATGATCCAAATCCCATGCTAGAAATTTTTGCGCGTCTAAAATTTTACCCAAAAAGCGCACTTCATAATGCAATTTTTCGCCGCCGCTATTGCCGCTCTTCCCGCTATAGCCAATCAACTGCCCTTTTTGGATAAAGCTTTTAGGCTGCACATTGACATGATCTAAATGCGTGTAAATGGAGCTAAAACCAAACGCATGTTCAATGCGCACCAAGTTCCCATACCCCACATTAGAATTGGTCTTCACAAAATCCACAATCCCATCAGCGCTCGCATAAACAGGCGTGTTTAATGGCACGATAAAATCAATCCCGGATTCAACGCCCTTAATCTTTTTAATGGGGTGGTTCCTTTCTTTAGTGGGTTTGATCGCGCTATAAGTTTTCAAGGGCATGCCATTAGGAATGAGCATGAGCGCTAAATGTTTTTGATTTAAGCTCAAATTTTCTAAATCCACTTCATCATAGAGATGCCCTCCTCCATTAGCCCCTCTTTTGATTTCAATCAAGGATTCCAACCCACGGATCTTTTGCCCCACAATAAAGAGCTCTTCTCGCTTGTTTTTAATCTCTTTTGTCAAAGTGTAATTTTTTTGATACAAATCCCTAAAATCCCTTAAAACCGCATTCCTCTCGCTTGTCATCGTATCCATTTTAGCGATTAAAAATTTTAAAAACCCTACGCCAAGCCCCACGATCAATAAAAGAATGATAACAGAAATGATGAGGTTGCGTTTTAAATTTTTAGAAGATTTGAGCTGTTTAGAGCCTGATTCATCAATGATGGTGATCACAAGCTGGTTTTGCGGCATCAATCCCTCTTCTTTGGATAGCGTTCATAAAAAGCGTTGGCTACCAGAAATGAGCCATACACCAAATAATTTTCATTTTCTTCCACATCTTCAAACAAAGCGTGTTCTAACCCTAAAGTTTCTAAAATCCCTTTAAGTTTTTCTAATTGGATAATTCTTTCATTATGCAATTCTAAAATCAAAACCTTTTTAACCACAGGCTTTAAAATTTCTAACACCAAAAAAGCGTCCTTATCTTGATAGCAATTATAAATCAAAACGATTGGAGCGTTAAAAACGCGTTTGATTTCTTCTTTTAAGGCTTTAGCGCTATGGGGGTTATGCCCCACATCTATTAAGATATTAGGGCTTAAAAGCTCGCAACGGCCGATTAAATTCAGGGGCTTTAGGTTTTTTAAAACTTCTTGTTTATTGCATGGCATTAGCGTTTCAAACGCTTTTAGGGCCACTTCTAAATTCATCGCTAAAAAATGGGCTAAATGGTAGCGCTCAATATAATCTTTCACTCCTTTTGAAATCTCATTTTGAACCACAATCAATTGCGCGTGTTTTTCTTTGGCGATTTTTTGAGCCGCATTTAAAACCAGTTCTTGTTGGGGAGCGATGATATTAAGAGAGCCCATCGCTTTTAATTTGGTTTGCGCAATGCTTTCTAAACTATCCCCTAAAAATTCCTTATGATCATAATCAATGGGGGTGAAAACGCTTAGGGTTTTTTCTAAAGCGTTCGTGCTGTCAAACTCCCCCCCAAGCCCCGCTTCTAAAACCAAATAATCGCAATCTTTAGCGAGCATGACAGCTAGTAAGGTAGCGTATTCAAAATACGAGCAAGCGCTGCTGAAAGCGTGCGGTTGCAATTGCTGGTGGGCGTTTTCTAAAACGCTTTCTTCAACAACAGAGCCATTCAAAAAAAAGCGCTCCCTGAATTCAAAAACATGAGGGGAGGTGAAATGCAACACCTTAAAATTTTGATCGGCTAATAAAAGGGTTAAAAACCGCCCGGTGCTGCCCTTGCCATTAGTCCCTACTACATGAATGACTTTCGCTTGGATCTCAAAAAAAGCGTTCTTAAAATCTTTATAAATTTGAATGAAGCGGCTAGGGTCAAACTTGTGGTATTCCTTAGGCTTTGTTTCTAAAAACGCCTTTAACCCATGGCTATTTTTCATTATTGAATTTCCCCTCATAAGCGATTTGAGCCACAAATTTAGTCAAAGTTTGTTCCACAGCCTGATTGATAGCGTAATAGCGGTTCTGGTAGGTGTTAAGGGGGTCTTGCAAATTCACGGCGTAATTGTAATACCCGCTATTTTGAAAAGTCTTTTGTGTGCCTCTTTTATTATCATAGGTGTAATTCACAGACACGGTTGCGCGATAGAAAGTCGTAAAGCCTTCTTTATTTTGCGTGATGCTCGTATCGGTTACATTCGTGATTTCTATAATAATGATAGAATCCGCATCCTTTTCACTCGCTAAGCGGCTTTGGAAGCGTTGCACGACTAAACGATTCATCAAATCCTTAAACTCTACAGAGTTTTCAGGGTTAGGCAAATTCACAATGAGTTTCACGTATATGCTATCGCCTAAAGCGTTTTGAGCGTAAGCGGCGATGGGCTTATACCCACAGCCCTTGAACCAAAACAACAAAATAAAAAAAAGTAAAGCCCTCATGCGATAACAAAATTAACAAGCTTATTAGGCACATAAATTTCTTTTTTAACGCTCGCGTTTTCTAAATATTTCTCTAATTCTTTTTTAGCCAAAACAATAATTTCTTCTTTACTGGCGTTAATATTGACTTTCAATTCCGCGCGCCTTTTGCCATTAATGGTAAGCCCTAAAGTCATAAAGTCTTCCATCAAAGCGTCTTCATCGATCGCTATAGGCTTGAAATTCTCTCTTTTAAAAAGCCTCTCGCTCAACTCCCATGCGGTGTGTGGGATAATAGGCTCTAAAATTTGCAACAACACAAAATAACCCTCGCATAAAATTTGCTCATTATTTTGCGCACTCAAAGCGTTTAAGGCTTCCATGCAACTTGCGATCAAAGTGTTAAACGCGTAAGCGCTTTCAGCCTTATTGAAAATTTCATGCGATTTTTTTAACGCTTCATAGACTTTCTTACGAGCTAGTTTTTGCGCTTCATTCAGGCCCACTCCTTTAAATTCAGGCTTAGAAGTGGTAGGGGTAATGGCGTTCGCTTTATCGTATAAGCGCTTGATAAACCGGTGTGCCCCCTCTAAAGCGCTGTCATTCCATTCCAATTCTTTAGCCGGCGGGGCAGCAAAAAGGATAAAGAGTCTTGCGGCATCAGCCCCGTATTTTTTAAGTATCTCTTTAGGGCTAACGACATTGCCTTTAGATTTGCTCATCTTAGCGCCATCTTTTAAAACCATGCCTTGGGTGATGAGCTGTTTGAAAGGCTCATCTAAATTGAGATAGCCCAAATCCCTTAAAGCCTTAGTGAAAAAGCGCGCGTATAACAAGTGCAAAATCGCATGTTCAATGCCGCCAATATAAGTGTCCACCGGCATGAAATACTTCAAGTAATTTTGATCAAACGCTTGATTTTCACGCTGGTTTTTGGGGGTGGTATAACGCAAGAAATACCAACTGGATTGGATGAAAGTGTCCATGGTGTCTGTTTCTCTTAAAGCGTCTTTGTGGCATTTAGGGCATTGAGCGAATTTCCAACTCGCATGCTTTTCTAACGGATTGCCCTCCCCATCAATCACAATGTCTTCAGGTAAAGTTACCGGCAGTTGGGTTTCAGGCACAATCCCACAATTCTTGCAATGAATCATAGGAATGGGCGCTCCCCAATACCTTTGACGGCTCACCCCCCAATCTTGCAAGCGGTAGTTGATGACCCTTTTACCGAGGTTTTCTTTTTCAAAATAAGCGATGATTTTTTCTCTGGCCACTGAGCTAGAAAGATCGCTCCACTCCCCGCTATTTTTTAAAACCTCTTCTTTGGTGTGGGGCAAACTTTGAGAGCTTTGCGTGATCACTTTAATAGGAATATGATAAAGATTAGCGAATTCAAAATCCCTTTCATCGCAGGCTGGCACGCCCATTAACGCCCCAGAGCCATAATTGGCTAGGGCGAAATTAGCCACCCAAACAGGGATTTTTTGCTTCGTTAAAGGGTGGATAGCATAAACGCCTAAAAACGCCCCTTTTTTCTCCAAAGCTCTTTCTCTTTGAGTCGTGTTTAAAATCGCTTTAATGATCTTTGAATCTTCTTGGCTCACTCGCTTAATGGCATGCTCTACTAAAGGGTGTTCTGGGGCGATGGCGATGTAAGTTACGCCATAAATGGTATCCGCTCTTGTGGTAAAAACTTCAATTTCTTGAATGCCGTTGCAAGCTTTCAAGCACTCATCAGCGATTTTAAAGCCAAATTGCAACCCGCTAGATTTCCCTATCCAGTTTTTTTGCATGGTTAGGACTTGAGAAGGCCAATGATCTTCTAAAGTTTCTAAGTCTTTTAGTAATTCTTCAGCGTAGTTTGTGATCTTCAAATAATATTGGTAGAGTTCTTTTTGAACAACTTCCGTATCGCAACGCCAACACCTCCCATCAATGACTTGCTCATTAGCTAAAACGGTTTTGTCGTTAGGACACCAATTGAGCATGGCTTTCTTGCGATAAATTAGCCCTTTTTCCCACAAATCAATGAAAAATTGCTGTTCAAATTTCGTGTAATCCGGATCTGAAGTGGCAAATTCCCTGTTTTTAGAAAAAGAAAACCCTAAAGCTTCAAACTCTTTTTGCATGGCTTCAATGTTTTCATAAGTCCAGGTTTTAGGGTGGATACCATGCTTAATGGCCGCATTTTCTGCAGGCATCCCAAAAGAATCAAACCCCATAGGGTGTAACACATTGTAATGGTGCAAACGATAATAACGTGCCAACGCATCGCCAATGGTGTAATTGCGCACATGCCCCATGTGGATTTCCCCACTAGGATAAGGCAGCATGCTTAGAATGTATTTTTTAGGGAGGTTAAAATCGTCTTTAGGCTCAAAACTCTTATTTTTCCACCAAAATTCTTGCCATTTTTTTTCTATATTGATAAAATCCATCGTTACCCCTTAATCCGTTTCGCTCGTTACAACGCTTTCAATCAACAAAAAGATAAGGCTGAAAGCGTTGCTAATCAACGCCCCAATCATGAGCATGTAAGCGGTAACCAAATTATTTAAAATCTGTAAAAACACAAACGCCGGTATGAGGTGCAACACGGTAGCTAAAGAGCTGGCCAACAGCTCTGAAGCGAAACGCTTGATCACCCCAATTTTGAGCGTAACAGAAATAAGGTTTAAAGCTAACGCTACAAACAACACCACCGTGTTAGGCTCATACAAAAACCCTGCAATGGTGGTTAAAGAAATAAGGCTGAACAGTACATGAACGACCCGACCCCAATCCATAGAAACTCCTTAAACTTGACCGCCCTCATACAAACGGCGCATTTTTTCTTTCTCTTGAGCTTTTTTGATTTTTCTAGCCTCATTCTCATAATATTTACCCATATCAAAGCCTAACAATAACGCCACTTTAGGGGCGATGAAAATAGAGCTGTAAGTCCCTACAATCGTGCCTATTAGCATGGGCAATGAAAAGCCAATGATGATCTTACTCCCAAACACGCACAAAATCAACACCACAAAAAACACGGTTAAAGAAGTTAAAAGCGTGCGCGTGAGCGTGCTAGAAATGGCTTCATCAATGGCTTGAATGGCGTTTTTGGTTTTTTGAGAGAGCATTTCTTCTCTGATCCGATCAAAAATAATGATCGTATCATTAATGGAATACCCGATCAATGTGAGCAAGGCCGCAATCACTTCCAAATTCATATCAATCTTAAAAACAATCACCGAGCTTGCCACTAAAATCACATCATGTACAAGCGCAATAACACTCGCTAAAGCGAAACGCCATTCATAGCGGAAACTCACATAGACCATGATCGCCATTAACGCTAAAATCAGCGACAAAATGCCCTTTTCTTTCAATTCGCTCCCCACTCTAGGGCCCACGGTGTCAAATTTACGGATTTCAAAATCGCCGCTAGGTTTTAGAATGTTAGCCACGATAGCGTTCAAGTCTTCGTTTTCAGCCGTTTCTACAAAAGGGAATTTGATTAAAATCTCTTCTTTAGAGCCAAATTCGCTCACTTGCACGCCTTTAAAGCGAGCTTCTTTTTCAAACAGATCGCGCACTTCTTTAATGGGGGCGTTTTGAGTGTAACGCACTTGCACCAAACTCCCCCCCGCAAAATCAATCCCTAAAGAAAACCCTTTGAAAAACAAAAGCCCTAACGCTAGAAGCACTAAGATCGCTGAAACGATCACCCCATAATTGGAATAACGCATGAAGCTTAAGATTCTAGTTTGTTTGAATAATTCCATAAAACCTCCTAAGCTCTTTTATTCACGCCAAACCAAAAGTAAAGGCTTTTTGTTTGGGTGAGTTTAGGTAAAAGGGCTTGATAAATCCCTTGCGTGCCTATAATAGCGGTGATAATAGAGGCCAAAATCCCAATGCCTGTGGTGAGAGCAAAGCCTTTAATCGCTCCTGTGCCATAAGCGTATAACAACACTGAAGCGATCAAGGAAGTGATATTGGAATCAAAAATCGCCCGACTCGCATTGATATAGCCTAAATGGATCGCCTTAGCGATGCCCTCATTCTCTCTTAAGACTTCTCTAATGCGCTCATTGATAATGATATTAGCATCCACGGCAATCCCCACGGTTAAAACAATCCCCGCCATTCCCGGTAAAGTCAGCGTAGCTCCAAAAATCGCCATGACCGCCACAATCAAAAAAAGATTGACCACTAACGCCAAACAAGCGATCACCCCCGCCATGGAGTAATAAAGCACCATAAAGCCCATCACTAAAATAAAGCCCCCAATGAGGGCGATAATGGAAGTTTTAATGCTGTCTTTCCCTAAGCTCGGGCCTATAATCCTTTTTTCTAAAACCTGAATGGGAGCGCTCATCGCTCCACTCCTTAAAGCGATCGCTAAATCGCTCGCTTGAGCCACGCTAAAATTCCCGCTAATTTGCCCGCTCCCCCCACCAATACGCTCCCTGATCACCGGGGCTGAATAAACCTTATTGTCTAAAACGATCGCCATGCGTTTGCCCACATTCGCGCCTGAGAAATCCCCAAAAATCTTAGCCCCTTGTGCATCCAGCGTGAAGCTCACCACCGGCTGGTTGTTTTGATCATACACCACTTTCGCATCTGTAAGCATTTCGCCATCTAAAATGGGGATCGCTTTGAGTAAGATTTTACCCCCCATTTCCACATCCGATAACAACACACTGCCTAATTTTTGAGCCTCTAAATCCGTCATTTTCATCGCATCTTTATTGTGTTCTTCATCCACTGCCATCATCTGCAAATGAGCGGATCTTGAAATCAAGTCTTTAGCGCGCCGTTCTTCTTCTAAAGTCTTAATGCCGGGCAATTGCACCGAAATTTCTTCTTTACCTTGCTGGATGACTACAGGCTCTGCCAAACCAAATTGATCCAAGCGGTTACGAATGATCCCTATCACTTGCAAAATCGTGTTTTTACGCAATTCTTCTTGCTCTAAAGGGGTGAGCTTCACGCTATAAAACTCCGCTTCTTTTTTGATTTCAAACTGGCTATGACCTTGCAATTCCACTAAAAGCGCGTCTAATTTTTTCGCCTCATCTTCATCTAAAAGCTCAAAACTGATCCCTTCTAAACTGGATTTAATGTCTTTAAGCAAGATATTTTGCTTTTTAGCGTTGTATTCTAAAGCGGACGCCAAGCTTAAATACTTGTTTTTTAAAGCCTCATCGGTTTGCACCCCTAAAAGCATGTTCAACCCCCCCCTTAAATCCAAACCTAAAGTGATTTTAGGGCCTTTAGTCTCTAGTAAAGAAGGCACAGAAAACCCTACCCCTAAAAGAAGCGCGCAAATAAAAACGATTAAACGAGGGTTAAAAAGTTTCATTCAGTTGTTATTTGGCGTTGTTTCAAAGTTTTAGTACCAGATAATTTTGCCGAGATTTCTTCTCTGCCTTGTTGGATAACTATAGGCTCTGCCAAACCAAATTGATCCAATTCGTCTAATTTGAACGCTACATAGTTTTTAGAAAGTTTAGCGGTGGTGTCATCATTGAGCTTCACGCTAAAAAAATTCGCTTCCGCTTTAAGCACCTCAACGATGAACCCTCCTTGAGTAACGATTTTATCGCCCTTAGTCAAGCCCTCTATCATTTCTTTGTGCTTTTTTTGTTGCTGGCGTTGCGGGCGAACGATCAAAAAATAAAAAATAAGAAACAACACCACAAGGGGTAAAAGCGTCGTTAGAATGTCTTTAATTTGTCCCATTTAATTTCCTTAAAAGATGTTTTAATCTCAAATTATAGCATTTTTCACTATTTCTTTAAAGCCGCTCTTTTATCTAGCGCGAATAAATACAAAGCCCCTATGATCCCAGAAATCAAAGATCCGAGTAAAATCGCAATTTTTGCCACTTCCATAGCGTCCTCATGCTCGCTCGTGAAAGCCAGATTAGAAATAAACATAGACATGGTAAAACCAATCCCTGCTAAAAGCCCAGCCCCTAAAATATGCCACCAGCTGATGCCTTTAGGGCGCGCGGTGATTTTGAGCTTTTCGCTTATAAAAGTGATTAAGAAAATCCCTAAAGGCTTGCCCAAACAAAGCCCTAAAATAACCCCTAAAAGCACCTTATCCACTTCTAAATTGATGCTAGAATCAACGCTCACCCCAGCGTTTGCAAACGCGAATAAGGGCATGATGAAATACCCGCTGATGGGGGCTAAAAAATGCTCCAATCTTTCTAAGGGGCTTTGTAAAGCGCTCGCTTTTTCTTCAATGGAATGCAAGATTTCTTGCTGCTCTTTGGTCAAAAGCGCTCCTGAACTCGTTTCTGCGTATCGCTTGCCCAGTTCCAAAAGCTCTACATTTTTAGAATCTTTAGGGATCTTCACCGGTATCATAAAAGCTAGAACCACTGCAGCGATCGTTGCATGGATACCGCTTTGATGCACGCAAAACCAAAGCAACACCCCTAAAAGCAAGTAAGGGATGAGCGAGCGGACATTCAAGCGGTTCAATACCGCTAAGATAAGAACCACCCCTAAAGCCCCTAAAAGCCATGCGAATTTTAAATTCGTGGTATAAAAGAGCGCGATCACGATAATAGCTCCCAAATCATCAGCCACCGCTAGAGTGATTAAAAAAACCTTTAAGGCGGTTGGCACCCTCTTACCTAAAAGCATGATCACGCCTAAAGCGAACGCAATATCTGTCGCCATAGGGATCCCAAAACCATGCTGAGAGGGCGTATCAGCGTTAAGGAAAAAATAAATCAATCCTGGGGCTATCATGCCCCCAAGAGCCGCAATCACAGGGAAAGAAGCTTTTTTGAAACTAGATAATTCCCCAAACAACAATTCTCGCTTGATCTCTAAGCCTATCATTAAAAAAAATAACGCCATTAAAACATCATCAATCCAGTTGTGCAAACTAAAGCCGATAAAAAAATCCCCTATTTGAAACCCAAAAGGGGTGTGCCATAGTGCAAAATAACTTTCTTTTAAAAACGAATTAGCCACCACCATCGCTAAAACGGCGTTCAAAAAGAGGAAAATCCCTCCAAAAGATTCGCTTTTAATGAAGTTTTTAAGCGTCAAACTGAGCGCGTTTTCTGTTTTTTTGAGATTCATAGACAACCTTAAAATTTTTATTTTCAAACCCATAATTTTTCAAGCAGTCTTTTATGAGCGTAAATAATGCCCGCTTGTATCTTAAAATGGGGGGCTTGAGTTTGCAAAAACGCAGCGTAATGAGACACTTGCACTTTATGGCTTTGCTGGTAATTTTGAGAGCTTTTATAATCTAAAACATACAAATTTTGCCCCTTATCCCACAATAAAACATCAATCCTAGACACAACCCCTTCAAATAAAAAAGCCACTTCGCCTTTTAAGGCATAATTTTTAAAAAGAGTTTGTATCTCTGCATCGTTTTCAAAAAGCTCTAAACTTTCTTCTAACGCCTGATAATCCAAACCATAAAAACCATGATGGTAGTTTAAATATTCTAAAACGCTTTTTTTAGGAATGTTGTAAGCGTATTGGTATTCTAATCCCTTGTGCAAAGCGATACCAAAATTGATCGCTTCCTGGTCGTTATTCTTTTCATAATCGCTCTCTGGCTCTTCTTCTATCTCTTGGACTTGCTCGCCATAGGCATGGGGTTTGATTAACACGCTTGCGATTAAAGGCTCTTTTTGTGGAGAAATAACCGGCATAATTTCCCCCTCTTCTAAAGGCACAAGATCCAATTGTTCGCGCATTGTTTTGTTTTTGCTTTCTTTTTTGCTTTCTTTTTTGTCTTTGGCCACGACAATCAGCCCTAACTCAGCCCTAGTGAATGCGACATAATACACATTAATTTCTTCATGATCTTTGGCCGCTTCTTCTTTGTCTAAAGCCCTAGCGTAATCTTTATCCACGACCTCACGATTTTTCATTCTGTAATAAAGGCGCGCAAGCTCTGTGCCGTTATATTCTTCAAGGAGTTGATTGGAGTGATTTGAATTAGGATTGCCCAAGCGTTCGCACACGATCACATAAGGGAATTGCATGCCTTTAGATTTATGGATGGTCATGATCTGTGCACCTTTTGGATTGAAAGAAGCGATCTCTTTAGCCTCTAATTTTTCTAAAAAATCATTGGCGTCTTCGCACCCAATGGCCAATTCCAAACAGCTTTGTGCAGGCTCTTCATAAAGTTTAAACTGCTCCATAATTTTCCACACAAAGCTTGCCACGCTCTCTTTTTTAGGGTTAAAACCAGGTAAAGCGATCACATCATCATGCAAGTATCCGGCGAGTTTTAAAACGCTGTGCTTATAAAAGGGCTTGTAAGGTTCTTCCGCTAAAGCGTATTCTAAAGCGTTCTTAATGATCTTAGATTCTACCAATTGAGACAATCTCGCGCTAGATTCCGTGCTTGGGCGAATGTCGCTCAAATTCTCTTGCAAATAATTTTTGATTTCTAAAGCGTCATCATTAGTGGCGCATAAAATGGTAATGTTTTTAGGATCAATACGATGTTCTAAAAGGTTTTGAGCTTCTTGTAAGACCTGATTTAATAACAATTCTCTTTCATCAGCCACTAAAGAGACTTTAACATAGCCGTCTGTAGCATGTTTATTTTGAGAAGCTTTAGGGTATTTTTGCTCCAAATAAGCGGTGGGGGAATTTTGATAAGCTTTTTTAAAAATGGTGTTCACATAATTAATGATTAAAGGTGCACTGCGGTGGTTGAATTGTAAATTATCGTGGTAAAAATCCTTAGAAACGCTTTCAAACAAAGAGCTAAAACTCCCCCTAAAGGCATAAATGCTCTGCTTGACATCGCCCACAAAAAACACGCTCCTGTGCCATTTAGCTTGCCCTATCCCAGCTTTAATCTCATCAATAAAAGGGGCTAAAATCTTATAATCGTTCAAACTCGTGTCTTGAAATTCATCAATCAAAATGTGCGCGATCTTGCTGTCCAACCTGAAATAAAAAAACTCCGCCGGCATCTCTTCATAACCATTCAATAAGGCATGGACTTTATCTTTAATCGCATCAAAATCTAGGGCTTGGATTTTAGAAGTGGCGTTATCATAAAGTTGGATGAATTTAGGGAATTTTTTAAATATTGCGGTTTCTTTGGCTTCATAATAGCGTTTTAAATCGTTTTCAATCTCTTCGCATTCGCTCTCTAAAGTGGGGATTTCACTTTTAAGTTTTTTGAAAGATTGATATTCGCTCTTTTTTTCAAGCCAGGTTAAAGAGCTGTTTAAAAATCCCCTAAAACTATCGCATTTAATGGCTGTTTTAGCCCTATCTGACGCTGTTTCTATGCTTTGAATTTGGTTGTTTAAGCTCCTTAGTTTTTCTAAAAAACCCTCTTCATCAAATGCAGGTTCTTTCTTATTAGGATCAAATAAATAGAGCTTGTTTTTTAAAAAACGCAACCGCTCTAAAATAGAATCGCTTGTGTAACTCTCATAACTTAAGCATTGGACGATAAAAGCGCTCAATTCTTCAAGCTGTTCGCTGTTTAAAGTGCTCAAAAAACTCTCATTAAGCTGTCGTTGGTGCACTTCTGTGTCTTCATTGACTTCAAAATTCGCACTCAACCCCACAAACCAGCAAAATTTCCTTAAAATGCTTTGAAAAAACGCATCAATAGTGCTGATTCTGATTTCAGCGTTTAAAAAGCGTTGGTAGATTTTTGGAGCGCTATTTCGCACTAAACTAGGGTCTAAATGGTATTTTTCTTCTAATTCTTTTAGGATATTTTGGGATTTTTCTTTTTCATTTTCAAGGTTTTCTTGTTGCAAAATTTTTAAATAGTCTAAAATACGCTCTTTCATTTCGGCGGTGGCTTTTTTAGTGAAAGTGAGCGTTAAAATCTCGCTAGGATTAGCCCCCTTAAACAACAGGGCCAAAAACCGCACGCTCAAAGCGAAAGTCTTCCCGCTCCCTGCTGAAGCCTTTAAAGCCATGCATTGTCTTTTTGTATCCATTGAGTTCTATCCTAAAATTCTATTTTGTCTTTATTATAACCTAAAAGCCTTTTTTACTTAAGCTAAAAAACCTTAATCTTTTGCTATAATCATAAGGTTTTGTCGTTTTTTCTATCATTTTAATAGGAACAAGGCAAAGACAGCGTCAAATTCACACATGCTAATCCTTGTATTTAGGTGTTCTTAAGAATTTAAGAATCAAATGAGCATGGAGGAAGAGAACCAAAATAACTTTAAGGAGCGTATTCATGGTAACCATGAAAGATTTATTAGAATGCGGTGTGCATTTTGGACACCAAACAAGGCGTTGGAACCCTAAAACCAAGAAATTCATTTTTGGCGTTAGGAAAAATATCCATATTATTGATTTGCAAAAAACCTTGCGCTACTTTAGATACACTTATAATATCGTGCGCGATGCGAGCGCTCAAGGCAAGAGCATCATGTTTGTAGGCACTAAAAAACAAGCCAATGAGACTTTGAAAGAATTTGCTGAAAGCATTCAAGTCCCTTATGTCAATTACCGCTGGCTTGGTGGCATGCTGACTAATTTTAGCACCATTAGAAAATCGGTGAGAAAATTAGAAATCATTGAAGAAATGGAAAATAGCGGTCAAATTGATCTATTGACTAAAAAAGAAAAACTCATGATCTTAAGGAAAAAAGAAAAGCTGGATAAGTATCTTGGCGGGGTGCGCCACATGAAAAAAATCCCTGATATGATTTTTGTGATTGATGTGGCTAAAGAAAAAATCGCTGTCGCTGAAGCGAGGAAACTCCATATCCCTATCGTGGCTCCTTTAGACACTAACTGCGATCCTGATTTAGTGGATTACCCCATTCCTGGAAATGACGATGCGATCCGCTCTATTAGGCTATTTTGTAAAGAAATGAGCGAAGCGATTTTAGAGGGGCGAGAACTCATGCAAGAAGAAATCGTCCATGCGGATGAAAATAGCGAAGAGATAGAGTTCGTGAGCAATGAAGAAAAAGAAGAAATGCTCGCTGAAATCCAAAAAGAAATCACTCAAGGAGCCGAATAATGTCAGGAATTAGCACTCAATTAGTCAAAAAATTAAGGGATTTAACCGATGCGGGCATGATGGATTGCAAAAAAGCCCTTGTGGAAGTGGCTGGGGATTTGCAAAAGGCCATTGATTTCTTGCGCGAAAAAGGCTTGAGTAAAGCCGCTAAAAAGGCCGATAGGATCGCTGCTGAAGGCGTAGTCGCTTTAGAAGTAGCGCCTGATTTTAAAAGCGCAATGATGGTAGAAATCAATAGCGAAACGGATTTTGTGGCTAAAAATGAGGGCTTTAAGGAATTGGTGAAAAAAACTTTAGAAACGATCAAAGCCCACAATATCCATACCACAGAAGAACTGCTTAAAAGCCCGTTAGACAACAAGCCTTTTGAAGAATATTTGCACTCTCAAATCGCTGTGATTGGTGAAAACATTTTAGTGAGAAAAATCGCTCATTTAAAAGCCCCTAGCTCTCATATCATCAATGGTTATGCGCATTCTAACGCTAGAGTGGGCGTGTTAATCGGTATAAAATACAATAATGAGAAAAACGCTCCAAAAGTGGTGGAACTAGCCCGAAACATCGCTATGCATGCTGCAGCGATGAAACCTCAAGTGCTAGATTGCAAAGACTTTAGCCTTGATTTTGTCAAAAAAGAAACCTTAGCCTTGATCGCTGAAATTGAAAAAGACAACGAAGAGGCTAAACGATTGGGCAAACCTTTGAAAAACATCCCCACTTTTGGGAGTCGCATTGAATTGAGCGATGAAGTTTTAGCACACCAAAAAAAAGCTTTTGAAGACGAATTGAAAGAGCAGGGCAAGCCTGAAAAAATCTGGGATAAAATCGTTCCTGGAAAAATGGAAAGGTTTATCGCTGATAACACCCTTATTGATCAACGCCTGACCCTTTTAGGGCAATTCTATGTCATGGACGATAAAAAAACTATCGCTCAAGTGGTTGCTGATTGTTCCAAAGAGTGGGATGATGATTTAACAATCACTGAGTATGTGCGTTTTGAATTGGGCGAAGGCATTGAGAAAAAGACAGAGAATTTCGCTGAAGAAGTGGCTTTGCAAATGAAGTGAGATTTTAGAAAACAACCTTTAAAGGTTGTTTCTTCTAACTTTTCAACTTTCTTTATTTAAAATTTTCCATTTTAAGGTGCTTAAAATTTTTGTAATTTTCAATCTCTATGCTTTTAATCATTTAAATTCGCCTTTTAGTTAGCTTGAATTGATGCCACTAGACATCGGTATAATTGCTCTAATTTTACATTATTTTGATTAAATTTTGAACGCTCACCTGTTGTAAACCTTGCGTTTAAATTATAATAGCAAGCTAATCCGCATTCTTTTTGATTTAAGGGTTAGTTTTGATTGTCTTTCTAGGGATCATGCAAATCTCATTTTATTTAATTGGGATCAATCTAACTTAAACAGATTTTTTCTAATCTGTCCTCTAAATTTGGCCTTAATGCCACAGAGCCGGCAACTTAAGACTCCTTTTTGGAGTTTGGGTTAAAAAGAGCCTTTTATTTTATTTTAAAGCGGTTTTTTTCCAAAGCGTTTTGAATCGCAATAGAGGGCGATAGATAATTGTAACGCACTAAAATTTCGGTGATTTCTTTAAAAATGGGGGCTGCAATCTTGCTAGCGTAATACTCTTCCTTGCCATGCGAGCCTAAGATAACCACGCCGATAGTAAAAACCTGCCTTTCATCTTCAGCGAACCCAAAAAAAGAGCTGTTATAGGACTCCGCGCTATAACTCCCGTTTTTAGCAACCCTAGCCGTGCCTGTTTTGCCCCCTATGTATAGCCCTTCAAATTGAGCGTTTTTACCTGTGCCATAACGCACCACTTTGATTAAGGTTTCTTTCATTTTCCTAGCGCTTTTTGGGTTGATGACTTGAAAGGTGGGTTTGGGGCTAGGGATGTAAATATCGCCATTAGGGGCGGTTTCTCGTTGCACTAAATAGGGGGTAGTCAATTTGCCTTCATTAGAAAACACCGCATAAGCCCTTAAAAGCTGCAAAAAGTTGCGTTCAACCCATAGCCATAAGAGACGCTCCCCTTTAACACTTCACGCTTGAAAGCGGACAAAGGAGGGATCTTTCCTGTGGCTTCTAAGGATAAATCAATGCCGGTTTTTTGAGAAAATCCATAACCTAAAAGCCCGTTATAGAAATCCTCTGGGTTGAGACTTTTGCTGATTTTTATCATGCCCACATTGCTAGATTGGATCAAAACGTCTTCCACAACGGCTTTTTTACTGGGGATAAAGTCGTCTTTAATGGTGTATTTTCCTAATTGGTAATAACCATGGTTTAAATCAATGCGCTCTTTAGGGTTAATCAAATTTTTATCTAGTAGCAAGGAATAGACAATAGGCTTAATCGTGCTGCCCGGCTCAAAAACCTTTTCGGCAACGCTCAAATTCAAGCTTTCATAATCGCTGGTTTTAATGGCGTTAGGATTGAAGCGCTTGCTTGAAGCTAGCGATAAGATTTCCCCGCTTTTAGGGTTGATAATGCCCACCAGGATTTCTTTAGCCCTGAGCTTGTCTTTAGTTTTATCCAGTAGGGTTTCAATTTCTCTTTGGAGTTTTAAAGGAATACTCAAATACACCTCATAGCCATCAAGCCGTTCGATCTCTGTGTAAGAGTGGTTTTGAATGAAATTAAAACTCACGTCTCTTTTGCCTGATCTTATGCCATTTTGTTGGGCTTTAAGCAAATGATTTTGAGATTTTTCAACGCCTTTTTTACCGGTAGTTAAAGTGAGCTTGTCTTCTTCTTGTTTTTGCACATAGCCAATGATGGGCTCTAGGCTATTTTGATAAGGGTAATGCCTAGAAACGCCGCTCACTTCAATGTTTAACCCTTGCTTTTGCCACACTTTATCGTGCGCGTCTTTGAAATTTTGAAAAACCCCAAAGGCTAAAAATTTCTTATTCAAGTCTCTAATATTAGCGGCCATATTGGGCGTGAGATTGTAAGCTAAAATCGTGTAGCCTTTCGTATTGAGCGCGTCTTTTAGGGACTCTTTAGGGATATTGCTATAAATAGAAAGGAAATCAATAAAAAAATCTTCTTTATTTGGGTTTAAAAACCTTGTATCAAAGCCCAGTTTGAAAAGGGTTTGTGAAGTGGCCAGGCTGTAGTTGTCTTGACTATAAATAGTCCCCCTAGTAGCGGTGTCTTGTTTGATCATCACCAAAGTGGGCATGTTGGCTTGCGCAAAAAAAGCTTTTTTAAAAGCGACCATTAAAAAAATAAAAAAAAGCAATAAAAAGATTAAGGCCGTAACCATGCCCTTGTATTTTTGGGTTTCTAAAAATTGCTCTGGGTTGAAGTTGGGATCAATGTTTTTATTATCCATGAACGCTTACTTGAAAATGGCGTAGCGTTGGATTTTCACAACGCATGAGAGCATGAATTTTTGATGGCAAAATCCGTTAAAATGGGGTGTAGCAACAACAAACCCTCTCTTTAAAAAAGACCAAGCGATCATTTAAAGAGACGCCACTTAAGAGATTAGATCTGCGTTCTCAAAAGTTCTTTATAAGCGCTGATCGCTTTGTTACGCACTTCAAGCATGAGTTTCATGCTCGTTTCGGCCTTCCCTATGGCGATAGCCGCTTGGTGCAAGTCTTTGATCTGCCCTGTCGCCATATCCGCTAAGGCTTTATCAGACTGCTCTTGAGTGTTGTTAAGCTCATTGATAGATTGTTTCAAGAGTTTAGAAAACTCCCCACCTTTTTGTTCTTTAAAGGCGTTACCTGATTCTTCTCTTTTAGTCCTGTTGTCCGTGTTAAGCTCAGAGAAAGGACTCAATAAGCTTTTATCATTGTGTATGGCTTGCATAGAACCTCCTTAAGCTCTTTTTTAAAAATTTAACTCTATTAAATATCTTATTCATTTCTATATTCTACTGATCTTTGGCTAATACTACCTAAATTTCCTTATACTACCATAAATTGCTGAAAATGTTCATGTTTGTAACATGCCAATCGCGTTTTGCGCCATGTTTTTAGCGCTTTGGAAAGCCGCGACATTAGCCTGATAGGCTCTAGTCGCTTCCACTAAGTCCGCCATTTCAACCACCGCATTCACGTTGGGGTAAGCCACATAGCCTTGAGCGTTAGCGTCAGGGTGGCTGGGATCGTATTTCATCAACGGCTCGCTATCATCGCGCACAATCTTATCCACCACCACGCTTGTGATAGGGATTAAGGGGTTATCATCGCCTTCATCTAAAGGGTCTTCATAGGGGGTGATTTGATTGTTTTGGGCGATTTTTTGGTTTAAAATCTCGTTGAAATCAAAAGCCCTAAACACCGCTTCTTGCCTCCTATAAGGGCCTCCTTCGCTCGTGCGCGTGGTGTTAGCGTTAGCAATATTAGAAGAAATCAAATTAGCTCTTAAGCGTTGGGCGGACAAGCCATAACCGCTAATATCAAAAGAAGATAAAAACATGCTTTCCCTTAACTATAAATTCTTACTAGAGTCAATGGCGTAATTGATCACGCCTCGATACTTTTTTAAGGCTGAACTCAAGGCTAAATACATGGTAGAGTTCTTGCCCATTTCACTCGTTTCAATGTCTAAATCCACGCTGTTGCCATCATTTTTAGCCAAATGCCCGTCTCTAAAAAAAAGGTTCGCCCCATTTTTAGCGCTATTTTCAAAGTCTAAATGCCTAGGGTTAGTGTGGGCTAAAGGCAAAACTTTACTGGATTGGTTTTCAAAAATTTCTGCTTTTTTCTTTGCTAAAACGCTTTCAAAATCCAAATCCTTTGGCCTGTAAAAAGGGGTATCCACGTTAGCGATGTTAGAAGCGATCATATCTTGCCTTAAAGCCCTATAATCTAACGCTTTATAAACCAATCCAAACGCTTTAGAAAAATCCATCAAAACCCCTTTTTTAAACCCTTGCAAATTAATAACATGCAAAAAGCATTCCAAAATCAGCCCGCTTCTCATCAAAGAATGCGATCAATTTCAAAGCATGCTTAAGCTTGAGCGATAAGCCAATTCAGAGTCATTATAGTGTAAAATACCCCTAAAATACCTTAAGAGAACGCCTATTCAAAAACCAAAATAAGGAAATCCTAATGACTACAGACAGAAACCTGTTTTTTTGCGCTTCGCTATTGACTTTTTTGGGGGTATTGATGAGCTATTCGCTCTCAACTTACACCACAGTGGTGCTGTATCATTATGGAGAATTCCATTTTTTCATACGCCAGCTTTCAAGTGCGATCATAGGGATTGTTATCATGTGGGGGTTGTCTCGGGTTGATCCTAGCAAGTGGTTTAGCCGTTTGGGGTTTTTTCTTCTTTTTATCCCACCATTACTCATTATTGGCATGTTTTTTTTGCCAGAAAGCCTTTCTAGCAACGCAGGGGGGGCGAAGCGCTGGATTCGTTTGGGGTTTTTCTCTCTAGCGCCTTTGGAGTTTTTAAAGATTGGTTTCACCTTTTTTCTTGCGTGGAGTTTGTCTCGCACCTTTGTGGCAAAAGAAAAGGCTAATGTTAAAGAAGAACTGATCACTTTTGTGCCTTATTCGGTGGTGTTTGTAGCCTTAGCGATTGGGGTAGGGGTTTTGCAAAACGATTTGGGGCAGATTGTTCTTTTGGGGGCGGTTTTAGCGGTGTTGTTGGTCTTTTCTGGGGGGAGCGCGCATTTGTTTGGCTTGATTATTTCAGGGGCGTTTGCGATCAGCGTTTTAGCGATTGTTACAAGTGCTCATAGGATTTTGCGCCTGAAATTGTGGTGGTCTAATTTGCAAAATTCGCTTTTCACGCTTTTGCCGGATAAATTAGCGAACGCTCTTAGAAT
Source organism: Helicobacter pylori (assembly GCA_008032935.1). Classification (NCBI taxonomy): domain Bacteria; kingdom Pseudomonadati; phylum Campylobacterota; class Epsilonproteobacteria; order Campylobacterales; family Helicobacteraceae; genus Helicobacter; species Helicobacter pylori. The sequence continues at coordinate 262,296 of CP032039.1, read as the reverse complement.
AAGCGACTTGCCCGAATCCTATCAGGTCTTTCATGCAGGCAATGCCATGCATAATGGGGGGTTGTTTGGGCAAGGGCTTGGGCTTGGGCAAATCAAGCTTGGGTTTTTGAGCGAAGTGCATACGGACATGGTCTTAGCTGGGATCGCCGAAGAATGGGGTTTTTTGGGGTTATGCGTTTGTTTTATTTTGTTTTCTGTTTTGATTGTTTTGATTTTTAGGATCGCTAACCGCTTGAAAGAGCCAAAATATTCGCTATTTTGCGTGGGCGTGGTGTTGCTCATCAGTTTTTCTTTGGTGATCAACGCCTTTGGGGTGGGCGGGATTTTTCCGGTTAAAGGTCTAGCGGTGCCGTTTTTGAGCTATGGAGGGAGTTCGCTTTTAGCGAATTGCATCGCTATAGGGCTTGTTCTAAGCCTAGCGCGATACACGAAGGGCTAAAAAATATCGCCCTTTTTAAAAATTAATGCCATAAGAATGGCTCAATTTCTGCATCATTCAAATCAAAAACCACCTTATAATAATCTTTCACCATCGCATTAATATCCACGCCCTTAAAGGCTTCAGGGTGGGCTTTTAAAGCGATATACAAGCTTATGAGTGGGGCTCTAGGACCGCCAATATCCATTGTGGGGAGTTTATAAACTTGCTTGTTTTTAATGGCCTTGATAGTGGAAAATTTGGGGTTGTTTAACACGTCTTCAGGCGTGAGTGGGCTTACCCACCAAATGAAAATGATTTCAGGGTTTTCTTTAACGATTTTTTCCACGCTAATGTCAGCGCGCCCGAATTTGACGTATTTCAAGCCAAAATTGTCTATGCCCCCTTTTTCTAAAATGTCTGAGCTAATGGCCTGATGGCCGCTAATCTTATTGGCTTTATGGAAAAGCTCCACGCCCTTTTTCTTTTTAACGCCTTTCAAACGCTCAGCAATAAAATCCAAAGTTTCTTGCATTTTGGCGAATTTTTTAGAAGCGTCAATTTCTAAGACCGCAGCTTGAGCTTGCATGGCCTGCATGGCCTCTGCAATCGTTGTCTCTTGGAAAGAAAGGAATGATATACCAAATTTTTTCGCATGCTCTACTGCTTTAGGGTTGCCCACAAAGGTTACCACAAGATCAGGGCCAAGTTTTTTTAAAAGCTCTACATTTAGTGCGGCTGTATGATCAGTGCTCATGTGTTTGACGCGTTTAAGATCTTCGCCTTTGAGAGTGGCTTTAACAATGTCATCCTTAAAAGCGTAATCCGAAACGCCTACAACCCTATTCCAAACATTAAGCATAGCAGGCACTTCTACATAACTCCCTATATAGGCTATTTTAGAAACAGGAAGCTTTATATTTTGCTCCCCGAAATAATCCTTGACTTTGACTTCTTGTGCTGAAGCGTTGCACACATTCAATAATAATGAAGCGACAAGTGCACCTAAAGAATAAGAAATGAAAGCTTTTTTAAAGCGAGTAACTAACATAACGATCCTTTTTGTATGATTTATAAAGCGATTATAACATTACTAAGAAAATAACAATAGTAAAAATGAAACTATTTTTCATAAAATCTTAAAAGTTAAAGATAAGATAAAAATATGATTTATAAAGCGATTATAACACTATTCAAGGAAATACAAGCAGTAAAAATGAAACTTTTTTTCACAAAATCTTAAAAGATAAAGATTAAGATAAAAATATGGAAGAAAATTTTAGCTACAAGGCTTGTTCTAAGCCTAGCGCGATACACGAAAGGCTAAAAAATATCAGCCCTTTTTTAAAATCAGTGCCATAAAAAGGGTTCAACTTCTGCGTCATTCAAATCAAAAACCACCTTATAATAATCTTTCACCATCGCATTAATATCCACGCCCTTAAAGGCTTCAGGATGGGCTTTTAAAGCGATATACAAGCTAATGAGTGGGGCTCTAGGGCCGCCAATATCCATTGTGGGGAGTTTATAAACTTGCTTGTTTTTGATGGCCTTAATAGTAGTAAATTTAGGGTTGTTTAACACGTCTTCAGGTGTGAGTGGGCTTATCCACCAAATAAAGATAATCTCAGGGTTTTCTTTAACGATTTTTTCCACGCTAATGTCAGCGCGCCCAAACTTAACGTATTTCAAGCCAAAATTGTCTATGCCTCCTTTTTCTAAAATATCTGAATCAAGGGCTTGATGGCCGCTGATTTTATTGGCTTTATGGAAAAGCTCCACGCCCTTTTTCTTTTTAACGCCTTTCAAACGCTCAGCAATGAAGTCCAAAGTTTCTTGCATTTTGGCCAGTTTTTTAGAAGCGTCAACTTCTAAGGCTTTAGCTTGAGCGTCAATATCTTCCATGACTTCTGCAATGGTTTTTTCTTGGAAAGAAAGGAATGATATACCAAATTTTTTCGCATGCTCTACCGCTTTAGGGTTACCCACAAAGGTTACCACAAGATCAGGGCTAAGTTTTTTTAAAAGCTCCACATTCAACGCCGCCACATGATCGCTGCTCATGGGTTTAATGCGTTTAGGATCTTTGAGAGTGGCTTTAACAATGTCATCTTTAAAAGCGTAATCTGAAATGCCTACAACCCTATCCCAAGTATGGAACATAGCAGGCACTTCTGCAAAACTACCCAAGTAGATTATTTTAGAAACAGGAAGCTTGATGGCTTGATCCCCAAAATAATCTTTGACTTTGACTTCTTGCACTGAAGCGTTAGCCACATTCAACCATAATGATGAAACAACAAGCACGCCTAAAGAATAGGAGATTAAAGCTTTTTTAAAACGAGCGATTAGCATGACAATTCCTTTCGTATGATTTATGAAGCGATTATAACACTATTCAAGGAAATACAAGCAGTAAAAATGAAACTTTTTTTCACAAAATCTTAAAATTTAAAAGGAAATATTTTTTCATTAACTTTTTAAGAATATACTCCACCATGTTTCCGCTGACTGAGTGGAAAGCATAATAAAATTAAATCTGTTCAGGTTTAATTTTGATCCAACAAAATTTTAAAACACTTAAGGAGTTGTATATGTTAGTTACAAAACTTGCCCCCGATTTTAAAGCGCCTGCCGTTTTAGGAAACAATGAGGTTGATGAACACTTTGAGCTTTCTAAAAATTTAGGTAAGAACGGTGCGATTCTTTTCTTTTGGCCAAAAGATTTTACTTTTGTATGCCCTACAGAAATCATTGCGTTTGACAAAAGAGTGAAAGACTTCCAAGAAAAAGGCTTTAATGTGATTGGCGTGTCTATTGACAGCGAACAAGTGCATTTTGCATGGAAAAACACCCCTGTAGAAAAAGGCGGTATTGGTCAAGTAACTTTCCCTATGGTGGCTGATATTACTAAGAGCATTTCTAGAGACTATGATGTGCTGTTTGAAGAAGCGATCGCTTTGAGAGGGGCTTTTCTGATTGACAAAAACATGAAAGTAAGACACGCAGTGATCAATGACTTGCCATTGGGTAGGAATGCCGATGAAATGCTTCGCATGGTAGACGCTCTCTTACACTTTGAAGAACATGGTGAAGTGTGCCCAGCAGGCTGGAGAAAAGGCGATAAAGGGATGAAAGCTACCCACCAAGGCGTTGCAGAGTATCTTAAAGAAAATTCCATTAAGCTTTAATGGTTCAATTCGCTGTTTGATCAAGAGAAACTTCGTTTTTCTTGGTTGAATCCTTTTCTTTCTATTCTTTGCCAGTTTCTAGAATTTTCGTATCGTTTTATCTTTTTATCATTTTTGAATTAATTTTTTTTAATAAAGGGGTTTTTATGAATATATTCAAGCGTATTATTTGCATAACCGCTATTGTTTTAGGTTTTTTTAATCTCTTAGACGCCAAACACCACAAAGAAAAAAAAGAAGACCACAAAATCACTCGTGAGCTTAAAGTGGGCGCTAACCCTGTGCCGCATGCGCAAATCTTGCAATCAGTCGTGGACGATTTGAAAGAGAAAGGGATCAAATTAGTGATCGTGTCTTTTACGGATTATGTGTTGCCTAATTTAGCGCTCAATGACGGCTCTTTGGATGCGAATTACTTCCAGCACCGCCCTTATTTGGATCGGTTTAATTTGGACAGAAAAATGCACCTTGTTGGTTTGGCCAATATCCATGTGGAGCCTTTAAGATTTTATTCTCAAAAAATCACAGACATTAAAAACCTTAAAAAAGGCTCAGTGATTGCCGTGCCAAATGATCCGGCCAATCAAGGCAGGGCGTTGATTTTACTCCATAAACAAGGCCTTATCGCCCTCAAAGACCCAAGCAATCTATACGCTACGGAGTTTGATATTGTCAAAAATCCTTACAATATCAAAATCAAGCCTTTAGAAGCCGCACTATTGCCTAAGGTTTTAGGGGATGTGGATGGGGCCATCATAACAGGGAATTATGCCTTGCAAGCGAAACTCACCGGAGCCTTATTTTCAGAAGACAAGGACTCGCCTTATGCCAATCTAATAGCCGCTCGTGAGGATAACGCGCAAGATGAAGCCATAAAAGCGTTGATTGAAGCTTTGCAGAGTGAAAAGACCAGGAAATTCATTTTGGATACCTATAAAGGGGCGATTATCCCGGCTTTTTAAGCCATCTGGATAAAATCCATCTTTATGATGAAAGGGGGTTTTTTTAGGCACTAATAAAAAGCTCTTTTCTCATTGAGCATTCAAAACGCTAAAAGTCTTTTTAAAATAAAACGAAAAGAGCTTGCACTAATCAAGCGGCAATTTCTTAAAAGCGTTATTTCTTAAGGGGGGAAATGGCGCAAAATAACCCTCTCTATCCCTTTAAGAAAATCATGATAAAATCTAAAACGATGAAGCAAAACAACTAAAACCCCATTTTTTAAAAACATTAAACAAGACTTCAGCTGTCAATATGCGATTAAAACAAAGCCAAACATACAGCAAGCCTAAAACTCATTGAAGTTACGCTTTTAGAGTGTTCTTTAATAAAGACCAGTTTTAAACCACCCGTTAGACTGAGTTATAGAGCGCTGAAACAAGTTTGGAAACAAGTTGGCTAATGGTCTTTAGCGTTTAAAAGGTTGCGTTTTTGAAAAGATTTAGAATTTTATTAAAGATAGCCAAGCTCATAGAGTTTGTTGCTCATTTTCACTAACAAGCCCCTAGTTTTGACCCCCCTTCCCCATGTTCTACTAAAATAGTGATAGCGTATTTGGGTTTTTCATAGGGCAAGAATGCGGTAATCCACGCATGGGATCGATGGAAATATTCCATATCCTTTTCTTTCATGCGATTGACGATGTTTTGAGCGATTTCTACGACTTGTGCGGTGCCGGTTTTACACGCTAAAGTAACCTTAGAACCCCTTGTGGAATGATAAGCGGTGCCGTCTTTATGGTTACACACTTCATACATGCCCACGCGCAAGGCTTGGAGCTTCTTTTTTTGAAAACTATTCAGGGGGTCTTTGAGCGGCTGTTGGTTATGGATAGCAAAATGAGGCGTCGCCAGTTTGCCTGTCGCAATGAGTCCCGTGTAGGCTAGCACTTGTAAGGGCGTGGCTAAAAAAGAGCCTTGCCCAATAGCGGTAATGAGCGTGTCCCCAACGCGCCAATCTTGATTGAAGCGTTTGAGTTTCCACAAATTATCCGGCACAATCCCCACAAATTCATTCGGCAAATCAACGCCCGTTTTTTCCCCAAAGCCCACTTCCCTTAAGGTTTTAGAGAGTTTTTCTATAGAGATTTCAAGCCCAAACTTATAAAAATACACATCCACGGACTCCCTAATGGCTTTATACAAATTGGAATTGCCATGCCCTGTTTTTTTCCAATCCCTAAATTTGCGCTTACCCACTTCAATAAAAGGGGGGTGGGTATGGTGGTGTTTTCTGTGATATGAAGGTTTTCTAAAAAGCTCAAGCCCACGCCCATTTTAACCACAGATCCCGGCGGATACAAAGCGTTAGCGAAGCGGTTTAATAAGGGGTTATAAATATCATCTTGAAGTTTTTGCCATTTGTCTTGACTGATCCCGCCTACAAAATCGTTCAAATTGTATTCAGGGTAACTTCCTGCAACGAGCAATTCCCCATTTTCTGCGTTCATCACTAAAATAGCCCCTCTCTTATTTTCAAAGAGCTTGTCCGCTTCTTTTTGCAAGCGTTTGTCTAAACTCAATTGCAAGTGGTTATTGGTGCTTGGTGGCACTACTTCTAAGGTGGCTAATTCTTGATTGAGTGCATTGACACGCATGATTTTATAGCCCACCTTGCCTTGTAAAAGCTTGTTGTATTCTTTTTCAATGCCGGTTTTGCCCACAATCTGGCTGTATTGATTCTCCTCATCGTCTTTTAAATCTTGCAAACTTGCCACCCCCACATAGCCTAAAACATGCGAAGCTAAAGCGTTATTAGGGTAGTAGCGCTTGTCTAAGGGAAGAGCAAAAATGCCTTGAGTTTGGATGAGTTTGGCATAAAGAGGTTGCATGGCGGCATAAGGAATGAATCCCACCACTTTAATGAGGTTATGGTTATAAAGCGAATTTTCTTTTTGGTAATTGTTTAAAAGCGTTTCTTTGGAAAAATTAGGGAAAAACTTTTGGATGATTTCAATTTTTTCTAAAAGCTCTTTTTGTTTCAATCTGCTGGGCAAAAACACGCCAAACACCAATTCGTTAGTGGCTAAAAACTCATCATTTCTGTCTGTAATATCGCCCCTTGTAGGGACTAAAAATTCTTTTTTGGTCATGTTGCGTTCGGCCAGTTTTTCATAGTATTCTTGATTTTTAACGCTTAAAATAAATAAATTTAAAACCAATAACCCCCAAAACCCTATAAAAACAAAGAGTAAAAGCTTATAGCGAAGATTTTTCATACAAACCCCACAAAGCGCTCTCTATTAAAGCAAAAAGAGCGAGAAAGCCGATCGTCTTCAGATCCAAAGACACCGAAAAAAAGCGCGATAAATAAAGGTAATAAACCAAAAAGACATGCAAAGTTTTGAATAAAAAGCCGTCATTAAAAAGCTTTAAAGAGTTTTTATAGACGATTTGGTGGTAGATTAAAAACAGCAAGGCTAAAACGCCTAAAGTCTTTAAATGCATGCTTTCAAACCAAAACAAACAACCAAACACGCTCAAACTGGGTAAAAAATGATCGTATTTTTTCGCATAAAACAAGAATAAAAACCCAATCATAGGGGGTAAAAAAGGCATTAGGTCTCTTAAAAGGCTATAAAAATAAAAACCAAAAATCCCTAAACATAAGAAAAAAAAGGAATCTTGTTTTAAAGAGAGCATGATTTGGTGGCCTATAAAGGGTTAGTGAGCAAGTATTTCAAAAGGGTTTGGCGCACTATTTCAAGGGTTGGGTATTTTGAAGAAAGAGCGTTAAAATGGGTGGTATTGATTAAAAAAGGTTTAGGAGCGTTTAAAAAAAGGCGGTGTTGCTCGTTTTTATTCAATTTGTCAAACTTCGTAAAAAGAGTAAGGTAGGCTTGATCAGGCCTTAAAAGGGCTTGAATGTTTTCTTTAGCGTTTTTATCAATTTCTAAATCCAAATGGCGTGCGTCTATCAAATGGATAAAAAGTTTGATAGAAACCCTAACGCTCAACAATTCCCATAAAAACCCCTCCCATTCTTTTTTCAAGCTTTTAGAAACTTTAGCGTAGCCAAACCCGGGCAAATCAATCACATTAAAGGTTGTTATTAAAGCGTTTTCTTTATCTTCCCAAGTGGTGGAAAAAAAATTCGCTAAGCGGGTTTTTCCCGGTGTCGCTGAGCTTTTAGCGAGGTTTTTTCCTAACAAGGTATTAATAAACGAGCTTTTGCCTACATTGCTGCGCCCTAAAATGACCATCTCAGAAGTCAAGCTTGCGGGGCATTGAAAAAGTTGGCTAGAAGAAGTGAGAAAATGAGCGTCTTTAATAGCGATCATGGTTTTTCCTTAGCACCTTTCTTCTTCAATTTAGCTTTACGATTTTCTTCATTAATATCTTCCATATCAAACACGAATTTAGCGGGCCGTTTCGCGCTCCCCAACACATCAGCATAACCCTTAGTTTTGTTTAAAATGATTTCATCGCCGGTGATAACATTGGATTTCCCCACTTCTCTAACCACCGCATTTTGCAACAATTTGTATTCCCCATTCAACGCGTTATAAATGAGCTTGTCAGCGCTCCCACTGATTTCACGATTGTCCTCTGTAAAGATGTTAAAATGCGTGTTCCCTGTGGCTTCATAGCGCTCTGGTTTTCGTTTATCGTTTAAAAACACGCTCACCTTGTCCGCAAACAACCGATCTTTACCCTTTTTGATCTGCACATTGCCTTGAATAACAGCAGTTTTGGTTTTGTCGTTCGCTACAAATTGGTTGCCGGTAATCTCTAAAAGTTCTCTTTCTTTTTTCAAACCTTTATTCTCTGTTTTTTGAGCGCTCATCACGCTTAAAATACCAAAACAACACACAAGAACACACCACCAACGCATTAAAATCCTCCTTTGAAAGTGGGGAGTTTTTTCTTTTCTTTCTGGCTTTGTTTGATTTCATCTAAGAATAAATGTGCTTGAATGCTTTGAGCTTCAATAATGGCTAAAGCATGCGAATAAGAAATGTCAAGCCCTTCAACCTTGCTATCCTTTGAAGTGAGAATGAAACGGCCCTTGCCTTTAAAATTTTGCTCTTTATGGTTATAAATCCCTGTTTCACTCCAAAAACTGGAATCATCGCTTCTTTTATAAGTAACCCCATTAGGGAAGAAATACAAATCCTGCTGCCGTTTGGCCTTAGGAGACTCAACGCTTTCTATCGTGTCTTCATCATAGCGCTTGATTTTAGAATCAAAAAAGATCTCGTAATCATCGTATTGTAGGGCTTTTTTGCCCTCTATGGACAGATCAAGGATTTTATCGTTGATTTGAAACGCTTTAAAATTTTCTAATTCAATTTTAGGGATATTTTCTTTAGAGACCACGCTAGTGGGTTGGGAACGCAAAAAGAAAAAAACTAGCCCTATCGTGATGAAAGACAAAACCACAAAAAAGTTTAAAACGCTATTAGAGGTAAAGCTTGAGCGCTTCATCTTGCAAGCCTTCTAATGTTAAAAGATAATCAATCGCTTCCCTAACGGCCCCCTTGCCCCCTGAATTTTGCAACACTTTATAAGCTTTGCTTTTAAGCAAGGGGTGCGCATCAAAAGGAGCGAAACTCCAAGTGCATGCCTTAAACATGCCTAAATCGTTATAATCATCGCCTACGCATGCGATTTCTTGCGCACTCAATTGCAAGTCTTTTTTGAGCCGCTCCACAACCACGCTTTTATTTTCAACGCCCATAAAAACAAACTGAACGCCCAAACTCTCCATGCGTTTTTTGACCATTGTTGAAGTTCTTCCTGTAATGATAGCGATTTTTTTGCCTAATTTTTGCCATAGCGTCATGCCAAGCCCGTCTTTGACATTAAAGGCCTTGATTTCGTGAAAATTTTCATCAAAATACAACGACCCGTCTGTGAGCGTGCCATCCACATCTAAAAGCAATAACTTAATCATTCTCTCGTTAAAACCGCATTCTGGTTGTATTTTTTCATAAAGTCCCTAGCCTCTTCTTCGCTTTGAAACCCTTGAACTAAAACTTTATACAAATCGTCTTTAAAAGCAACCTTGACGCTGTAATTTTTATTCTCTGCTTGCAATTTATCCGCTAAAGTTTGAGCGCCTATTTGGTTTCTAAAAGCCCCCATTTGCAAGGAAAATTTCCCCCCGCTCACGCTTTTTTCGCTCTCGCCGACTTTAAATTCCTTGTGTAAGATCTTTGAAGAGCTGGCGTTAAAGGATTGTTCGTATTGCGTGGAGATAACCCCACCAAAGCCCAAAACAATGAGACGCACGCTGGCCGTGCCTTTTTTAACCATGTCAATATCCCTAGCGGCTGCATTAGACAAATCAATGATGCGATCGCTCACAAAAGGCCCTCTATCATTAATGCGCACAATGGTGCTTAAGTTATTATCAACATTGATGACTTTCACCACGGTGTTCATGGGTAAAGTCTTGTGCGCGGCGGTGTGGGCATACATGTTATAGATTTCCCCATTACTGGTTTTTTTGGCATGGAAATTGGGGCCATACCAGCTCGCAATGCCATCAAATTTCTCGCCTAAATCCACTTTAGTGGGGTAATACCACTTGCCCCCCACTTGATAAGGGCGCATGGTGGCTCTTTGGATCGCGCTAGAATCGCGCATGCCGTTATCTAGGGGTTGTTTTGTATTGCTGTCTTGCGAATTGGTGTGGTGTTTGAAATGGCGTTCAAAAAAATTGCGTTTATAGGTGGCTTTTTTGGTTGTTGGGTCATAATCTTTAGCGTTTTCATAAGCGCGCAAGCTTTCATGCTTGTAAGACAAATTCTTTACCCCATTTTTTTTAACCGCGCAAGCGCTAATCAAAAAAACAACGCCTAAAAAATAAACTTTTTTCAACGCCCAACCCATTAAAATTCCCTTGTAGCGATCAATTTCTTATTGGTAGGAATGATTAAGCGCTGGTGGATAAAGATATTGGAATCTTTGAGGTTATTGGCTAATTGGATGCTGGAAATACTGACTTGATAGCGTTTAGCGATAGAAGATAAGGTTTCTTTAGGCAAGACCACATGGGTGATGAAAGGGCTTTTAGGATTAGCTTGAGCGTTTTTATTTTGTTTGAGTTGGCGTTGTTTGAAAAGGGCGAGTTTTTCATAAGGGATATAAATGGTGTAGGTGGGGTCTTTAGAGGGCAGAATGTTATAGCGGAATTGGTGGTTGTAAGATTTTAAGGTTTCCAAACTCAAATTCAAATTTTTGGCCACCTGGACTAAAGAAGTGTGCCTTTTGAATGGGACGCCCACTAAACTCACCCTCGCCCCACGATTGAGCAAATACTCTTTATCTTTGAGGTTGTCTAGGCTGTTGAACTTTAACGCTAGGCTTAGAATGGAGCGGATATATTCTCGTGTCTCTTTAGGGAGGTATTTTTTATCTTCATCTAGCAAGACTTTAATGTCTGAAGTGCCGGCGGCTTTAATAGCGTTTTGAACCTTTCGTAAGCCGTAATTATACGCCATAGCGACCAAATACCACTCCCCAGTTTGTTTGTAGAGCCGTTTCAAATAGGTGATCGCCGCTTGAGTGCTTTTAATGGGGTCTCTCCTTTCATCAATGTAATGATTGACCTTAAGCCCTAATTCTTTAGCCGTGCTTGGCATGAATTGCCAAATCCCTACCGCTTTTTTCCTACTATAAGCCCTTGATGAAAATTTAGACTCGGCCATGGCTAAAAACAAAAATTCTTGCGGCACGCTCGCTTCTATGAGCATGTTTTTAATGATAGGGATGAACTGGTAATTCACATCAAATCTTTTGACTAACTTTTTCCATTCCTCTTCTTTATTCATTTTTTTTAAAGCGTTGGGCATCTGGGATAAAAAGCTCGCATTAACCCCAAAGGCCTCTAGCGCTTTGGTGTCAATATTAGATTCAAAAGCCATTTTCGCATGGCCTAAAGAAGCCAATAAAAGGGTAACAAAAAAAACCAACCATTTTTGACTAAAACACTTCATTCTTTTTGACATCGCATCCTAATAACTACAGCTATCCAGCTTTTAAAATAGCCTTGATTATAGCTAAACTTGAATAACGCTTTCTAACACGACCCCATTTTCAGGGGAAACTAAAGAGCGTTTGAGCGTTATGCGTGCTTAAAGAAGCGAGCTCTTCAGTCTCTATGTGGATGATTTCGGCAATTTTTTGAGCGATTAAAGGGATATAAGTAGGGCTATTCCTAGTACCTCTAAAAGGGTGTGGGGTCAAATAGGGCGAATCCGTTTCTAAAAGAAGCCTGTTTTTAGGGATTTTAGGGAGAATCTCTACCAGTCTTTTAGCGTTTTTAAAAGTGCTAACCCCTCCTATCCCATAATAAAAACGATCGCTCAGTTCTAAAAGCATATTATCGGCGTTAAAGCAATGCAACACCCCAAAAGCTTTAGGATAGCTTTTTAAAAGATTCAAACTATCAAAACTCGCCTCTCTAATATGGATAATCAAGGGCTTGTTGTGTTGGATGGAAAATTCGATCTGTTTGGTAAAGATTTCTTTTTGCTTGCTTTTATAATTTTCTCTTTCATTCAATTCAGGCAAGCGGTAGTAATCCAGTCCGCATTCGCCTATCGCCACGCATTTTTGATGGCTGACAAATTTTTCAAACAGGCTTTCATCAAAGCTCTCCACATCATAAGGGTGAGCGCCTATGGCAAAAAACACGCCTTCAAATTTTTCGCTAATTCCTACCGCTCTATTCAGATCCTTCATGTCTGCGCCCGGAATCACGCATTGAGTAACGCCTTTTTCTAAACTCTCTTTTAACACTTCGTCTAAATCGTTTTCATAATCCTTGTGATCCAAATGGCAATGCGTGTCTATAAACATGCTTTTATCCTATGGTTTTATTTAGTATGTTACAATAATCAAACATTCTAACATAAGGAGAATAACAATCAATTATGTTTAGCGGGTTAATCTATAAAATAGCTAAAGTGAAAGGTTTTAAAAACAATATTTTAAGCATAGAGAGCGATCTCAATCCCAAGCTTGGCGATAGCATTGCGATTAATGGAGCATGTTTGACCGCCATAGAAAGTTCAAAAACGCATTTTAGCGTGGAATTGAGCCAAAAAACCCAAAACAGCGTAGCGTTAGAAAATTACAAGGATTTAGTCCATATTGAGCCAGCCCTAAAAGCCGATGCGAGTTTGGACGGGCATTTTGTGCAAGGGCATATTGACGCCATCGGGGTGGTTGAAAAAATCATTCACAACGCTAATCAAGTGGATTTTTTCATCAGTGCTTCTAAAGAAACGCTTTTATTGTGCGTTGAGCAAGGCTCTATTGCGATTGATGGGGTGAGTTTGACTTTAAGCAAGGTAGAAGAAAAGGGGTTTTGGCTAACGATTATCCCTTACACTTTAGAAAACACCCTTTTTAAGACTTATAAACTCAAACGGCGCGTGAATATTGAAACGGACATGTTGGTTCGTAGCGTTGCGTCTATTTTGAAAAAAACAAAAGGGTTTGAAAAAAATTTCTCTTGGAATGAGGTTGATGCCTTGACTTTAGGGTATTAGATGAATAAAACCATAAAAGCCGCCGCTCTAGCCTATAACATGGGGCAAGATCACGCCCCAAAAGTGATCGCAAGCGGGGTGGGCGAAGTGGCTAAAAGGATCATTCAAAAAGCTAAGGAATACGATATAGCACTCTTTTCTAACCCCATGCTGGTGGATTTGCTTTTAAAGGTGGAATTAGATTGTGCGATACCTGAAGAATTGTATGAAAGTGTGGTGCAAGTGTTTTTATGGCTCAATAGCGTGGAAAATAACGCGCAAATGTCCAAGTGATTGGGGTATAAAGTTAAAACGATGGTAGTAGAATTAAAAAACATTGAAAAGATTTATGAAAACGGATTCCATGCTCTAAAAGGCGTGAATTTGGAATTGAAAAAAGGCGATATTTTGGGCGTGATAGGCTATTCAGGGGCGGGAAAATCCACGCTCATTCGCCTAATCAATTGTTTGGAGCGCCCCAGTTCTGGAGAAGTTTTAGTCAATGGGGTCAATCTGTTAAACTTAAAGCCTAAAGAATTGCAAAAAGCGCGCCAAAAATAGGCATGATTTTCCAGCATTTCAATTTATTGAGCGCTAAAAACGTGTTTGAAAACGTCGCTTTCGCTTTAGAAATCGCCCGATGGGAAAAAACTAAGATTAAATCAAGGGTGCATGAATTATTGGAATTAGTGGGGCTAGAAGATAAAATGCATTTTTATCCTAAACAGCTAAGCGGTGGGCAAAAACAACGAGTGGCGATCGCTAGGAGTTTAGCGAATTGCCCTGATTTATTGCTTTGCGATGAAGCCACATCCGCGCTGGATTCTAAAACCACGCATTCTATTTTAACGCTTTTAAGCGGCATTCAAAAAAAGCTCAATTTGAGTGTCGTTTTCATCACGCATGAAATTGAAGTGGTTAAAGAATTGTGCAATCAAATGTGTGTGATCAGCAGCGGCGAAATCGTGGAAAGAGGCTCGGTGGAAGAAATTTTTGCTAACCCTAAACATGCCGTTACTAAGGAATTGCTTGGCATCAAAAACGAGCATGGGGATCAAAAATCGCAAGACATTTATCGCATCGTGTTTTTAGGGGAGCATTTAGACGAGCCGATCATTTCTAATTTGATCAGGCGTTTTAAAATAGACGTGAGCATCATTTCAGGCAATATTGAAGAGCTTACGACTAAAGATATAGGGTATTTAGTGGTGCGGTTTTTAGGCAGTGTTGCAGAGACTCAAAGGGCTTTAGAGTATCTAAACGCTTTAGGCTTACAAGTGGAAAAATTAAAGGATTAAAATGATTTCTCAAATGCTCATTCAAGCCACGCTAGAAACGCTCTATATGGTGTTTGTAGCGAGCTTTTTGGCGGTTGTTTTTGGCTTGCCTTTGGGGGTTTTATTGTTAGTGAGTAAAAAAGGGCATTTGTTAAACAAACCCCTTTTGCATAAAATTTTAGACACTTCCATCAACATGACTCGCTCTTTCCCTTTTATCATTCTCATTATCTTGCTCTTGCCTTTATCGCGCTTTTTGATTGGCACAAGCATTGGCTCTAGCGCGAGCATTATCCCATTAGCCATTTCAGCCATTCCTTTTGTCGCAAAGCTTTTTGAAAATTCTCTAATGGAAGTAGAGCATGGCAAGATTGAAACCACTTTAAGCTTAGGAGCGTCTCATTTGGAAGTCATTAAAATGATGCTTTTAGAGAGCTTGCCCTCTTTAGTGAACAATATCACCATCACCTTAATTTCTTTAATAGGCTATTCGGCTATGGCAGGAGCGTTAGGGGCCGGGGGCTTGGGGGATTTAGCCATTAGGATTGGCTATCAAAGTTATAGGGGCGATGTGCTTTTTTATGCGGTGGTTGTGATTATTGTTTTAGTGCAAATCATTCAAAGCGTGGGGGATTATGTGGTGAAACGCCTAAGAAAGCATAAGTATTAGGGATTTGGCTCTCATCAAATACGAATATTCAAAGCCAACTTTAATACACTTTTTAAAGGGGATTTTTACGCTTTGTTTATGGTAAAACCCCACTTTCTAAAGAACGCTTTTAAAAGGTTACCGCTCAAACTGAATTAGAGCTTTTTACGATGAATATTTAATTAAATTCTCATGCAACAATGGGCTTTATTTTGCACCGTTGATAAATTTATCCATCTGCTCTTCTAATCCTATGATTTGCGTTATCGCTCCCTCTAAAATTTCAAAATTTTGAGCGTTTTTTGGGGCAATGCATGCAAGCTTGTTGGAAGTTTTTTCTAACGATTGGATGTCTTTAAGCAAGGTTTTTAAAACTTCTACGCTTTTAAAATCCTTTTCAAAATAGTCATCAAATTGCTGTTCTGTTTGAGACAAGTTCTCTAAAAAAGCGCTTTGAAGGCGTATTTGGGTGCGATCATGCCCGGTTTCTATGCAGGTTTTATAGGTTTTATCGATCGCAATAAAAGCGTCTTTGGCTTTCAAAAAAGCCTTTGAAAGCTCAACAATGATTTCATAATGTTCGCCTTCCGCTCTTAAAAACCCTAAAAAGAGCACAATGAGTAATAACTTTTTTAGCACTTTATCCCTTTACCATTGATAAGAAAAGCTCACCCCATAGCGGCTACTGCCCTTAAAATCGCTAGAAATTTCAGGATAGAGCATCCATTGCTTAGGTTTGTAGCGTGAAGTGAATAAATAAGCAAACCCCCATGCGATAAGGCTGCCGATCGTAACTTGTAAGATCGTGTGTTGTCCTGCCACCACTCTGCTGGCATCAGTGAGGATTGCAAGAGCGATCACAGGAAGAGCCGGTTTCCACCCATAGCGGTAATACACAAACCCAGCCGCGCTAAACACCCCCCCAGCATGCCCGCTTGGCATGCCTCTCCAAGAATTACAGCATGGCCGTTTAGCAAATCCCACTCTAGCCCCATCTTTATGGGCGTTGCTAAAAGCTCCTTTAAGACCATAAATCACGCCTTGAGTGACTAATGTGCCGACCGCTAATTCCCCTAACCCTCTATAATCGCGCATCGCTAAACTGACCGTGCCTACAAAAATAGGCAAAAACCTAAGCACATCGCCGATCTCTTCTAAAATGTATGCCCCCTCATTGATCGGCTCACTCCTTAAAGGATATACCCATAAGAGCAGGATCAAAAAAAGACCTTTGAGCTTTTTCATTGAAACGCTCGCTTTTCTAAGGCAAAAACTTGCCTATTCAAATAAGCATAGCCTATTAAATAGCATGCGATAAAGACTAGGCTAATCACAATGAGCGCGTAAGAATTTAAACGAAACAAAACGCTCATTAAAATAAAAGGCAGGTTGCACAGAATAAGGATAAAAGCGCATAAAGGGTTGGGGTAATTTAAAGAGCGTTGTTGCAAGAATTTAAATAAAAGGGTGTGCAAATGCAAGTTATCTGGCATGGTGGCTTTCTGGCGTTTTATTTTGCGCCTAAGGATACTAAAAAGCACTTCTATGACCGGATAAAGCATTAAATTGAGCCCAAAAAACACGCTGATTTTTTGCTCTAAACTCAAATGTAAAAGGGAAATCCCGCACACCAAACCCAAAAAATACGCCCCTCCATCGCCTAAAAAAATCTTTCCTAAAGGGAAATTTAACACCATAAACCCAAGCACCATGTAAGCTAAGAGGCACGCCAAACTGCTAGGGTCTATATAATGGATGACTAAAAGCGTAATCGCACAAATCCCTGATGCCAGCCCGTTAAACCCATCAATAATATTAATAGCGTTACTGATGCCCACTAGCATAAAAATTGCGAATAAAAAAGCGATAAAATAAGGCAAGCTAAAAAGGGGCGAAAAATCGCTCACCACTAAAGGCGTTGATGAGATGATGCAAACAACCCCTACGGCTTGCAAAATAAGGCGTATTTTGGGGCTGAGCGAAAGGTTAATGTCTTCTAAAAAACCGCTTAAAAACACTAGCGATAGCCCTAAGAAAACAAAAAACCCCTTAAAAGGCACTTCAAAAGGCTCAAAAAGATAAGCTAACACAAAAGAAAGAAAGATCCCAAGCCCCCCAGCTCGTGGGGTTCTTGCATGATGAAAGCCTTGTATTTTATTAGCGTTATCCACAAAGAGCATGGATTTTTTAGACCACAAAATAATCAAAGAGCAAATAAATAAACTGGTTAAAAAATATAGCACCCACAACACTTTTTATTGGATTTAATTGGTATTTTGTTTTGGGTATTATAGCAAAAGATAGCTTGATGATAAAATCTTATAGGTGTAAGAGGCGGGTTTTATGTTACAATTCCAAAAATCATTATTATAAAATAAAGGATAGCCATGCGTTTTGGATTGAATATTGATCACATTGTTACTTTAAGAGAGATAAGAAAAACTTACGAGCCTGAGATTTTAGAAGCCTTATTCATCGCTAAAAACACCCATAAAGTGGATTTAATCACCATCCATTTAAGAGAAGACAAACGGCACATTCAAAATGAAGATGTTTTGAAGTTGCTTGAAATAAGCCCTTTGCCTATCAACATTGAATGCTCTATTAATGCTGAAATCACTGATTTTTTATGCTCTTTAAAAAATAAGCCCAGTAAAGTTACGATCGTGCCTGAAAACAGAGATGAGGTTACGACAGAGGGGGGATTGGATTGCTCATTAAAGGGTTTAGAAGAGGTCATTAGAGCGTATCACAATAAGGGCATTGAGGTGTCTTTGTTTGTTGATCCTTTAAAAGACTCTCTGCATTTTGCAAGGGAGCATCAAGTCAAGCAAGTGGAGTTCCACACTGGGGTGTATGCGAATTTGCACAACGCTTTGTATTCTAACGCTAACAATCAAATCCATGCCATTAGCGCGCTCAAAGACAAAAGCCCTAAAGAACTGAAAGAAGAATTGCACAACGCCTTTTTGCAATTAAGAAGAATGAGCAAAGAAGCGTTTTTTATGGGCATTGTGGCATGCGCGGGGCATGGGTTGAATTATACTAATGTGAAAGAATTGTTAAAAATCCCCTCTTTAAGAGAGCTTAATATCGGTCATAGCGTGGTTTCAAAAGCGGTTTTAGTGGGCTTAGAAAAAGCGATTTTAGAAATGGCGCAACTCATTAAGCGATAAAATGGCTAAAAAGAAAATTGCGATCAGTTGCGGGGATATTCAAGGCGTAGGCTTAGAATTGATTTTAAAAAGCCATAAGGAAGTGAACGCGTTTTGTGAGCCGTTGTATCTCATTGATGGCGAACTTTTAGAGCGGGCCAATCAATTGCTAAATAACGCTTATGAAACTAAAACGATTAACACACTCGCTATCCATTCCCCCTTACCCTTATTAAACTCTAGCACGATAGGCAAAGTCAGCGCTCAAAGCGGGGCGTATAGTTTTGAGAGTTTTAAAAAGGCTTGCGAGTTAGCGGATGATAAAGAAGTGGATGGCATTTGCACTTTGCCTATCAACAAACTCGCATGGCAACAAGCTCAGATCCCTTTTGTGGGGCATACCGATTTTTTGAAACAACGCTATAAAGATCATCAAATCATCATGATGCTTGGGTGTTCAAAACTCTTTGTGGGGCTATTTAGCGACCATGTGCCTTTAAGCACGGTTTCTCAACTCATTCAAGTTAAAGCGTTAGTTAAGTTTTTATTAGCGTTTCAAAAAAGCACTCAAGCTCAAATCGTTCAAGTGTGTGGTTTTAACCCCCATGCGGGCGAAGAGGGCTTGTTCGGGGAAGAAGATGAAAGGATTTTAAAAGCCATTCAAAAGAGCAACCAAACGCTGGGCTTTGAATGCTTTTTGGGGCCACTGCCGGCTGATAGCGCTTTTGCCCCCAATAAACGCAAAATAACCCCCTTTTATGTGAGCATGAGCCATGATGTCGGGCTAGCCCCTTTAAAAGCGCTCTATTTTGATGAAAGCATTAATGTGAGTTTGAACGCCCCCATTTTACGCACCTCCACTGACCACGGCACAGCGTTTGATATTGCTTATCAAAACAAAGCGAACAACAAAAGCTATTTGAATGCGATCAAATACTTAGCTTAAAGGCTTTTTCTAAAAAGGGGCTTATTTCATTCAAAGCTTTAATTTTAGATTTCATCTCTTTATTCTTCATGCTCAATGTTTAATTCTAGCTTTCTATTCATTGGTATTTTTGTCATTGGTATTTTTGTAAATCCACTTTTTAGTTTTGGTTTAAAGGCTTTAGAGTGTTGCTAACAAAGTATAATTCAAGCAAAAACACCACCCAAAGATAAAGACATGATTTTAAGCATTGAAAGTTCTTGCGATGACAGCTCTTTAGCCCTTACAAGAATAGAGGACGCCAAACTTATCGCTCATTTTAAAATCTCTCAAGAAAAGCACCACAGCTCTTATGGGGGCGTTGTGCCTGAGCTTGCATCGCGCTTGCATGCTGAGAATTTGCCGCTTTTATTAGAACGCATTAAAATAAGCTTGAATAAGGATTTTTCCAAGCTCAAAGCCATCGCTATCACGAATCAGCCAGGTTTGAGCGTTACTTTAATAGAGGGTTTGATGATGGCAAAAGCCTTGAGCTTGTCTTTGAATTTGCCCTTGATTTTAGAAGATCATTTGAGAGGGCATGTGTATTCGCTCTTTATCAATGAAAAACAAACCTGCATGCCTTTAAGCGTGCTGCTAGTTTCTGGGGGGCATTCTTTGATTTTAGAGGCTAGAAATTATGAAGACATTAAAATCGTTGCCACGAGTTTGGACGATAGCTTTGGGGAGAGTTTTGATAAGGTTTCTAAAATGCTTGATTTAGGCTATCCAGGAGGCCCCATAGTGGAAAAATTAGCCCTTGATTATAGGCATCCAAACGAGCCTTTAATGTTCCCTATCCCTTTAAAAAACAGCCCGAATCTGGCTTTTAGTTTTTCAGGTTTAAAAAATGCGGTGCGTTTGGAGGTTGAAAAAAACGCCCATAATTTGAACGATGAGATAAAACAAAAGATTGGCTATCATTTTCAAAGCGCAGCGATTGAGCATTTAATCCAGCAGACTAAACGCTATTTTAAAATCAAACGCCCTAAAATTTTTGGCATTGTGGGGGGAGCGAGCCAAAATTTGGCGTTAAGAAAGGCGTTTGAAAATTTGTGCGTTGAGTTTGATTGCAAGCTTGTTTTAGCCCCTTTAGAATTTTGCAGCGACAATGCCGCCATGATAGGGCGATCCAGCCTAGAAGCTTATCAAAAAAAGCGCTTTGTCCCTTTAGAAAAGGCCAGCATTTCGCCAAGAACGCTGTTAAAAAGTTTTGAGTGAATGGATACAAAAAGAAAGCGCATGATAAAACGCCCTAAAATTTATCAATCTTTTATCTGTATTTTAGAGATTAAATTTGAATAAAAGCGCATTAAAACTGAATTAACGAGTAAGCAAAAAGCCTTGAAACGCTTGACAAGAATTGTTTTATTATGGGCAGATTATTAGATTAAATACGGATTAAATCTACAATTTTATACAAAACCGCTATCATTTAAGTTAAATTAAGGATTATTGTATTATAGTTTTGCCACAGAAAAAAGGGGTTTACAAGATCCTTAAGAGTTGGTAACTCTTAAGGATCTGTATTTAGTGTAGTGGTGTTACGAGCACCATTAACCTGTCATGATTATGATTAGCTTCATGCTTACTCCTTTCTTGTTTAGATTTTAGCGTGTTTCTTAGCATGCATTATTCTTCAAACCATTAGGTTGGTGGTTAATGGTTTCAAACATCTATTAAGGAGCACATGTTTTGAATTGTATCATGTAAAATTATATTATTTAGCCTAGTCCCATTAGAATAAGGTATTAAGCATAAAATAAAAAATTTCTATAAACTACTGATCTCAAGCTGAATTTTGACATACTTACTTGTGAAAAACATAATATTACAAGACACTGAGAAGAGTAGAGTTAATTCTATTAACAAGGTTTTTACAGCGTTTAAAAATGCTAATGCATTCATTTCAAACGCTAAAGGCGTTTATAAGATTTCTGCATGAGACTAGGTTTAAATCTTTTTTAAACCTTTTTATTAAAAAAGCGTTTCAAGTTTAGTCAAATTTAATCTTATTTTGGTTATAATCCTAGGCTGTTAAGTTTTAGTTTAAAGGGAAAAAATGCTCCGCTCTCTCTATAGCGCCACTTCAGGGATGCTCGCCCAACAAACGCATATTGACACCACTTCAAACAATATCGCCAATGTCAATACCACCGGATTTAAAAAATCTCGTGCGGATTTTAACGACTTGTTTTACCAAGCGATGCAATACGCCGGCACCAACACAAGCAATACGACTTTATCGCCAGATGGCATGGAAGTGGGTTTAGGCGTGCGCCCTAGCGCGATCACTAAAATGTTTTCGCAAGGTAGCCCTAAAGAAACGGAAAATAATTTAGATGTCGCCATCACGGGTAAAGGCTTTTTTCAAGTCCAGTTGCCTGATGGCACTACCGCTTATACAAGAAGCGGAAATTTCAAGCTAGACGAACAGGGCAATCTTGTAACGAGCGAGGGCTATCTCCTCATCCCTCAAATCACTTTACCTGAAGACACCACGCAAGTAAACATCGGTGTGGATGGCACGGTGAGCGTGACTCAAGGCTTGCAAACGACTTCTAATGTGATCGGGCAAATCACTTTGGCTAATTTTGTCAACCCGGCGGGGCTTCATTCTATGGGGGACAATTTGTTTTCCATCACCAACGCTAGCGGCGATGCGATTGTGGGCAACCCGGATTCTCAAGGCTTAGGCAAGTTAAGGCAAGGCTTTTTGGAGCTTAGTAACGTGAGATTGGTAGAAGAAATGACGGATCTAATCACCGCTCAAAGGGCTTATGAAGCCAATTCTAAAAGCATTCAAACCGCTGACGCCATGCTCCAAACAGTCAATTCCCTCAAACGCTAAAAGGGGATTTTACTCTCCTTGACGCTCTTTAATCTCTGCTCCCTTGTTGTTTTTGTGCTTGGGGTGGTTTTGTGTTTTGGAGCGGTTGCTGCCATTCTTTAATTTTTGTGGCTAGGGTTTTTAAGGTTTTCAACACCGCTTTTTGGGTTATCGCTTGAATGGTGTTTCCCTTTCATGTAAAAAACAGCCAAAACAGCTAGACCGATAAGAACGATAGAAATGATAGCTAGATACCACATTTTCTCAGTTTTATCCGCTTCTTGTTCTGCTTTCAGTCTTGCTTGTTCCGCTTCTTGTTCTGCTTTTAATTTTTTGCGTAAGGTGGCAACCAAAACGCATGCAGGCACGGTCACCCTATAAGCCGGCCCAGCAAGATTGACGCTCACTAACGCGCCCGTAATGACCCAACCAATAGGGCCAGCTAAAATGCCTAGAGTTTTTTTAAGCACTACTTTACCCACCACAGACGATAAACCATGCCCTAGAGTTTGTCTTACCATTGCATCTGCAACAGATACAGCCAACGCATAAGAATGAGGGCCACCCGTTTTAAACAGCGTTAAAACAGATGCGATTAGGACTTGTTTGTTTTCACCAATCACTTTATCAATATTTGTCATGCCCAATTCATGGGTGAGTTCTTTAATCTGTCTCCCACTCATTTTTTCTAAACTATCTTTCAAAAGTTTAGAAAGCATGTTTTGCTCAATCAAAGAGGTTGCAGATTTTTCATTGTAATTAACCTTTAAATGATCGCACGCATCGCACAAAATCTCTTTGTATAAGACCCCTGCACCTCTCAACGCGCTCGCAAAGCTGTTAGCCCCATAATGCTGTAACTCTTCAGCGATTCTTCTTGGGTATTTGGCGTAATCGCTACCACACCTTTGGTATTCTGTTGAACTTGTCAATTTTTCATTCATTCTTAGTGCACCATCTTCATCATAAACAAGCACATCAAACAAATCTTTCAAATCATTAGAGCTTAATCGCTTTAAAAATTCCAAGTCGCTATTTGTATGCCATGCAATCCCTTTAATTTTATTTCTACCACTCACTCAAATCCCACCAAACCCCTTTTTTAGTGATTAGTGATTACAGCATCATTTTTTAAAATCATGTCTAACGCCCTAAAAGGCTTAAACACACCCGCTAACTGCGCATGAATATTGCACTACAAATGCTAATGGGTTTTATTGATTTTACAACCAAAGAATAATAATAATTAAAATATTTTGATACGCTTATCATTTTGGATAAGACAGATCCGATTTGAAAGTAGGAAACTATTGATTTTTCTTTAGGTATAATTTAATGAAACGCTACTTTGATTTTTGGCACAAGAAACCCCCTCCTCTAACCCTCTAACCCTTACTTTTTATCGTTTTTATGCTCGTGGTTAGCGTTGCATTGATTGGCTTGGTTTTGGCTATTTTTTTGACAACTTTCGTTGTTTTGATTTTTAGCATCACCTTTTTGATTGTGGTTTTGATTGCTGCAACTGTTACTCATTGTGTCTCCCTTAAATTAAAATAAAAACTAGATGCGTTTTCGCATCTAGGTCTCCATTCTATACCTTTTTCCCTAAAAAAAGCTTAAATGGATTCTATTTGCAACGACTTCTTATCTTCACTAGCTTGCTGTGTTTTTAGGCGTAAAGTGGCAACCACAATGCATGCCGGTATGGTTACCCTATAAGCCGGCCCTGCAATATCAATCGCTGTCCATACGCCTGTAATGATCCAGCCAACAGGGCCTGTTAAAAAGCTCAGAGTTCTTGTAAGCACCTGATTGCCCGCAAGCGATAAACCACGCCCTAGAATGGTTTTTGCGACCGCATTCGCAACAATGACCGCTAATTGATAAGATTTAAAGCCTCCCATTTTAAACAGCGTTAAAGTCGCCGCACTTAAGGCTTGTCTGTTTAAATTGTCGGTGTTTTTTATGGACAATTCATCGCACATTTCTTTCACTTCTTCATCATCCATTTCTTCCAAACTTCTTTCTAAGATTTTAGAAAGCATGTTTTGTTCAATTAAAGTCGTTTCGGTTTTCTTGTTGTAATTGACCTTTAATTTATCGCACACATCGCATAAAATCTCTTTGTATAAGACTCCTTCGCCTTTAATGAAGCTCGCAAAACTATTGCTCCCATAGTATTGCAACTCTTCAGCGATTCTTTCTGCGTATTTAGCGTAATCATCGCCATGCCTTTTGTATTCTATGGAGCTTGTCAGTTTTTCATTGTGTCTTTTTTCGCCGTCTTTACCAAAAACAAGCACCTCGAACAAATCCAATAAATCACTAGATTCCAGTTGCTTTAAAAATTCCAAGTCTCTATCATATTTGTATGCCATATTATTCCTTTATATTGTTTTATCACTTATTAAAAACAAACGACTTTTCGCACTCCATCGCTGTTTTTCTAAAGTGGTTACTGATTTTAATATCATTTGTCTAAAACTATACTTAATATTCTAAAAAGGCTTAAACTCAAAAGCCCAACGCTCTTAAGATTGCTTTAAAGCATCAATTCTTTTAAACGCTAAAAATAAAACCCAGACATTTTATAGCGTCTAAGTTTATGTTATGTTTTTTAAACAAGGTTTAAAAAGAGTTAAAGAAGATTTTTAATTTCGTTTGCTTGTGCTTTTAGGCGTAAAGTGGCAACCACAATGCATGCCGGTATGGTTACCCTATAAGCCGGCCCTGCAATATCAATCGCTGTCCATACGCCTGTAATGATCCAGCCAACAGGGCCTGTTAAAAAGCTCAGGGTTCTTGTAAGCACCTGATTGCCCGCAAGCGATAAACCACGCCCTAGAATGGTTTTTGCGACCGCATTCGCAACAATGACCGCTAATTGATAAGATTTGAAGCCACCCATTTTAAACAGCGTTAAAGCAGCTGTGCTTAGGGCTTGCTTGCCTAATTTATTAGTGTTTTTCACTCCTAATTCATCGCAAAGCTCTCTAATCTCCTCATCGCTCATTTTTTCCAAACTTTTTTTGTAAAATGCTAGAAAGCATGTTTTCTTCAATCAAAGTTGTGTCAGATTTTTTGTTGTAATTGACTTTTAATTTATTGCACACTTCACACAAAATTTCTCTGTATAAAACCCTTGTACCTCTCAACGCGCTCGCAAAGCTATTAGTCCCATAATGCTGCAATTCTTCAGCGATTCTTTCTGCGTATTTAGCGTGATCATTGCCATGTCTTTTGTATTCTTCTGAAAGCGTTAATCCCTCAGTAAATCTTTTTTTACCATATTCATCATAAACAAGCACATCAAACAAATCTTTCAAATCATTAGAGCTTAATCGCTTTAAAAATGCCAAATCGCTATCGTATCTGTAGCCATGTTATTCCTTTAATTTATTTCTACCGCTCGCTCAAATCCCACCAACCCCCTTTTTAGTGATTAGTGATTAGTGATGAGTGATTAGTGGTTATAGCATCATTTTTTAAATTTAGGCATAAAACGCCCTCAATTCAAGGGTTTTTGAGTGAGCTTTTTGCTCAAAGAATCCAAGATGGCGTTTAAAAATTTAGGGGTGTTAGGCTCAGCGTAGAGTTTGCCAAGCTCTATGCATTCATTGATGATGATAGGGTTTTGTGTGGGCGTGAAGCCAATTTCATACGCCCCTAAGCGTAAAATCGCCTTTTCCATGCTCCCTAATCGCTTGAAATCCCAGTCTTTTAAATGCGGCTCGATGAGAGCGTCAATTTCATTGATTTTTTCTAACACGCCATTAAAAAGGCTTAAGGCAAAAGCCAACTGGTTGCTTTTGATCTTTTTTTCTTCTAACATGCTAGAAGCGATTTTTTTAATTTCTTCATTACCGCTCTCAAACGCATACAACAATTCAACCACAGCCCCCCTGGCTTGAGTTCGTGTCGCCATTTTAGCCCTTGAGAGTTTGGCACAAGCTCAATAATTCAATGAGAGTGCTCATCGCTTCAAAGCCCTTATTGCCGGCTTTACTGCCCGCTCTCTCAATCGCTTGTTCAATATTGTCTGTGGTAAGCACGCCAAAGCTTACCGGCATGCTGTATTTGAGCATCGCGCTGGCAATGCCCTTAGTCGCTTCCGCGCTCACGTAGTCAAAATGCGGAGTCCCCCTCTAATAATGGCTCCTAAAACGCACACGCCATCGTATTTTCCGCTCTCTAACAATTTGTCTAAAATCAAAGGCAATTCATAAGCCCCAGGCACCAGCACGAGATCTAAAAGCTTTTCATCGCCCCCATGCCTTTTAAAGCAATCCATCGCCCCTTCTTTTAATCTGTCTGTGATGATATGGTTGAAGCGCGAGGTTAAAATAGCGACTTTTTCATTCCCTTGCAATTGCAATTTCCCTTCTATGATTCGCATGAAATTCCTTTAAAATAAATTTTGGATTTTTAACATGTCGGTTACTAAATGTTCTAGCTCATCAGGTTTTAGCATGTTCGCCCCATCGCTTAGGGCGTTTTTAGGATCAATGTGCGTTTCAGCGAACAACCCATCAATCCCCACCGCAGCCGCAGCCCTCGCTAAAATAGGGGCAAAAGAGCTGTCTCCTGAACTTTTCCCGTTCGCTCCCCCTGGCATTTGCACGCTATGAGTAGCGTCAAAAATCACCGGTGCAAATTCTCGCATGATTTTTAAAGAGCGCATATCCACCACTAAATTCCCATACCCAAAGCTGCTCCCCCTTTCACACAGCCACACGCCATTTTTTAACGCTGTTTCATAAGTGGGGCTTTGAATGCTTTTATCCCTTGTTTTAAGGGCTTTTAAGACAGAATATTGCATGTCTTTTGGGTTCATGAATTGCCCTTTTTTGATATTGACAATAGCGTTAGTTTGGCTCACTGCTACAATCAAATCCGTTTGGCGGCACAAAAACGCCGGGATTTGTAAAATATCCGCCACTTTGGCTGCCGCACTTGCTTGATAGCTCTCATGCACATCGGTTAAGATTTTATAGCCAAATTCCTCTTTGATAATTTGTAACATTTCTAGGCCTTTTTCTAAACCAGGCCCTCTGTAACTCTCCAAACTCGTGCGGTTCGCCTTATCAAAACTCGCTTTAAAATAAAAATCCAACCGCTCGTTGTTGGCTAGGGGTTGCAATTTAATAGCGATACTTCTTAGATTTTCTAAACTCTCAATGACGCATGGCCCGGCGATTAAAACGGATTTAGGGGTTTTTGTGCTAGAAGTTTTCATGACTTATCCTTTGTTTAATGGTTTCTTCAATCGGCTCAAAAAAATGGCTTTCAAAATTATAATTATAAATCCTGCCTGTTTCTATGATATAGTGCCAACCAAAAATTTTTAATTCGTTATTTATTACTCTTTCTTGAATGAAATCATAGCTTAAGAGGTTGTTGAGTTGCAAGCGCGCATTCAAACGCTCTGTAAGCCATGAACGCTTGGCGAAATGGTTGCTGAATTGCGGGTGGTTTTTTAATTCTTCTTTAACAGGCTCTAAAAATTGTATCCAATCTGCAATGTAAGGGGTTTTAGCTTTGGTGGTTTCATCATGGATTAAATGAATGCTCCCGCAAGCCCCACAATCGCTATGCCCGCAAATGATTAAATTTTGAATGCCCACATGCACAATAGCGTATTCAACGCTCGCAATGGTAGAAAGGGATTCTTTATAGCTTGTTTTAGGGGGGATCACATTGCCCATGTTACGGATCACATACAATTCGCCCGGTTTGGTGCCGGTGATTAGATTAGGCACGACTCGTGAATCCACGCAAGAAATGAACAAAGTGTGGGGCTTTTGCTTAGTCTTTAAGCTCTCATAAAGCTCTTTAAGCTCTTCGTATTCATTCTCTTGAAACTCTAACGCCCCTAAAAACGCTTCCACTCTTTAACCCTTAAATCTCATTTTTTTAAACTTGGTTTTCATTTTAAAACGCTTATCATAGCTAAAAATCTTGCATTTCTTTTTGTTATAATGGCGTTATTTTACACTTTAAAGGGCTTTCATGCAATTATGTGTCGCATTGGATTTAGAAAAAAAAGAGGACAATCTTTCTTTATTGCAAGAATTAAAGGGTTTAGAGTTATGGGCTAAGGTGGGGCTTAGATCTTTTATAAGAGATGGGGCTGTTTTTTTAGATGAAGTCAGAAAGATTGATGGGAATTTTAAGATTTTTTTGGATTTGAAGCTCTATGATATTCCTTATACTATGGCAAATGCCGCGCTAGAATGCGCGAAATTAGAAATTGATATGCTCACCGTGCATTTAAGCAGCGCTAAAAGCGCGCTAACAATTTTAATGCAACGCCTAAACGCTCTTAAAAAACGCCCTTTAATCATGGGCGTGAGCGCTTTAACCAGCTTTAGCGAAGAGGAATTTTGGAGCGTGTATAACGCCCCTTTAAAAACTCAAGCGATCAAATTGAGCGCTATGGGTAAAGAGAGCGGGATTGATGGGGTGGTGTGTTCGGTGTTTGAAAGTTTGGCGATTAAAGAGGCTTTGGGTAAGGATTTTTTGACTTTAACCCCTGGCATAAGGCTGGATAAAAATGATAAAGAAGATCAAGAAAGGGTGGCGAACGCTAAAGAGGCCAAACAAAATTTAAGCGATTTTATCGTGGTGGGCCGCCCCATTTATCAAGCTAAAGAGCCTAGAGAAGTGGTTTTAGAGCTTTTAAAGGATTGTTAAATGCGAGCGTTAGAAACGATTGCTGCTTTAAGAGAATATCGTAAAAGTTTGAAAGAAAGCGTGGGGTTTGTGCCGACTATGGGGGCTTTACACAAAGGGCATCAAAGCTTGATAGAAAGGAGTTTGAAAGAAAATCCCCACACGATAGTGAGTGTTTTTGTCAACCCCACACAATTTGGGGCTAACGAAGATTTTAACGCTTACCCGCGCCCTTTAGAAAAGGATTTGGCCTTGTGTGAAGGATTGGGCGTTAGCGCGGTGTTTTTGCCTAAAACGAGCGAAATGTATCCCTATGAAATAGAGCAACGCTTAAAACTCTACGCCCCTACATTTCTATCTAGCTCTTTAGAAGCAGCAGTGCGTGAGGGGCATTTTGATGGGGTTGTTCAGGTCGTGTTAAGATTGTTCCATCTTACTAATCCCACTAGAGCGTATTTTGGCAAAAAGGACGCCCAACAGCTTTTAATCATCCAGCATTTGGTTAAAGATTTGCTTTTAGACATTGAAATAGCGCCATGCGAGATCGTGCGCGATAGCGATAATTTGGCTTTAAGCTCTAGGAATGTGTATTTGAATGCAACACAAAGAAAACAAGCCCTAGCCATTCCAAAAGCTCTAGAAAATATCAAGCAAGCCATAGATAAGGGCGAAAAAGCGTGCGAAAAGCTTAAAAAACTAGGGCTTGGAATTTTAGAAACCTTGGAAGTGGATTATTTGGAATTTTGCAACCACAAGCTAGAGCCTTTAAAAACCATAGAGCCAACTAATACGCTGGTTTTAGTGGCGGCTCGTGTGGGTAAAACCAGGCTTTTAGACAATTTATGGGTGTAGTTTGGAATTTTTGTGGCGACCCTTGAAAGATTTGAACTTCCGTTTCCACCGTGAAAGGGTGGTATCCTTGGCCACTAGATGAAAGGGTCATTTTTAACGATTGACTATTGTATTGGAAATAAAGCGTAGGAAATGATTTAAAAAGCTCTTGGTGGCGGAGCGGACGGGACTCGAACCCGCGACCCCCTGCGTGACAGGCAGATATTCTAACCAGCTGAACTACCGCTCCCTATCCATAGCCTAAAAATGCATGCTTTAGTCATGGTGGTCGCTATAAGACTCGAACTTATGACATCTACCTTGTAAGGGTAGCGCTCTACCAACTGAGCTAAGCGACCAAAATATTGAGATAAAACCCCACTAAACCCGTATAAAAGAGTGGTGACTCCTAGGGGATTTGAACCCCTGTAACCACCGTGAAAGGGTGGTATCCTAACCACTAGATGAAGGAGCCACGATGCTCATGGTGACCCGTGTTGGATTTGAACCAACGGCCCATTCCTTAAAAGGGAATTGCTCTACCAGCTGAGCTAACGGGTCTCACAAAAAAAGATAATGATACAATTTTTTTTAACGCTTGTCAAGAATAATTGAAAAATATTGCGGTTTTCATAGAAATGACACGCTCTTAAAACGGCATGACAGCTTTTTGCTTAAATAAAAACTTGGTTGTGCTTAATGTTATAAGGATCACAATAAACGCCATGCGTTTTGGTTATTGGTTAGTATTGTTTTTGGGGTTTTAAAAAGCTTTGTTTTTATCAAGATCTAACAAATATTATTGGGATTTAATGCTTTTTTTGTTTAAAAAATTTCATTTTTAAAAAATGGGTTTTTGTTTTATTGTTTTAGATCTTATTTTGTTGTAAAACGCATTAAGTTTTATTTTATTTTCTTAAAGGGATAGGAAGCGCTTTGAAACCATTCTCTCCCCTACACTCACAACTAAAATCCCCCCAAAAAAAAGAGGGTTTAAAAAAAAGAAAGGCTTTAAAAGAAACCCCTTAAAAAGGGAGTTTCACAAAAAGCCAAACCTCAATACGCGAACACGTAATTCAAATACACGCTATACAATCTGCGGTATTGGAGTTGAGTGCCTAGCAAAGAATAGTAATTCGTGTTGATCGTAGGGATCTTCACGCCCAATTCCACGCCATGCTGAGCGGCATGATCGCTCGCTTTCTTTTTGTTTTTAGCGAGATTCATCCTCAAGCCCAAATTGAATAAAAACTGGAAATTCGCCACATTCATTTTAGCACTATAGAAATTATTGAAGGTCGCTAAATTCACATATTGGGAATTAAGCCACGAAGTGCCGGCTAATGCAATCCCCCCAAACACCCCAAAAGAAATCTTATTGTTTTTGGTGGCTTTATCGTTGATGAAGTTATAGAGGACATCTGTCCCTACCCCATAAGTGAACACATCAGAAGCCGAATTGAAAAAGCTGGATTTGATATAGGCATGGTTGTAATCAAAAAAGCCGTAATACCTTAACCCCCACCTTCTTTTTTCACCAAAGAATTGTTTATAGCCCACTTGCACGCCGATCCCATTCATGGCACCATTGTTGGTTTGAGAGCTGATCAAGCCAACGCGTCTGAAAGGGTTATGCCCTAATTCTTGCGTGGCGCTTAATAATTGCGAATAAGCGCTTTGGTTGACTTGATAAACGGCCTGTAAGCCCCCGGGGTTATTAGGGTTAGTGGATTGGCTTATCAAATTTTTAAGGAATGGGGAATTGGGCGTGTTTGAAGCGGTCGTGGTGATGCTGTTATAAGTGTTGTTTAAAGTGCTAAGGCTGCCTCTAAAATCAAGTATCGTGCGCGCCAACAACTCAGATTGCTTGATTTGCTCGGCTTGAGTGCCAAAATGCGCAAGGCTGTTGTTTAAAGCCGTTATCGTCTCTTCCACATACGCGCAACCCGCTCCCCAAGTGTTAGAAGTTACCCCTTCATTAGGTGTTGTGCCATCACTTCTGCAAGCTGCCAAGTAATTTGTGATAAATTGGCTTGGGATAGTGTTAAGGTCTTTTTTCATTTGAGCGGCTAGTTCAAGCATCTTGGCTTGCGCTTGCGCGTGATTGAGCATGTTTTGAGCGAAAGCCCTATCAGCAGAGGTGTAAGGATTGAAATCTTGCGGCGCGTTTTGATTGCTTTGGTTAGCGTTAAGGCTTTGAGCTTGCGTTACGATTTCTTGGGCGTTTTTGATCATGCTAGTAACGGCGCTAAACTCCGTGGCAAAAACCTGACACACGTTCCCTGCCGTATCTAAACCCCACGGCGCACCCCCATTTTGTCCTTGATTGTGATTGACCCATGGGCAGTTTGTAGTGAGGACGTTTATCATTTTACTGGCTTCTTGCAAAAGGTTTTGCGCGTCATTAGTAGTAGTAATAGTAGTAGTTTCCTTATTACTTTGCCCATTAGTTTGCGTTGTTACTGTGACTTTTATCTTTTGATTCGTGTTGTTCAAGACAGGCACCCCTTGTTTTAACGCTTGTTGGAGAACCTGATAAGCGTTGTTAAGCATTTTCATGTTATCAATGGATAAAGGGCCGCTAACCCCGTTGTTATAACCGGTTAAATTGCAATTAATGGAACTTGAATCATGTCCTGGCTGGCCATCAAAGGTTACGCTTTGCTGACTACTTTTACCAGGACCGCATTGGACATTATAGGCTATCACATTCCACAGCCCTACCGCCGCATTCAACGCCAAATACACCGCTTGATAGGCTGGGGAATTGGTTGTTTCGCCAGTCAACCCTTGCGTGTTGGCTTTTAAATTATCGATCGCAGCATTGATTTCTGAAGGGCTGCTCGCGTTCGTTACCGCCTGATTGAGGTTGTTAAAATTGGTTAAAAGGTTGCTCAAATTCTCATAAGTGTCTGAGAGCTTTTTCAATTCGCCGGTGTTTTTCACCATTTGAGCGGCTTCACCGATTTGATAGCCCGCGCTGATAAAAAAGCCGTTGTCTTCAGCGTTTAAAAGCGAAGCAGCGAGAGAGAGAGAGAGTAAAAGGGTTTTTTTCATAAAGTTTCTCCTTGAAATTAAATTGAGTGATTGGAATTTTATACATTAAGAATGTATTTAAAGCATTGTAGCATGAAATCGTTTTTTTTTGTCATTTGGAGAAAATTTTAGAATTTTTGCATTTTTTGCGCGTTTGTTTGGGTGGTATTGAAAGGGTTTTTAGGTTTTATTTTAATGGAACGCTAACGATAAAAGCTTGATTTTAATGGGGATTTTTTGTTGCACGTTTTTCAAAACGAGCGGTTTTGTGAGGTAAAAAGCCCCCAAGAAGAGGGCTGTTATGAAAAATGGTATTAAAAAGCAAGGGGGCTTACATCATGCCGCCCATGCCTCCCATGCCTCCCATGCCTCCCATACCGCCCATATCAGGCATTGCTGGGGTTGCTTTTTCTTCTTTGATTTCATGCACGGTGGCTTCTGTGGTTAAAAGCAGGCTTGAAACCGAAACCGCATTTTGTAAAGCGATCCTTTCTACTTTTAAGGGGTCAATAATGCCTTCTTTAAACATGTCCACATACTTGCCATTGCTGGCGTTAAAACCAAAATGCCCTTCGTGTTTTTCTACTTCATTCACGACCACACCGCCATCATAACCAGCGTTGATAGCGATTTGGGCTAATGGGGCTTTAATGGCGCGCATGATGATTTCATAGCCCACTTTTTCATCATCGTGTAAATTCAAATGCACTTTTTGAGCCGCGCGAATGAGAGCCGCACCGCCGCCAATCACAATGCCTTCTTCAACCGCTGCTTTAGTCGCGCTTAAGGCATCATCCACCCGGTCTTTTTTCTCTTTCATTTCCACTTCACTCGCAGCGCCCACTTTAATCACAGCCACACCGCCAGAGAGTTTAGCCAACCTTTCTTGCAATTTTTCTTTGTCATAATCGCTTGTCGTGCTTGCAATTTGGGTTTTGATTTGCGCGACTCTGTCTTTAACGTCATCGCTATGGCCTTTGCCATCTACGATCGTGGTGTTGTCTTTGTCAATCACAATCCTTCCGGCTTTGCCTAAAAACTCCACTTCAGCGTTTTCTAGACTCAAGCCCAATTCTTCGCTAATAACTTGACCGCCGGTTAAAATAGCGATGTCTTTGAGCATTTCTTTTCTTCTGTCCCCAAAGCCTGGAGCTTTAACCGCTGCGATATTCAACACGCCTCTTAATTTATTCACCACTAGAGTCGTTAAAGCTTCGCCCTCAATGTCTTCAGCGATAATCAAAAGCGGTTTGCCCTCTTTCATGGTTTTTTCTAGTAGCGGGAGGATGTCTTTCATGCTAGAGATTTTTTTATCCGTTAAAAGGATGTAAGCGTTATCCAATTGGGCGGTCATTTTCTCAGCGTTCGTTACAAAATAAGGGGAGAGGTAGCCTCTATCAAATTGCATGCCTTCTACAACATCCAGTTCGTCTTCAATGCCCTTAGCTTCTTCAACGGTGATCACGCCGTCTTTGCCCACTTTTTCCATAGCGTCAGCGATGAGTTTCCCGATATTGTGATCGGAGTTTGCAGAAATGGTCGCTACTTGGGTGATTTCTTCTTTACCGCCCACTTTTTTGCTCGCTTTTTTAAGCTCATTAATGATCGCTTCAGCGGCTTTGTCCATGCCTCGTTTCACTTCAATGGGGTTAGCCCCAGCCGTGATATTCCTCAAACCTTCTTTAAAAATGCTATAAGCCAGCACGGTCGCTGTGGTCGTGCCATCGCCGGCAGCATCAGCGGTTTTGCTCGCTACTTCTTTAACGAGTTGAGCGCCCATGTTAGCCACCGGGCAACTTAATTCAATCTCTTTAGCCACGCTCACGCCATCTTTAGTGATGCTTGGAGCGCCATAGCTTTTTTGGATCAACACGTTCCTGCCTCTTGGCCCCATGGTAACTTTAACAGCGTCATGGAGTTGTCTCACGCCTTCAAATAGAAGGTTTCTTGCACTATCTGAAAATTTAATTTCTTTTGCCATTGTGTATCCTTAATAATAATGTTTTTAGTGTTTTTTGTGATCATGACAGCAAGCTTCATGCTCTTTAGCATGCTTATGGTCATGATTACCTGTATGACAACAAGAGCCTGAGCCCACAATACCCAGAATGTCTTCTAATTCTAGCACCATGTATTCGGTGCCGTCTAAAACGATTTCTGCACCTTTGTATTTGCCAAAAGCGATCACATCGCCTTCTTTAACGCATTTGCAACCCTCACTGATTTTATGGCTAACGGCTTTGACTACGCCCATTAAAGGCTTTTCTTTAGCGTTATCAGGGATGATGATGCCTGAACTGGTTTTGTTCTCTTCTTCAAGTCTTTCTACTAAGACCCTTTCTCCTAATGGTTGAAACTTCATTTCAGTTCTCCTAAGTTTTGATAAATAAAATAGAAATTTAGCGCTTATTGTTATTAAGCGACACAACTATAGCGCATTTTTAGGGATAAGTCAAGCCATAAAACCAAACATAAGATTATAATTATAAGGATTATTAAGTCTAATTGTATCAAGTTTCATTAGTTTAAAAATATAAGGATTAGAAAAAAGGGGCGTTATCAACAAACCTTTTTAAGATTTTATTTATTGAGTATAATTCATTCAAGCGAGTTAAAACAAGAAGCAAAATGAAGAAAGCATGAAAATGATTCTTAAAAGTTCCATTGATCGCCTTTTGCAAACGATAGATATTGTAGAAGTCATTAGCTCTTATGTGGATTTGAGGAAGTCAGGTTCGAATTACATGGCTTGTTGCCCGTTTCATGAAGAAAGGAGCGCGAGTTTTAGCGTCAATCAAATTAAAGGGTTTTACCATTGCTTTGGGTGTGGGGCGAGCGGGGATAGCATTAAATTTGTGATGGCGTTTGAAAAGCTTTCGTTTGTGGAAGCGCTTGAGAAATTAGCCCACCGATTCAATATAGCTTTAGAGTATGACAAAGGTGCTTATTACGATCATAAAGAAGATTACCACCTTTTAGAAATGGTGAGTTCGTTGTATCAAGAAGAGCTTTTTAACGCCCCGTTTTTTTTGAATTATTTGCAAAAAAGAGGGCTTAGCATGGAGAGCATCAAAGCGTTTAAGTTAGGGTTATGCACGAATAAAATTGATTACGGCATTGAAAATAAAGGTTTGAATAGGGACAAATTGATTGAATTGGGCGTGCTAGGCAAAAACGATAACGATCAGAAAACCTATTTGCGCTTTTTGGATCGCATCATGTTCCCTATTTATAGCCCTAGCGCTCAAGTGGTGGGCTTTGGAGGGCGCACCTTAAAAGAAAAAGCGGCCAAGTATATCAATTCGCCCCAAAATAAGCTCTTTGATAAATCCAGCTTGCTCTATGGCTATCATTTGGCTAAAGAACACATTTATAAACAAAAGCAGGTCATCGTTACAGAAGGGTATTTGGATGTGATTTTATTGCACCAGGCGGGTTTTAAAAACGCCATAGCCACGCTTGGGACAGCTTTGACGCCATCGCATTTGCCCTTGCTTAAAAAAGGCGATCCAGAAATCCTTTTGAGCTATGATGGGGATAAGGCAGGGCGAAAGGCGGCTTATAAAGCGAGCTTGATGTTGGCTAAAGAGCAAAGGAAAGGGGGGGTAATTTTGTTTGAAAACAACCTAGACCCAGCGGATATGATCGCTAATGGCCAGATTGAAACCTTAAAAAATTGGCTATCGCGCCCCATGGCTTTTATTGAGTTTGTTTTAAGGCACATGGCGGGTTCTTATCTTTTAGACGATCCTTTAGAAAAAGATAAGGCCCTTAAAGAAATGTTAGGGTTTTTGAAAAACTTTTCCTTGCTTTTACAAAGCGAATACAAGCCCTTAATCGCTGCACTTTTGCAAGCGCCTTTGCATGTTTTAGGGATCAGAGAGCCAGCTTCTTTTCAGCCTTTTTACCCCAAAACAGAAAAACCCAATCTTGCTCAAAAATTCGCCCATGTTCCTAACACGATGAGTTTGGAATTTTTAGAAAAATTAGTGATCCGCTATCTTTTAGAAGACAGAAGCTTGTTGGATTTGGCGGTGGGCTATATCCATAGTGGGGTATTCTTGCATAAAAAACAAGAATTTGACGCTTTGTGTCAAGAAAAATTAGACGACCCTAAATTAGTTGCGTTATTATTAGATGCGAATTTACCCCTAAAAAAGGGGGGTTTTGAAAAGGAATTGCGTTTGTTGATTTTGCGCTATTTTGAGCGGCAACTCAAAGAAATCCCTAAAAGCCCGCTTTCTTTTAGCGAAAAAATGATCTGTTTAAAAAAGGCTCGCCAGGCCATTATGAAATTAAAACAAGGAGAATTAGTCGCCATATGAAAAAGATTAAAGCTTTAGCCCTATTTAGTGGGGGGTTGGATAGTTTGTTGTCCATGAAATTACTCATTGATCAAGGCATTGAAGTAACCGCTTTGCACTTTAATATAGGGTTTGGAGGGAATAAAGATAAAAGAGAGTATTTTGAAAACGCCACCGCGCAAATTG
This sequence comes from Helicobacter pylori, assembly GCA_008032935.1. Lineage (NCBI taxonomy): Bacteria > Pseudomonadati > Campylobacterota > Epsilonproteobacteria > Campylobacterales > Helicobacteraceae > Helicobacter > Helicobacter pylori. Next base: position 225,302 of record CP032039.1, on the reverse strand, counting down.
GGGCTAAGCTATTGGTGTGCGATATTAGAGAGCAGTTTTTTAACGATGTGTTGTTCAAGCCCAAATACGGCTATGGGAAATACTTCAACCCTTGCATTGACTGCCATGCCAACATGTTTAGGAACGCTTTTTATAAAATGCTTGAATTGGATGCGGATTTTGTTTTGAGCGGGGAAGTGCTAGGGCAACGCCCTAAATCCCAAAGGAAAGAAGCGCTCAATCAGGTGAGGAAATTAGTCAGAGAAGTGGGCGAAGAGGCTCGTTTTGATCCCGTTTTAGACCGAACGCAAGCAAGCGGTGAAAAACCGCAATTTTTAGACGAATTGCTCTTAAGGCCCATGAGCGCTAAACTCTTAGAGCCTACTTTCATGGAAAAAAAGGGTTTTGTTGATAGAGAAAAGCTTTTAGATGTGAGTGGCAGGGGGCGAAGCAGGCAATTGCAAATGATCAAAGATTACGGCTTGAAATATTATGAAAAGCCAGGTGGGGGGTGCTTGCTTACGGATATTCAAGTGAGTAATAAGATTAAGAATTTGAAAGAATACAGAGAAATGGTGTTTGAAGATGGCGTGATTGTCAAAAACGGGCGCTATTTTGTCTTACCCCATAACGCTCGTTTGGTGGTGGCAAGGAATGAAGAAGAAAACCATAAATTGGATATTCAACACCCCTTAATGGATAAGATTGAATTATTAAGCTGTAAAGGCCCTTTGAGTTTAGTGGATAAAAACGCCAGCAAAGAAGATAAAGAATTAGCCGGCCGTATCGCTTTAGGCTATGCTAAGACTTTAAAAAATCAAGCTTATCTCATTCAAATAGGGAATGAAAAGCACGAACTTTACCCTTTGGATAAAGAGAACGCTAGGGAGTATTTGTTCGCTTGAAAGGGGAGTTTTTGAGAATTTTAGGGGTTTTCTTTTTATGCTATAATGGAAAAAGCTCTAATCATTAAGCTATTTGCTAGGAGGTTTGCATGCAAGAGTTTTTAGGTTTTGGTGTGGTGGGGAATTTTGCAGGGCATTTGGAGCAAGCAGGAGAGAGTCATAGTTTTATTAACATGAAAAGCGAAGAAAAGGACGCCCCTAAGGGGCTGTTCCCTTTTTATATCCCGTATGAGAATTGCTATTTGGGGCGTTGTTGCATTAATAACCATAAGATTATTTTGCCTAATGATTTGAATTTAAAGGTGCAAGCAGAGCCAGAAATCGCTTTAGAATGCGATGTTAAGTATGATGAAAAACATTTGGTAACCAAGCTTGTGCCTAATTTTTTCATGGCGTTTAATGACGCTTCTGTGCGTAATTTAGAAGCCACAAAGCTCTCCCAAAAAAAGAATTTTTCACCGGCTTCTAAAGGCATAGGGCAGAAATTGCCTATTGACAGGTTTGTTTATGGGGGGGTGTGTAACAATTTCTCTATCGCATCTTTTTTGAAATATAATAATGTTTGGCACATTTATGGGGAAAACAGCAAATTGCTCAAATACGAGTTTTTTTATCAAAAGCTTTTAGACTGGATTAAAAACCAATTAAACTACCAACAAGATGGTGATTCTTTAGAGGCTTTAAGACCTTTTTTAGAGCGCCATAATTTCCCCACTAAAATGATTTTTGCGATTGGGGCTACCCCTTATATGCCTTTTGCGCAAGAGCATTTTTTACAAAAAGGCGATGAGGTGGTGATTGTTGCTTACAACCATTTGCAATATAGTTTTGAAAAGATTCAAAGCCTCTTAGAAGAAGACACCCTACAAACCAAAGAACACACCAATCTTTCTTATGTCTATCAAATCGTAGAATAGTAAGGCTTTTATCTCTTTAGCTTTGCTTTTTTACCCTTTTAAAGATTAAATGCATCCCTTTTGACCCCCTTTTAGAGGATTTTTATGGTTTTTTTGAGATAATAAAGCCTTATAAAGTTAATTAAAATTAAACAAAAGGGTTTTGATGTCCGCTCATTTTTTAAAAATCGTTTTTTTAGTAGGCATGTGCGTTTCAAGTTTGTTCGCTGAAGGTTTAGAAGGTTTTTTTAACGCCCTAGAAGCCCAGCTTAAAAGCCCCATCGCTAAGGGGATTTTAATGGTGATTTTCATAGGGATCGCCATTTATGTGTGGAGGAATTTGGACCGGTGGAAAGAGATTTTATTCACGATCCTTGGCGTGGTGTTTGGGATTTTTTTATTCTTTAAGGCCCCGAGTTTGGCGAATTGGTTTATGGGAATTTTTAATGATTATCCTCTCAGCGAGCGTGAAGAATTTGCGTGAAATTTCGGTTAAAGAAAAATTTTTATGGCTGAACGCTAAGTCTTATTTGATTTCTGTTTTTGCGCCTTTTATCTTGCTCCCTTGGATTGATTTGTTGAGCGCTTTTTTATTGTATTTAGGGTTTTTAGCGCTCTTTAGCGTTCTGGAATTTTTTGATGAAGACATTGCAGATATTATCGTGGCTAAAAGCAAAATAAAGACTAAAACCAAATGTTATAGAGCGTAGGATGTTAGAAAAGCTTTTAGGCGCTATCAAACAAAAAGTTTCAAACTATTTTTTAGGGGTTTTGCCTAAAAGCTATTCTATGAGCGAAGAAAACAACATTTTAGGCTTGTATGATGAGCATTTTTTACTCACTAAAAACGAAAACTTAGTGGGCATCCTCCGTTTAGAGGGGGTGAGTTACACCCATTTAAGCACAGAGCAATTGCAAGATCTTTTCACCGAGCGCCAGATGGCGTTGGATTCTTTAGAAAAAGTCGTGGCGCGCCTTGTGGTTAAAAGGCGTAAAATTGATCACCAACAAAACATTCAAGCTGACTCTCAATACTTGCAAGCGATTTTGAATCAATTTGAAAACAAAGAAGTGTATGAGAATCAGTATTTTTTGGTTTTAGAAAGCACGCACTCCTTACAAGGTGTTTTGGAGCATAAGAAAAAATCTCTCATGCATGCCAATAGGGAAAATTTTAAGGATATTCTCTCTTATAAAGCGCATTTTTTGCAAGAAACTTTAAAAAGCCTAGAAATCCAGCTCAAAAATTATGCCCCCAAACTCTTAAGCTCTAAAGAGGTTTTGAATTTTTATGCAGAATACATTAACGGGTTTGATCTTCCCCTAAAACCCCTAGTAGGGGGGTATTTGAGCGATAGCTATATCGCTAGTTCTACCACTTTTGAAAAAGATTATTTCATTCAAGAGGGTTTTAACCAAAAAACCTATAACCGCTTGATTGGCATTAAAGCTTATGAGAGCGAACGCATCACTTCTATAGCGGTGGGAGCGCTTTTATACCAAGAGACGCCACTAGATATTATCTTTTCTATAGAGCCTATGAGTGCGCATAAAACGCTGAGTTTTTTAAAAGAGAGGGCCAAGTTTAGCATGTCTAGTCTTGTTAAAAACGAGCTGTTAGAATACCAAGAATTAGTCAAAACCAAACGCCTATCCATGCAAAAATTCGCCCTAAACGTTCTTATCAAAGCCCCCAGTTTAGAGGATTTAGACGCTCAAACCAGCTTAATTTTAGGGCTTTTATTTAAAGAAAACTTAGTGGGCGTTATAGAAACTTTTGGCTTGAAAGGAGGGTATTTTTCCTTTTTCCCTGAACGCATCCATTTGAACCACCGCTTGCGTTTTTTAACCTCTAAAGCCCTAGCGTGTTTGATGGTGTTTGAAAGGCAAAATTTAGGTTTTAAGGCTAATTCATGGGGGAATAGCCCTTTGAGCGTGTTTAAAAATTTGGATTATTCCCCTTTTTTATTCAATTTCCACAACCAAGAAGTGAGCCACAATAACGCTAAAGAAATCGCCAGAGTGAATGGGCATACTCTAATCATAGGGGCAACCGGAAGCGGTAAAAGCACGCTGATTAGCTTTTTAATGATGAGCGCTTTAAAATACCAGAACATGCGCCTTTTAGCCTTTGACAGGATGCAAGGGCTGTATTCTTTCACCGAATTTTTTAAAGGGCATTACCATGACGGCCAATCTTTTAGCATTAACCCCTTTTGTTTAGAGCCTAATTTACAGAATTTAGAATTTTTGCAATCCTTTTTTTTGAGCATGTTGGATCTCGCCCCTTCAAGGGATAAAGAAGCCTTAGAAGACATGAATGCGGTTTCTGGCGCGATTAAGAGCCTTTATGAGACCTTATACCCCAAAGATTTTAGTTTGCTAGACTTTAAAGAAACGCTTAAAAGAACCTCATCTAACCAACTGGGCTTGAGCTTGGAGCCGTATTTGAATAACCCCCTTTTTAACGCTTTGAATGACGCGTTCAACTCCAACGCTTTTTTAAACGTGATAAACCTAGATGCGATCACCCAAAACCCTAAAGATTTGGGGCTTTTAGCCTATTACTTGTTTTATAAGATCTTAGAAGAGTCCAGGAAAAACGACAGCGGTTTTTTGGTTTTTTTAGACGAGTTTAAATCCTATGTGGAAAACGATTTACTGAACACCAAAATCAACGCTTTAATCACGCAAGCCAGAAAAGCTAATGGCGTGGTGGTGTTGGCCTTGCAAGACATTTACCAATTAAGCGGGGTTAAAAACGCCCATAGTTTTTTAAGCAACATGGGGACTCTCATTTTGTACCCGCAAAAAAACGCTAGGGAGTTGAAACACCATTTCAACGTGCCTTTGAGCGAGACTGAAATTTCTTTTTTAGAAAACACCCCTTTGTATGCCAGGCAGGTTTTAGTCAAAAATCTGGGTAACGGGAGTTCCAACATGATTGATGTGAGTTTGGAGGGCTTGGGGCGTTATTTGAAAATCTTTAATTCAGATTCTAGTCATGTCAATAAAGTGAAAGCGTTACAAAAAGACTACCCTACGGAGTGGCGTGAGAAACTTTTGAAGAGCTAGTTTAAAAAAGTCAATATCATTTTGAAACACTCCTATTCAGATGGCTAAGGCACACAAGAAATTAAGGGACTCTGCTGTATTCCTACCCTGAAGCGTTACCCTAAAATCCTATTGCATAGGTCTAAATAAGAGCTTAGGGATCATTTTAGCCATAAAAAGCTTATGTTTTCATTAAAAATGTTATGATACGCTCAAATAGTCAAGCAAAAAAATGTCAATTAAAAGGGTTAGATTGAAAATATTCGTTCTGTTGATGTCGGTAATTCTAGGAATATCATTAACAGGTTGCATAGGCTATCGTATGGACTTAGAACATTTTAACACGCTCTATTATGAAGAAAGCCCTAAACAAGCTTATGAATATTCCAAACAATTCACTAAGAAAAAAAAGAACGCTCTTTTATGGGACTTGCAAAACGGCTTGAGCGCTTTATACGCAAGGGATTATAAGACTTCTTTAGGGGTGTTAGATCAAGCCGAGCAACGCTTTGATAAAACCCAAAGCGCCTTCACAAGAGGGGCTGGTTATGTGGGCGCTACCATGATTAATGATAACGTGCGCGCTTATGGGGGGAATATTTATGAGGGCGTTTTAATCAATTATTACAAAGCGATAGACTACATGCTTTTAAACGATAGTGCGAAAGCTAGGGTGCAATTCAACCGCGCGAATGAGCGCCAACGCAGGGCTAAAGAATTTTATTATGAGGAAGTGCAAAAAGCCATTAAAGAAATCGATTCTAGCAAAAAGCACAATATTAATATGGAACGCTCTAGGGTGGAAGTGAGCGAGATTTTAAACAACACTTATTCTAATTTAGACAAATACGAAGCTTATCAAGGCTTGCTTAACCCGGCGGTTTCGTATCTTTCAGGGTTGTTTTACGCTTTAAATGGGGATAAGAATAAGGGATTAGGCTATCTTAATGAAGCCTATGGGATCAGTCAAAGCCCTTTTGTAGCCCAAGACTTGGTTTTTTTCAAAAACCCTAACAGGAGCCATTTCACTTGGATCATCATTGAAGATGGTAAAGAGCCGCAAAAAAGCGAATTTAAAATTGATGTGCCTATTTTTATGATTGATTCGGTTTATAACGTGAGTATAGCCTTGCCCAAGCTAGAAAAAGGGGAAGCGTTTTATCAAAATTTCACTCTCAAAGACGGAGAAAAAGTAACGCCCTTTGACACTTTAGCCTCAATAGATGCGGTGGTCGCTAGCGAATTCAGGAAGCAATTGCCCTACATTATCACTAGGGCTATTTTATCGGCCACTTTTAAGGTGGGCATGCAAGCGGTGGCGAACTATTATTTGGGGTTTGTTGGCGGGTTAGTAACTTCGTTGTATTCAGGTGTTAGCACCTTTGCAGACACTAGAAGCACGAGCATTTTTGCCCATAAAATCTACCTCATGCGTATCAAGAACAAAGCCTTTGAAAGTTATGAAGTTCGAGCCGATTCCATTGACGCTTTTTCGTTTTCCTTAAAGCCTTGTAAAAGATCGCTTGAAAGCCCTAAAGTCATTGACGCTAGGGAATTGCTTTCAGGGTTTGTAACAGCCCCACAAGTCTTTTGCTCTAACCGCCATAATATTTTATATATCCGCAGCTTTAAAAACGGGTTTGTTTTGAGTCATTTAAAATGATTTAAAAAACCCCCAAAGATAGTTTTTAAGTGTCGTTGGCATTAAACACAAACACGATATAATTATAAAACGATACGAAAACCTAAATTAAGGGGAAGTTATGGCTGATAGTTTAGCGGGCATTGATCAAGTTACGAGTTTGCATAAAAATAACGAGTTGCAGTTGTTGTGTTTCAGGCTGGGTAAAAACAAGGATTTGTATGCGGTCAATGTCTTTAAGATCCGTGAAGTGGTGAAATACCATGGCAATCTCACTATTATCAGCCACGAAAACAATTCGCTTGTTGAGGGGCTAATCATTATAAGAGAGCTCACCATTCCCTTGATTGATATGAAAAAATGGTTTTATTATGACAGCCAAAACAAAAACAAGGATTTACGCCCTTATAGGATAGAAAAAGACAAGGGCGAAGACGATATTGTCATGATTTGTGAGTTTTCTCGTTGGACCATAGGGGTTAGGATCTATGAAGCGGATAGGATTTTGAGCAAGAAATGGACTGAAATGGAGCAAAGCGCTGGGCTAGGGGGATCTGCAGGCAATAACAAGCTCGTGAGCCGCACGCGCTATTTTGACGGGCGCTTGGTGCAAGTGGTGGATATTGAAAAAATGCTTATAGATGTGTTCCCTTGGATTGAAGATGAAAAACACAGCGATTTAGAGACGCTTTCTAAAATCCATTCTAACCAATGCGTTTTGCTCGCTGATGACTCCCCAAGCGTTTTAAAAACCATGCAAATGATTTTAGACAAGCTAGGCGTCAAGCATATAGATTTTATCAATGGTAAAACCTTATTAGAGCATTTATTCAGCCCGACAACCGATGTGAGTAATATTGGCCTTATCATCACCGATTTAGAAATGCCAGAAGCGAGCGGTTTTGAAGTGATCAAACAGGTTAAAAACGATCCTTTGACTTCAAAAATCCCTATCGTCGTCAATTCTTCTATGAGCGGCAGCTCTAATGAAGACATGGCCAGGAGTTTAAAAGCCGATGATTTCATTTCCAAGTCTAACCCTAAAGACATCCAGCGAGTGGTTAAGCAATTTTTGGAATTAGCATGAAAAAATACAGCGCTATCCCCACCCCTTGCTATGTGTTAGAGAGCGAACGCTTAGAAAAAAACGCCAAGATTTTAGAAATCGTGCGCCAACAAAGTGGGGCAAAGGTTTTGCTCGCTTTAAAGGGGTATGCGTTTTGGCGTGAGTTTGGGATTTTGAGGCAAAAATTGAACGGGTGTTGCGCGAGCGGTCTTTATGAGGCTAAGCTCGCTTTTGAAGAATTTGGGGGGCGAGAGAGCCACAAAGAAATTTGCGTTTATAGCCCGGCTTTCAAAGAGGCTGAAATGAGCGCGATTTTACCCCTAGCGACAAGCATTATTTTCAACTCTTTTTACCAATACGCCACCTATAAAGACAGGATTTTAGATAAAAACAAGCAATTAGAAAACTTGGGCTTAAGCCCCATTAAAATGGGTTTGAGAATCAACCCTCTTTATAGTGAAGTAACCCCAGCGATCTATAACCCATGCTCTAAAGTGAGCCGGTTAGGGATTACGCCTAGCGGATTTGAAAAGGGGGTGAAAGAGCATGGCTTAGAGGGGGTGAGCGGGTTGCATTTCCATACGCATTGCGAGCAAAACGCTGACGCTTTGTGCCGGACTTTAGAGCATGTAGAAAGGCATTTCAAGCCCTATTTAGAAAACATGGCGTGGGTGAATTTTGGTGGGGGGCATCATATCACTAAGAGCGATTATGATGTGAATTTGCTCATCCAAACGATTAAGGATTTTAAAGAGCGTTATCATAATATAGAGGTGATTTTAGAGCCTGGGGAAGCCATAGGGTGGCAATGCGGGTTTTTAATCGCAAGCGTGATAGACATCGTTCAAAACGATCAAGAAATTGCGATTTTAGACGCTTCTTTTAGCGCTCACATGCCCGATTGTTTAGAAATGCCTTATCGCCCTAGCATTTTTAAAATCTCTGTAGAAAATGATGAAGAGCTTGTTGAAGTTGAAAAGGGCGAAAATCAAGGGGCGTTTTCTTATTTTTTAGGCGGCCCTACTTGTTTAGCGGGGGATTTTATGGGGAGCTTTAGCTTTGAAACGCCTTTAAAAAGGGGCGATAAAATCGTGTTTCAAGACATGCTCCATTATACGATCGTGAAAAACAACTCGTTTAATGGCGTGCCACTGCCAAGCCTGGCTAAAATAGACTCGCAAGGTTTTAAGATCCTTAAAAATTTTTCTTATGAAGATTATAAAAACAGGAATTAAGGCTTTAATCAAGGTTTTTGATTAAGACTTTTTGGGGCTTGTAAAAAGACCCACGCATAACATTCCAGTGCCAAGCCCGGCCAACACCGCGCCAATGGTGTGCATGTCTAAATAAATGCGAGCGAGCATGGTTAAAGGGATTAGGGGTAAGAGCCACAAGTATTTTTTAACAGAATAACGGCGCATTAAAAACGCCACCGCCAAACCCACCATAGACGAATGCCCGCTTGGCATGTTGAAATTACCCCCATAAGGGCGCTCGCCCAAACGCTGATCGTTGATTGTTATATGGTTTAAGGCTCTTTTGGTGGTGTGCGTGAGAAGGGTTGTAGCGATAGAAGCGTTAGCGACTTGAAAAAGCCCTATCGCATCTCTTTGGATTAAGGGAATCGCCACAGATAAAATCGTAGGGATAAAGCGCGCGTAATGCTCGGTGAGATGAAACACTAAAGGCACGCTAGGCTGTTTAGGGACTTTAGGGAGGGGTGCAAAAACACCCAGTAAAATCAAGCCCAAACTGAGCGCTAACAAAGTTTTAGAAAAGCTTTTCGGCAGGCTTTCACAAAATTTTTGTTTAAATAAGAATTTTTTCATGAGTGTTATTTCACTCTTTTTTGTGTTTAAGCAGATCTAAAGGAGGGTGATAAACAACGCTTGGGTTTTTAAAATCCAAAAACACCCCTAAAACGCTATGGAAAATCACGTTTTGATTAATGGGGGTTTGGGTTTGGATAATGGAATGCTCCTTTTTAAAAAGATCGTTGGCATAAACGATAAAGGGGATCTCGTATTGCTCTTTGGGGGCGATGCTTTTAGGAATGCCATGCAAATAGAACGCTTCTTCGCCCAAACTTTCGCCATGATCGCTTAAATAGATCATTAAGGCGGGTTGCTTGGCTTTTTTGAGCATGCTAATGATTTTGTCTAACAGATAGTCGTTATAAAAAATGGTGTTGTCATAGGCGTTAATCAGGCTTTCTTTGGAGCAAGAAGACAGATCAGCGCTTGAGCAATAAGGCTTAAACACCCTAAAATTTAAAGGCACTTTGTTGTCATAGTTGGGGCCATGCGAGCCGGCAAGGTGTAAGATGAGCAAGACATTTTCATTAGAGTGTTCTTTTAAAAGGTCAGGCAAATTATAGAGTAAGGATTCATCATAAGGAGCGATCGCTTCACAATTGGGGCATTTTTGAATCAATTCATAGTTTTTAAGATAGCTTGTAACCTTAACATTCTTTTCGCCGTCATTCGCGCTATACCAAAAGACTTTAATACCGGCTTTAGTCAAGTAAGTGGGCAAATTTTCATAGGCGTTGTTTTTAAAAGAAGAATCTAAAATGCATTCCAAACTCGCTGTCGTGTAAGTGGCGCAAGAAGTGGCGTTAAAAAGGGTGAGTTCGTGATTTTCTAAGCGTTTGCTTAATCTTGGGGTGGTGGGTTTTTGATAGCCATAAAGGGCGTAATTATGCTTCCTAGCGCTTTCGCCAATGACTAGCACCACAAACGAATTGGAATGATTGGGCGAAAAGAGAGGGAGCGGCTTGATAGTGGGGGCGAAAAATTTAAGAGCGCTCACTCTAAAAGCGTTCACGCTATAAGCGAAGGGCAAAATTAAGCCCCCTATGAATTTCGCATGCTTGTCAAACCACAGCCAATTTTTAGCGTTAGCTAAAGCGCTAGCGATAAAAATAAACACTAACGCCAAGATCGCTAAAAAGGGCGCTTTTTTAGAAGAATTTTTGATGGGGATTTTATAAATGATATAGCCGGGTAACACCCCAAAAACAACGATAAAAACGAATAATTTAACGCTCAAAAAGCCTAAAACTTCATGCGTATTGGTGTTTAAGACATTCCCCATCATGCTCTTATTTAAAAACACCTTATAAGCGCTAATGAAATAGAAAGCGACAGAATTGAGCCAACTAAAAACTATTGCGCTCCAACGCATCAAAGAAGCAGAGATCAAGCCTAACGCCAAAAAAAGAGCGCCATTCACGCAAAAAAGCACCACAACCATCATGGCGATAAAACTAACTTGGTTGCTTTCTTTATAAACATAAGCGAACAAAGGGAAATGGTATAAAACGCCAAAAATAAGGCTATAAAGCAAACCGGCTTGCAGACAACTTAGGGGTTTTAAAAACTTCAGATGGAATAATGATGCCAAACACGCCCCTTAAAATCAATCGATCTTAGGATTATATCGTAGGTATGGGGATTTTATGGTTTATTTTAAGACTAGAGAAGCGTTTTTTTAGGGTGGCTTGCATTGAAGAGCTTTAAAGCGTGTTGGTTGTAGGATTTCATCACGCCCCATAGTTAGGATATGGGGCAAATCCAAATAAGGAGCATGCCATGAAGTGTAAAAGTGGCAAACGCTCTTGGAAACTATTATACCTTGAAATTTCTTTTTCTTGGTTTAAGGTAGTGTTTTTGATGAAACGCTAATTTCTAAGAGCGTTCCCCTAAGCCTAAAAAGCTTATGGGTTTCCTTTTTGATCGGGTTTGTCCTTGACTTTTGGGGCGTTTTTTGGTTAGTGGAGCGCGCGAACGCTAAAGATGTTTGGGGTTTCTTGCTTGGGTGGTTAAAAGGATCGCTTGAATAACGCTAATTTTTATTTAGATTGTAAAAAACGCCTTTGAGTATTTTTTGTGATTAACGCTTGAAGTCGAAAAACTTTGTTTGGTGGAAAAAATTAAAAAAGTTTAGAAAAATAAAAACTTTATGAAAAGATTAAAAAGCGAGTGAGAAGTCAGTGAAAAAATCAGTGAAAAAAGATTAACCCCCCAAAAAAGAGAATTTAAAAAAAGAAAGGGTTCAAAAAAAGGGAGTTTAAAAGAAATCCCCCAAAACAAAGGGTTCAAAAAAACCCCCTTAAAAAGGGAGTTTTAAGCTTTTAGTAAGCAAACACATAGTTGAGATACACGCTATAAAGCCTTCTGTATTGCAAGGTAGTGCCTAGCAAAGAATAGTAATTCGTGTTGATCGTGGGGATCTTCACGCCTAACTCCATGCCATGTTGCGCGCTATGTTCAGCACCTCTTCTCTTATTTCTGGCGAGATTGGTCCTTAAGCCCAGATTGAATAAGAATTGGAAGTTAGAGGTGTTGATTTTAGCTTTATAGTAATTGTTCACATTCGCTAAATTCACATACTGAGAATTAAGCCATGAAGTCCCTGCTAGTTGGATACCGCCAAACGCACCAAAAGAAATTTTATTGTGTTTAGTGGCTTTATCGTTGATGAAATTCACTAACAAATCGCTCCCCACGCCATAAGTCCAAACATCAGAATCGGAGTTGAAAAATTGGGATTTATTATAGGTGTGGTTGTAATCCACAAAGCCGTAGTATCTTGCGCCCCATCGTTTGTTTTTCCCAAAGAATTGCTTATAGCCCACTTGAAAGCCGATCCCATTCATCGCGCCGTTATTGGTGGTAGAAGCGGCGATTAAACCGGCGCGTCTGAAAGGGTTACTGCCGAGTTCTTGGCTCCTGGATTGCACTTGAGAATGGATATTGGAGTCAATGTAGTAGTTATCCTGTATGCCTTGTGGGCTGTTAGGGTTAGTCTTTTTGCTCACCACATTTTGTAAAGACTGAGCGTCAGGCAAGTTAGAGAGCGCTGCTGTGATGCTGTCATAGTGTTCGCCTAGCTTTTTGTATTGGCCGCTGAAATTCGCTAAAGTGTAGGCGAGGTTTTGCGCGTTATGGATTTGCTCGGCTTGGTCGCCAAAATGAGCGATGCTGTCTTTTAGACTCGTTAAGGTCTCTCCCACATACGCACAGCCTGCCCCCCAAGTGTTAGAAGTAACCGTGCCGGATGGCGTGCCACGGAGATTGCCGTCGCTACCCTTTTCATGGCACACCCCTAAAGAGTCTTTTACGAACTCTGCAGGGATTCTTTCAAAGTCTTTCACCACTTGTTGGGCGCGGTTTAAAATCTCCGCTTGCGCTCTAGCGTTAGCGAACATGCTTTGGGCGAAGTTGGCGTCTTTATAGGGGTTGAATGTCTTCCCTGTATCTAGGTTGCGCTGGTTTTGCGCGTTGGCGGCAACGATTTTGGATTGCTCTACGGCTATTGCAGCGTTTTTGATCATGTCTTGAATCGCGCTGATTTCATTTTTAAAACTCCCGCACGCCGTCCCATCGCCTTTTATATCTTTCCAATAGCCACCGCCATTACTCAACCATGGGCATGCTTCATTAAGAGTGGTTAAAATAATGCTCGCTTGTTGTAAAAGCTCTTGAGCGTTGTTGGACACTTTGATGTCTTCTTTAGTTTCTTTATACTCCCCATTCACCCACTTGACCGAAACAAATTTTCCATTAGTCCATGGGAATTTCCATTTTTCTCCTGGCTGGACGCTATCGTTTTTCTTCCCTTTAATTTCAAAATTAAGTTCTTTAGTGTCGCTTAAAGCAGGAATATCTTGCCCGCTTGCTCCAAAAGCCTTTTGGATGATTTGATAAGCTCTATTGATTTTCGCGTAATTTTCAGTGGATATACCGCTCCATGGTCCTGGTTCATAAAATGAATCGCAAGTAATGGTAGTCCCCCCATTTGACGGCACATTTTCAAAGGTTTGGACGCCCCCATTTTTATTTTTGTCAGAGCCAGGGCCACAAACGCTGATCGCATAGCTCATGACTTGCCACAACCCCGCTGCCGCATTCAAGGCTAAAAGCACCGCTTGATACGCCGGGGAATTCTTTTTATCATTGATTAAATTCTTCGCGCTCGCGTTCAAATTGCCCCTTGCGTTATTGATAGCGTTGGGGTCGGCGGACTGCCTAATAAGAGTGTTTAGGACGCTATAATTCGTTAAAAGATTGTTCAATCTTTCATAGCTGTCTGAGAGATCTTGAATGCCTTTGGTGTTTTTCACCATTTGAGCGGATTCACCGATTTGATAGCCGGCGCTCACAAAAAAGCCGTTGTCTTCAGCGCTTAAAGCGGAAACTAAAAGCGAACCTAAGGTTAATGACAGAAATTTTTTCTTCATGTTTTCTCCTTTTATTACTTGAAATAAGATTGATTTTGTCCGTCAAATCTTGCGAAAGTGTGTCTTTAAGTGAAACCATACCGCAAGCTTTCGTTAATATAGTATAAATTAATGGGATTTTGATATTAATTAGGCGTTTTTGACCTTTCAAAAAAAAAAAAAAAAAGGTTTTTGTAGCGTTTCTAAACAAATATGAAACAAATGAAAATGATTTTAAAAGAAATGAGGTTGTTTGAATAGGGGTAGTGATAAAAAAAGGGGTTTTTAACTTGGATTGTTTTTGGTTTGTTGCAAGAATGATTTCTTAAATTGTAAAAAGGATTTCCTTAAATTTTCTTAAGAGGCGTGTTTTGCAATCATTTCCCCTAAAAACTCAAGGGTTTCTAGGATTTCTTTAAAAAAAGTGGTGGTTTCAATAAAACGCTAAAATTTATAAGAGCGTTCCCTAAGCCTAAAAAGCTTAGGGGTTTGCTTTAAAAGTGGGGTTATTTTTGAGTTTTGGGGCGTTTGCATGCGGTTATTTAAAAATTACCGCCTGCTTGGTGCGAGATCCTCACTCTTTTAAACGAGTTTCTCACTCTTTTAAAAAGGCTTTGAGCGTTTTTTAAAACTATCATCAACGCTTATAAAACAAAGCCTAGCTTAATATTAATCCCCGACATAAACTTGTCTTGGGCGCGTGATCCTAGCTTGCGGGCTTTTGACATGCTCTAAAAGTTGAGCGCACCAGCCCACGGTTCTGCCAATGACAAACACCGGCGTAAAAAAACGCACCGGGATTTTTAAAGCCCTTAAAATCGTGCCGGAGTAGAAATCCACATTAGGGTAGAGATTCCTTTCAATGAAATACTCATCTTTTAGCGCGATTTCTTCCACTTTCGCGGCGATTTCGCTCAAGCGTTCGTCCATTTTAACGCCTTTTTGGTGCAGTTCGTCTTTCAAGCCTTTTAAGATTTTAGCGCGCGGATCGTAGCTTTTATACACCCTATGCCCAAAGCCCATGAGTTTGAAATTGTCGTTTTTGTCTTTCACTCGTGCGATGTATTTATCCACATTTTTCACATCGCCGATTTCTTCTAATTGGATAAGCACTTTTTCATTCGCTCCGCCATGCAAATGCCCCCATAAAGCGCTAATGCCCGCGCTAATGGCTGCATAAGGATGCACGCCGGTGCTAGCGACATTCCTTACCGTGGTAGAAGAGGCGTTTTGCCCATGGTCAGCGTGCAAGGTTAGGATTTTATCAAAGGCTTCCACTTCTAGGGGCGTGATTTCTACTTCGCCTTGAGTGGTGTGTTTTAAGCGGCTATAAGGATACCCTCTCAGCATGAAAAGGATATTTTCCACATAAGAGCGCGCGATATCCGGATAAATAATGGGCGCTCCCACTTCATTACGATAGCAAATAGCCGCAAGCGTGGGGATTTTAGCGACAATCCTTCTGGCCATAGTCTGGTAATCTTCTTCAGTGTGCATGTTTTGGTGCGTGGAATAAAGGGTGGATAAAATAGACACACCGCTAGAGAGTTTCGCCATAGGGTGGGCGTTACTAGGGAAAGCTGAAAACATGTTCAATAAGCTCTCATGCACAAAGCTTCTGTGGCGTAATTCCAGTTCAAATTCCAAGCTTTCATCTTGATTTTTGGGTAATTCCCCTGTGAGTAATAGCCTGCACACATCTACATATTTGTATTTGGCGACTAGATCTTCTATTCTATGCCCTCTGTAATACAATTCGCCTTTTTTGCCATTGATATAGCTGATCTTAGATTGGCACCCGGCGGTAGAAGAATACCCTGGATCGTAAGAAAAAAACCCGGTCGTTTCAAAAAGCTTGGAAAAATCCACCGCTTTAGGCCCACGAGTGCATTCAATCGTTTCAAATTCATAGCGTTCATTATTTTCATTATTGATTAAAGTAACAGACATTCAATTTCCTTAAGTTTTTAGAATGATAGCACTCCATTATAAGCCAAAAAATTAAATGATTTCTTTTAAAAACATTGCGTTTTTTCAAGTTATTTCCAACCACTACTTTTAAACACGCATTCAAAAAAAAGATTTTTAGGGGTTATATAGTATTTTTGCGCTAGTATAGTTACTCAAACTTTAGAAAAAGGACGAGAGATGGCTTACAACCCTAAAATTTTACAAAAGCCTAAAGAGGGCGAAGAAATTACGATTAAAGACAACAAATTGCATGTGCCAAATTACCCCATTATCCCTTTCATTGAGGGCGATGGCATTGGATCAGATATTACCCCTGCGATGATTAAAGTCGTGGATAGTGCGGTTCAAAAAGCGTATAAAGGCGAGAAAAAAATCGCATGGTATGAGGTGTTTGTGGGCGAAAAATGCTATCAAAAATTTAAAGATCACAAAGAATTAAGCCCCGAAGAGCAATGGCTCTTACCGGACACTATTGAAGCGATTAACCACTATAAAGTCTCTATTAAAGGGCCTTTGACCACGCCGATTGGTGAGGGGTTTAGATCTTTGAACGTGGCGTTACGCCAAAAAATGGATCTGTATGTGTGCTTGAGACCGGTAAGGTGGTATGGGAGTCCAAGCCCAGTGAAAGAACCACAAAAAGTGGATATGGTGATTTTTAGAGAAAATTCTGAAGACATTTATGCGGGCATTGAATGGCAAGAAGGCAGTGCGGAAGCGAAAAAACTCATCCATTTTTTACAAAATGAACTAAAGGTTAAAAAAATCCGCTTCCCTGAAAGCAGCGGCATAGGGATAAAACCCATTAGTAAGGAAGGCACAGAGAGGTTGGTGAAAAAAGCGATTGAATACGCTATTGATAACGACAAGCCAAGCGTAACTTTTGTGCATAAAGGTAACATCATGAAATACACTGAGGGGGCGTTCATGAAGTGGGGCTATGCGCTCGCTCAAAAAGAATTTAACGCTCAAGTCATTGATAAAGGCCCATGGTGTTCTTTGAAAAACCCTAAAACCGGTAAAGAAATCATCATTAAAGACATGATCGCTGACGCATTCTTGCAACAAATCTTATTACGCCCTAGCGAATACAGCGTCATTGCGACCATGAATTTGAACGGGGATTATATCTCTGATGCGTTAGCGGCGATGGTGGGGGGCATTGGTATCGCTCCTGGGGCTAATCTCAATGACACAGTGGGCATGTTTGAAGCCACCCATGGCACCGCTCCTAAATACGCTGGGCTAGATAAAGTCAATCCGGGGTCTATTATTTTGAGCGCGGAAATGATGTTAAGGCATATGGGCTGGGTGGAAGCGGCTGATTTGATCGTCTCTGCGATGGAAAAAGCGATTAAGAGCAAGAAAGTTACTTATGATTTCGCTCGTTTGATGGATGGGGCTAAAGAAGTGAAATGCTCTGAATTCGCTAGCGTGATGATTGAAAACATGTGAAAGAGCCTTTAAGCTCTGGTGTTTGAATGCGATTATAGGCTAATACTATCATTAAGGAATGAAGTTGATAAAATTTGTGCGTAATGTGGTTTTATTCATTCTAACGGCGATCTTTTTAGTGCTCATGCTTTTAGTGAGCTATTGCATGCCCCATTATAGCGCGGCTGTCATTAGCGGGGTGGAAGTCAAAAGAATGAATGAAAATGAAAACACGCCCAATAATAAGGAAGTAAAAACCCTTGCTAGAGATGTCTATTTTGTGCAAACTTACGACCCTAAGGATCAAAAAAGCGTAACCGTCTATCGTAACGAAGACACGCGCTTTGGCTTCCCTTTTTATTTTAAGTTTAATTCGGCTGATATTTCAGCTCTCGCTCAAAGTTTAGTCAACCAGCAAGTGGAAGTGCAATACTATGGCTGGCGGATCAATTTGTTTAACATGTTCCCTAATGTGATTTTTCTAAAGCCCTTAAAAGAGAGCACTGACATTTCAAAACCCATTTTTAGCTGGATTTTATACGCTTTGCTGTTAGGGGGCTTTTTTATCAGCGTGCGTTCTGTTTGCACTTTATTTAAGAGCAAAGCTCATTAATTCTTTTAGGCTTTGTTGGAAAATCACAATGGGGTTATTGGAGCGTTCGTTAAAAAGCTCAATATAGGGCAAACTGATGCTGTAAAAAGCGGTGTTGTTTTCTCTCAAATTGATAGCGATTTTATAATCTAATTGGTGGGATTTCAATAAAAAGTCATTCAGCAAACAATCATTGATTAAGCCCAAATTGTCATGGCTAATCAAAAGCATTTTGGCTTTTAATTTCAGAGCCAAATCCAGCATGTTTTCTTCTAAAGTGATAGGCACGCATAGCCCCCCAGCCCCTTCAACGATGACTAAATCGTAAGTTTTGGTGAAATTGTGGAGGCGTTGGATTAAATGATCTATATCAATGGGGGCGTTTGGATCTTCTTCTTGTTGGGCGATGAGAGGGGCTGAGGCTTTATGATAACGATAGAATGAAATGTCTTTTAAGGTTAAAGAGCGATCCAAAAGGCGGTTATCTTGCAAGAACAAATGCGCATCGCTAGAGTGGTTAATGGCGTCATTAACGCCCGTTTCAATGGGTTTTAACAAGATCGTTTTAACGCCACAAGCGTTGCAATATTGGGCTAATAGCCTAGCGCATGTGGTTTTTCCGGCATTGGTGTTAGTCGCACTGATAAAGAGCATGGTTTAACTTTTAAAGTGGTAAGCACCATCAAAGATTTGAGCGGTCAATACATTTTTAATTTGTGGTAACTTCACATTTTTAAGCGCTTCTCTTGGGACTTCAATGACTAACTCATTTAATGATTGGTCGCTCATAGGGTTATCAATATCAAAGATGAAATTCAAGGTATTGTGGAGCGAGTTATAGGTGATTTTGTCAATTAACGCATAAGTTAGTCTAACGCCCTCTGCTTGCTCTATGGCGGTTACGATACTCTTGGATAGTCTAGGGCTGATACTATCAAGTTGTGTCGCTAAATCTGTCGGTGAAATAAAGCAATAACCCGCATCAGTGTCTATGGTGTTAGCAAGCACTTTAGCAATTAGTGTCCTACTCACTTTTTTGCCTTTTAGCATAGCATTGACAAGGTTATTAACTTGAATGTTGTGGTTGTAGCTTGCTTTAAAGCTTTTACTTTTAGAGCATCTTTGTAAATCTAGTCTTTTAATAGCTTGTAGCTCGTATTGTTGAATTTTGTCCATATCAAAAGTGCGACCAGGATAATTTCGTTCCCCTCCTAAACTGCTATAAATAGAAGTTTTAATGTGGTGTTCAATGTAGGCTTTACAAGGAATGTTAAATCCCTCAATGTCTTTAGGCATTCCCATTGCTTTTAATTTTGTCGTAGAAAGCTCTTCAAAACTAACGCCATAATTTTCCATATTTTTCTTTTCAAAGAATGTATAGACTTTATTGTGTAAGCGTGTGAGAGATTGGGTTAAAGGGATAGTGAATGTGATGTCAGTGAATTTCGCCCACACATCGCCAAAGTCATTAGGTAAAGCGCTCACCAATTCCACTTTATCAGTCTTTGCGTTGTCGCAATAACAAATCGCCGCTTGATTGAATAGTCTCGCTAACAATAATAAATAGCTCGCTAAATCAAATGTGCTACTAGGCTCGTTTGTGAATACAAAAAAGCTAGTCTCTTTATCAGGTATTAGGGCGTCCTCGAGATTGTCTTTCCAATAGCCGATTACTTGAATATAACCAATGAAGTCTCGCTTACTATCCAATAGTGATTTTAGCTGTTCTGTCCTTTCCATATTGTCTTTTTGGGTGTAGCGGTATTTTTTGACAAATTTATCGCTAGACATAAAGTCTCTCATTGTGGTTTCACTTTTAGGAGCAATATAGCTATCCATAAATTTTTGTCCAAATAAATTGCGAAGTGTCCTATAAATATTAGTATTCCCTTTAAAGAAGTCTTTAGCTTTTATAGGTTCGTATGGGTCTATTTTAGTGAGTTTGATTTGCCAATATTGAGCGACTTTGTCCGCATTTTTAGGGTCAAATCCGCTTTTATACGCACTGATTAACGCTTTTTGTTGTTTTTCAGTAAAGTCTTTATAAAAAGCGTCTTTAAAAGGTCTAAACGCCGAGATAGTTCCAAAAGGTAGTCCGCTTTTGATTTTATTGACAATGCTATTGAGATTAGCGCTCTCAATCGTGGAAGCTTTAATAGTCGTTGTGTTTTGTTCTCTTTTAAGTTGTGAGAGTTCCTCACCAAACGCATCTAGTGTCGCTCTTAAAGATAAGTTGTCTTTTATCTTTACTTTAGGTTTATTTTGTCTAGCTGATTTCCTGTCCGCTAACGCTTTATCAATAGCTGATGTCAAGGAAGTGTGTCTTTTAGGTTCATCATCAACAAATTCTAAAAAGTCGTAATTCAATAGCATTTTGTGTCCTTTTCTTTAAGCGAGATTGTAGCGCTTTATCTTTGAGCTTTCAGCGGGTCATTAGGGTTTATTTGGTATAATATCAAAACTTCATTTAAGGTTGGTTCTTATGAATATTTTATTTGGGATTAGCGACACGCAAGAATGTTATAACGCTATTAAATTCGCTGTCAAATTAGCCCATTCGCTTAAAGAGGTCCGTTTCACCTTGTTGCATGTGAGCATGGAAGTGTTTATTTACAGCGAAAGCGGGATGATGGATTATGGCCAAACAGAAGCCTTAGAAGAAGAAAAAGCTAAGGCTTTGTTAAAGCAATTTGAAGACGCTTTCAAAAAAGAGAATATAGAGTGCGAGAGCGTTCTAAAAAGCGGCGATTTGATTGATGTGGTTTTAGAAATGGCGAAGGATTATGATTTGTTATTGATTGGGGCGAGCGAATCTAATTTGTTGTATCGTTTGTTCATTTCGCACCAAAATAGCCTTGTTGAACAATCCAGTATCCCTGTTGTGATCGCCAAGTAGCATGGATAAGCAGCATGAAAATGTATAACATACCCACCCCCACCATGGCGCAAGTGATCATGGTTGATGACCCCATTACGACAGCGGAATTTGTCATCTCTGCTTTGAGGGATTTTTTTGACAAGTCTTTAGAAGAGGCTCAAGCTCTCACA
Organism: Helicobacter pylori; assembly: GCA_008032935.1. Taxonomy (NCBI): domain Bacteria; kingdom Pseudomonadati; phylum Campylobacterota; class Epsilonproteobacteria; order Campylobacterales; family Helicobacteraceae; genus Helicobacter; species Helicobacter pylori. Next base: position 204,492 of record CP032039.1, on the reverse strand, counting down.
TCAAGCATCCATCGTGATGGCGAGGGGGTTTGTGGCGTCTATCCTTATGATATTGCCAGGCATAGGGCAGCATGGGTTAGGGATAAAGCCAGAGAGCTGGATCTCCCCTTAAAATTATTGGTAGAAGAGATAAGATAATGGCTAAATTCAATCAAGATCTCAATGAAGTCCTAAACCGAGCTTTAAATTTAGCCTTAGATCTTAACCATGCCCTTTGCACCACAGAGCATGTGCTATTGGCCATTTTGGAGCATGAGAGCGGGGCAAAGATGATTGGCGTTTTAGAAAGAGATGACTATGATAGATTAAAACAAATCCTTAAAGACTATTTGTTGCAATATGTGCCTTTAAAGAGCGATCCCGCCAAAATGCCTGCCAGGAGTTTTGTGCTATTAAGAATGCTTAAAAGAATGTATGCGAGTAGTTTTGAGAGCGTGGGCGTGGAAGAATTGCTTATTTTAATGCTGGATCACCCCGATTGTTACGCTTCAAAACTCATGGATAGTTTTGGCATCGCTCGTTTGTATTCCAATCCTGCTTTATTGGATTTGGATAACCATGGCATTCCTAATGACACCAATGAAGAAGTGCCCAAAAACACTCCCTTAAAAAAATACGCTAAAAACTTGAGTGCTTTAGCCCAAGATAACGCTTTAGATCCAGTCATTGGCAGAGAAGAAGAGATTTTAAGAGTGATAGAAATTTTAGGGCGCAGAAAAAAGAATAACCCGCTTTTAATTGGCGAAGCGGGCGTGGGGAAAACCTCCATCGCTGAAGCTTTGGCTTTAAAGATCGCTCAAAAAGAAGTGCCGGAGTTTTTGCAAGAATATGAAGTCTATTCTTTGGATTTAGCCTTAATGGTGGCTGGGGCAAAATACAGAGGGGATTTTGAAAAACGCTTGAAAAAAACGCTCAAAGAAATCCAACAAAACGGCCGTATCATTTTATTCATTGATGAAATCCACACCCTTTTAGGTGCAGGGAGCAGTAACGCTGGGAGCTTGGATGCGGCGAATATATTAAAACCGGTTCTAACGGATGGGGGCTTGAAATGTTTAGGAGCGACCACTTTTGAAGAATACCGCAGCGTGTTTGAAAAAGACAAGGCTTTCAACAGGCGTTTTTCAGTCATAAAAGTTGAAGAGCCTTCTAAAGAGGCGTGTTATTTGATCTTAAAAAAGATCGCTCCCCTTTATGAAGAACACCACCAGGTGCGTTATGATGAGAGCGTGTTTAAGGCATGCGTGGATTTAACGAGCTATTACATGCATGATAGATTCTTGCCGGATAAAGCGATTGAATTATTAGATGAGGTGGGATCGAGGAAAAAAATCAGCCCTAAAAAGGGCAAAAAAATCGGCGTTGATGATGTGAAAGAAACGCTCGCTCTCAAGCTTAAAATCCCTAAAATGCGTTTGAGCAGCGATAAAAAAGCCCTTTTAAGGAACTTGGAAAAATCGCTTAAAAATAAGATTTTCGCCCAAACCGAAGCGATCAATCTTGTCAGCAATGCGATTAAAATCCAGCATTGCGGGCTTTCTGCAAAAAATAAGCCTGTGGGGAGCTTTTTATTCGTGGGGCCTAGTGGGGTGGGGAAAACAGAGTTGGCTAAAGAATTGGCCTTGAATTTGAATTTGCATTTTGAACGCTTTGACATGAGCGAATATAAAGAAGCCCATAGCGTGGCCAAACTCATCGGGAGTCCTAGCGGTTATGTGGGGTTTGAGCAAGGGGGGTTATTGGTGAATGCGATTAAAAAACACCCGCATTGCTTGCTGCTTTTAGATGAGATAGAAAAAGCCCATTCTAATGTGTATGATTTGTTGTTGCAAGTGATGGATAACGCCACTTTGAGCGATAATTTAGGCAATCAGGCGAGCTTTAAGCATGTGATTTTGATCATGACTTCAAATGTGGGGAGTAAGGATAAGGATGTGCTAGGGTTTTTTAGCGCTAAAAACACCAAGTATGATAAAGCCGTTAAAGAGCTTTTGACCCCTGAATTACGATCTAGGATTGATGCGATCGTGCCGTTTAACGCGCTTGGTTTGGAGGATTTTGAACGCATTGTTTCTGTGGAATTAGACAAATTAAAAGCCCTAGCGCTAGAGCAAGACATAGCCTTAAAATTCCATAAAGAAGTTTTGAAATTCATCGCGCAAAAAAGCTACCAAACGACTTTAGGAGCGAGGGAAATTAAAAAAATCATTCACAATGAGATCAAAACCCCACTAAGCGATCTATTGCTCTTGCAATCGTTTAAAAAACCTTGCAAGATCGCTTGCTTGCTAGAAAAAAACCAATTGGTTTTGAAAGAAATCAAGCGCGCGCAAAAGGTGAAAGAAAATGACTTTTGAAATGCTTTATAGTAAAATCCATAGGGCCACTATCACAGACGCTAATCTCAATTATGTAGGATCGATCACCATAGATGAGGATTTGGCCAAGCTCGCTAAGCTTAGAGAGGGCATGAAGGTAGAAATCGTGGATGTCAATAACGGCGAACGCTTCAGCACCTATGTGATTTTAGGGAAAAAAAGGGGCGAGATTTGCGTCAATGGTGCAGCAGCCAGAAAGGTGGCCATAGGCGATGTGGTGATCATTTTAGCTTATGCGAGCATGAATGAAGATGAAATCAACGCGCACAAGCCATGCATCGTGCTAGTGGATGAAAAGAATGAAATTTTAGAAAAATAAAGGGTTAGAGATGGATTTTAGTCAATTGGGCGGGTTATTAGACGGCATGAAAAAAGAGTTTTCCCAACTAGAAGAAAAGAATAAAGACACGATCCACACTTCCAAAAGCGGTGGGGGAATGGTGAGCGTGAGTTTTAATGGGGTGGGGGAGTTAGTGGATTTGCAAATTGATGACAGCCTGTTAGAAGATAAAGAAGCGATGCAAATCTATTTGATGAGCGCTTTGAATGACGGGTATAAAGCCGTAGAAGAAAACCGCAAAAATTTAGCCTTTAACATGTTGGGGAATTTGGGGAATTTTGCCAAATTGTGATGTTTCACAAAGCCCTTATCATTCTATTGGTTTTTTTGAACGGCTTAGGGGCTTATGATTTTAAGCATTGTCAGGCTTTTTTTAAAAAAGCGAGCCTTCAAAAAGGGGGCGTGGCTTTAAAAGGATTGCCTAAAGGCGTGTATCTGTATTATTCCAAAACCTACCCTAAACACGCCAAAGTCATCAAATCCGATCCCTTTGTGGGGCTGTATTTGTTGCAAAGTGCGCCAAGCGAGTATTTTTATACCTTAAGGGATTTAGACAAAGACGCCCTTATAAGGCCAATGGCCAGTATAGGGGATAAAGAAGCCCTAGAAGCGCGATTGCTTTTTAGGCAAAAAGGCTATGAGCGCTACGCCCAAATTTCACAAGAGATTCAAAAAAATGGCGTTATCAGCAATATTTGCTATCAAATGTTAGGGCTAGGGGTAGGGGGGAATGGCTTTATAGAAACGAAATTTATCAAGCGCTTTTTAAACCAAAAAGAGCCTTATTATGGGGATATTGGGGTGCGTTTAGAAGAACATCATAAGCGTTTAGTGGTGGCGCAATTTGATCCCTTTTTCCCTAAAAACCCTTTTTTAAAAAACGATGAAATCCTAGCGATCAACCACCAAAAGATCCACTCATTAGCCGAGTTTGAATGGGTGGTGAGCAATCTTAAATACCAAAGCCTTGTAAAAGTAAGCATCAAACGAAACCATAAAATCAAAGAAGTAACGCTTAAAGTCAATAAGCGTTATGGGGGGTTTTTGCTCAAAGACACTTTTTTAGAGCGCTATGGCATCGCTTTAGACAAGCGTTTCATTATCACTAAAATAGGCAGTCATTTGCCCAAAGGCTTGGATTTTTTAAAGCTTGGGGATAGGATTTTATGGGTGAATCGTAAAAATGTGGCGTCCAACCCGAAGGCTTTAAGAGAAGCGTTAAGCGCGCCTAAAATTGAATTATTAGTGTGGCGTGAAGGCTTTGAATTTTACATTAAAGTCCGTTGAAATATTGATGAAACATGACGCTTATGAGATTATCCTTTCTTGGTTTATCACGCCTCTCACGGCGATTTTAGGGCGTTTCGCTGAATTTTTTCTCTACACCTTGCATGCGCAATTGGTGTTTAATAGCGTGGTCGCTTTGGCGTTCATGCTCTTTGCTTATAGGAGTTTGAAAGAACAGAATTTCTTCAGCACTAGCGCGCTAACAGAAGCGTTATTGTTTGTGGGGTTTTTTGCGCTGTTTAACTACGCTTTAAAAAACCCTTCGCGCTTTTATGAATTGTTTCAAAACGCTATTTTTATTGCGCCTAACATGATCACTCAAAGCCTCTCTCAAAGCTTGAGTAACTTTTCTAACCACGCGCTTTCTTTAGATTTTATCTTTAATCATGGTTTTTATGCCCTTAGCTTTATCAGCGATTTGAGCCATAATGAAATGTCCGTGTGGCTTTTTTTAAGCATCTTGCAAGCGCTTTTTTTGAGCGTTTTGTTTGCGATTATCATTTTAGTGTATTTGGAAGTGCATGTGTGGTGCTCTTTAGGGGCGCTGTTTTTAGCGTTTGGGTTTTTTAAAACCTGGAGGAGCGTTGTGGTTATATGCCTAAAAAAATGCTTCGCTCTTGGGTTTTACAAGCCTTTTTTGTTGTTGGTGGGGTTTTTGAACGTGTCGGTTACTAAGGCTTTAATAGATGCTAGCATGCAAGAAAAACAAGACTTAAGCCTTTTATTGGTGGTAGCGTTATTTTTGTGTTGCGTTTTTATCATCGGCGTGCCTTTTTTCATCAACGCTTTGTTTAGGGTGCAAAACAGCCTTAAAGAAACTTACAAACTCGCCACCAATTTGAGCGCTAACCTCAGCCAAAACGCTCTCAATTCCTTACAATACATCACGACCTCGCCCGCTCCCTCTAGCGTTTCTCCTTCTACAAGCGGTAGCGTTTCTAAAGAAAAAGAAACGCATTCCCCCACATTTAAGGTAGAAACCACTCAATTAGATGTAAAAATTCCAAATTTCAAGCAAAAAAAGGTTAAAAAGGATACAATAAATACAAAAAATGAAATTTAAATAAATGGGAATTTAATGAGAATTTTTTTTGTTATCATGGGACTTGTGTTTTTTGGTTGCACCAGTAAGGTGCATGAGATGAAAAAAAGCCCTTGCACCTTGTATGAAAATAGGTTAAATCTCGCATGAGAGAAAAGCCTTTCAACAGCGAGCAATTGATCTATTTAGAAGAGCTTTTAAGCCACCAAGAAAAGCATTTAGAAAACAAGCTTTCTGGTTTTTCGGTGAATGATTTGGACATGCAAAGCGTGTTCAGACTGGAGAGAAACCGCTTGAAAATCGCTTACAAGCTATTAGGCTTGATGAGTTTTATCGCCCTTGTTTTAGCGATCGTGTTAATCAGTATCCTGCCCTTACAAAAAACCGAACACCATTTCGTGGATTTTTTAAACCAGGACAAGCATTACGCCATTATCCAAAGAGCGGATAAAAGCATTTCCAGTAATGAAGCGTTGGCTCGTTCGCTCATTGGGGCGTATGTGTTAAACCGGGAGAGCATTAACCGCATTGACGATAAATCGCGCTATGAATTGGTGCGCTTGCAAAGCAGTTCTAAGGTGTGGCAACGCTTTGAGGATTTGATTAAAACCCAAAACAGCATTTATGCACAAAGCCATTTAGAAAGAGAAGTCCATATCGTCAATATTGCGATCTATCAGCAAGACAATAACCCCATTGCGAGCGTGTCCATTGCCGCTAAACTTTTGAATGAAAACAAGCTCGTGTATGAAAAGCGTTATAAAATCGTATTGAGCTATTTGTTTGACACCCCGGATTTTGATTACGCTTCCATGCCTAAAAACCCTACCGGCTTTAAAATCACTCGTTACAGCATCACTGAAATCGCGCCGACTAATAGGAATGATTGATGCGTAAGGTTTTATACGCTCTTGTGGGCTTTTTGTTGGCTTTTAGCGCTTTAAAAGCCGATGACTTTTTAGAAGAAGCGAACGAAACAGCCCCGGCGCATTTAAACCACCCCATGCAGGATTTAAACGCCATTCAAGGGAGCTTTTTTGATAAAAACCGCTCAAAAATGTCCAACACTTTGAACATTGATTACTTTCAAGGACAAACCTATAAAATCCGCTTGCGTTATGCGATGGCGACCTTATTGTTTTTTTCAAAACCCATTAGCGATTTTGTTTTAGGGGATAAGGTGGGCTTTGATGCGAAAATATTAGAAAGTAACGATCGCATTTTGCTCATCAAACCCCTACAAATTGGCGTGGATTCTAATATCAGCGTGATAGATAGTGAGGGCAAGATTTTTTCTTTCTATGTGTTTTCTACCACTTTCACCAGCTCCAAACACCCTAATTTGCAGGTTTTTATAGAAGATAAAAATTATTATTCTAACGCTTTTTTGAAGCCCCAAAAAGAAAATAAAGAAAATAAAGAAAATACCCTTGAAAACGCTCCCACAAACAACAAACCCTTAAAAGAAGAAAAAGAAGAAACCAAAGAAAAAGAAGAAGAGACTATAACTATTGGCGATAACACCAATGCGATGAAAATCGTTAAAAAAGACATTCAAAAAGGTTATAAGGCTTTAAAAAGCTCTCAAAGGAAATGGTATTGTTTATGGGCTTGTTCTAAAAAATCCAAACTTTCTTTGATGCCTAAAGAAATCTTTAACGACAAACAATTCACTTATTTCAAATTTGACAAAAAATTAGCGCTCTCTAAATTCCCGGTGGTTTATAAGGTCGTTGATGGCTATGATAACCCGGTGAATACAAGGATTGTAGGCGATTACATTATCACTGAAGACGTTTCTACTAAATGGACTTTAAGGCTGGGTAAGGACTATTTGTGCATCCGTTTTGTCAAAAAGGGTAAAGATGAATAAGTGGCTTAAGGGGGCGTTGATTGTTGCAGGGGGTTTTGCAACGATTACAACCATTTCTTTAGTCTATCATCAAAAGCCAAAAGCCCCCTTAAATAACCAGCCTAGCCTTTTAAATGACGATGAGGTGAAATACCCCTTACAAGACTACACCTTCACTCAAAACCCACAGCCAACTAACACAGAAAGCTCCAAAGACGCTACCATCAAAGCCTTACAAGAACAGCTCAAAGCCGCTTTAAAAGCCCTAAACTCCAAAGAAATGAACTATTCCAAAGAAGAAACTTTTAAGAGCACTCCCATGGATTTAAAAACAAACACAACCCCCCTAAAAAAGATTTTTCTCTAAAGCAATTAGATTTATTAGCCGCTCGCATCACCCCTTTCAAACAAAGCCCTAAAAATTACGAAGAAAACCTGATTTTCCCCATGGATAACCCTAATGGCATTGATGGTTTCACTAACCTTAAAGAAAAAGACATCGCCACTAATGAAAACAAGCTTTTACGCACCATTACAGCGGATAAAATGATACCCGCCTTTCTCATCACGCCCATTTCTAGCCAGATCGCTGGTAAAGTCATCGCGCAAGTGGAGAGCGATATTTTCGCTCACATGGGAAAAGCCGTTTTAATCCCCAAAGGCTCTAAAGTCATAGGCTATTACAGCAACAACAACAAAATGGGCGAATACCGCTTGGATATTGTATGGAGCCGCATCATCACCCCCATGGCATCAATATCATGCTCACTAACGCTAAAGGGGCGGACATTAAAGGCTATAACGGCTTAGTGGGGGAATTGATTGAAAGGAATTTCCAGCGCTATGGCGTGCCGTTACTGCTTTCTACGCTCACTAACGGCTTATTGATTGGGATCACTTCGGCTTTAAACAACAGGGGCAATAAAGAAGGAGCCACCAATTTCTTTGGGGATTACCTCTTAATGCAATTGATGAGGCAAAGCGGTATGGGGATCAATCAAGTGGTCAATCAAATTTTAAGAGACAAGAGCAAAATCGCTCCCATTGTGGTGATTAGAGAGGGGAGTAGGGTCTTCATTTCGCCCAATACTGACATTTTCTTCCCTATACCCAGAGAGAATGAAGTCATCGCTGAGTTTTTGAAGTGACTCAAAAACGCCCGATTAAAAACGCTATAATAACCCTAAAAAACAAAAGAGAGCCTGACAAGAAAACCCATGAAAATTAAAAATATCTTACTGAGTGGGGGGAGCGGCAAACGCTTATGGCCTTTAAGCCGTAGCCTATACCCTAAGCAATTTTTAAAGCTTTTTGACCATAAAAGCTTGTTTGAATTGAGTTTTAAAAGAAACGCTTCATTAGTGGATGAAACGCTCATTGTGTGCAACGAAAAGCATTATTTTTTAGCCCTAGAAGAAATAGAGAGCGAAATCAAAAACAAAAGCGTGGGTTTTTTATTAGAGAGCTTGAGTAAAAACACCGCTAACGCCATTGCTTTGAGCGCTTTAATGAGCGATAAAGAAGATTTACTCATCGTTACGCCAAGCGATCATTTGATTAAAGACCTTCAAGCGTATGAAAATGCAATGAAAAAAGCGATTGATTTAGCGCAAAAAGGTTTTTTAGTCACTTTTGGGGTGAGTATTGACAAGCCCAATACCGAGTTTGGGTATATTGAAAGCCCTAATGGTTTAGATGTGAAGCGATTCATTGAAAAGCCAAGCCTAGAAAAAGCGATAGAGTTTCAAAAAAGCGGGGGTTTTTATTTCAATAGCGGCATGTTTGTTTTCCAAGCGGGCGTTTTTTTAGACGAGCTAAAAAAGCATGCCCCTACTATTTTAAAGGGGTGTGAAAGAGCGTTTGAATCGTTAGAAAACGCGTATTTTTTTGAACAAAAGATCGCTCGTTTGAGCGAAAAGAGCATGCAAGATTTAGAAGATGTGAGCGTGGATATAGCTTTAATGCAACAAAGCCACAAAATCAAAATGGTAGGATTAAACGCCAAATGGAGCGATCTAGGGAATTTTAACGCTCTTTTTGAAGAGGTGGCTAACGAGCCTAAAGAGAATGTCAGCCTGAATCAAACGCCTGTTTTTGCCAAAGAGAGCCAGAATAATTTAGTGTTTTCTCATAAAGTGAGCGCTCTTTTAGGGGTTGAGAATTTAGCCATCATTGACACTAAAGACGCTCTTTTAATCGTTCATAAAGACAAGGCTAAAGATTTAAAAGCCCTAGTGAGCGAGATAGAAACGCATAATCAAGAATTATTACAAACGCACACTAAAGTCTATCGCCCTTGGGGGAGTTATGAAGTCTTGCATGAGAGCGGTTGTTACAAGGTTAAGATTTTGGAAGTCAAACCAAACGCTAGGCTTTCTTTACAAAAGCATTTCCACAGGAGCGAACACTGGGTGGTGATTAGCGGGATGGCGAGCGTGGAGTTGGATCACCAATCGTTTGAATTGCAAGCTAATGAGTCCACTTATATCCCTAAAAACACCCTACACCGCTTGGCTAATTACGGCAAAATCCCTTTAATTATCATAGAAGTTCAAGTGGGCGAGTATGTCGGTGAAGACGATATTGTAAGGGTTGATGATGATTTTAACAGACAAAATCAAAACGCCTAATGAAAAAATTTGATAAAGAAAATTCAATAGAGGAACAATAATGAAAGAAAAAATCGCTTTGATCACCGGGGTTACCGGGCAAGACGGGAGCTATCTGGCTGAATACTTGCTGAATTTGGGTTATGAAGTGCATGGGTTAAAAAGGCGCTCTTCTAGCATCAACACTTCTAGGATCGATCATTTGTATGAAGATTTGCATAGCGATCATAAAAGGCGTTTTTTCTTGCACTATGGGGATATGACCGATAGCTCTAATCTCATCCATTTAATCGCTACCACTAAGCCTACAGAGATTTATAATTTAGCCGCTCAAAGCCATGTGAAAGTTTCTTTTGAAACCCCCGAATACACCGCTAACGCTGATGGTATTGGCACACTAAGGATTTTAGAAGCCATGCGGATTTTAGGCTTAGAAAATAAAACACGATTCTATCAAGCCAGCACGAGCGAATTGTATGGTGAAGTCTTAGAAACCCCGCAAAATGAAAACACCCCCTTTAACCCACGAAGCCCCTATGCGGTCGCTAAAATGTATGCCTTTTACATCACCAAAAATTACAGAGAGGCTTATAATTTGTTTGCGGTTAATGGCATCCTTTTTAACCATGAAAGCAAAGTAAGGGGCGAAACTTTTGTAACCCGTAAAATCACACGAGCCGCTAGCGCGATAGCGTATAACTTAACGGATTGCTTGTATTTAGGGAATTTAGACGCTAAAAGAGACTGGGGGCATGCCAAAGATTACGTGAAAATGATGCATTTAATGCTCCAAGCGCCCATCCCACAAGATTATGTGATCGCTACAGGGAAGACCACAAGCGTGCGCGATTTTGTGAAAATGAGCTTTGAATTTATCGGTATCAATTTAGAATTTCAAGATACAGGGATTAAAGAAATCGGTTTGATTAAAAGCGTTGATGAAAAAAGAGCGAACGCTTTAGACTTAAACTTAAGCCATTTAAAAACAGGCCAAATCGTGGTGCGCATAGACGAGCGCTATTTCAGGCCTACTGAAGTGGATTTGCTTTTAGGCGATCCCACTAAGGCAGAAAAAGAGCTAGGCTGGGTTAGGGAATACGATTTAAAAGAGTTGGTTAAGGACATGTTAGAATACGATTTAAAAGAATGCCAGAAAAACCTTTACTTGCAAGATGGGGGCTATACTTTAAGGAATTTTTATGAATGAGATTATTTTAATCACCGGCGCCTATGGCATGGTGGGGCAGAACACGGCGTTGTATTTTAAAAAAAATAAGCCTGATGTTACTTTACTCACCCCTAAAAAGAGCGAATTGTATTTGTTGGATAAGGACAACGTTCAAGCCTATTTGAAAGAATACAAGCCTACAGGCATTATCCATTGCGCCGGGAGAGTGGGGGGCATTGTCGCTAACATGAACGATCTTTCAACTTACATGGTTGAGAATTTACTCATGGGCTTGTATCTCTTTTCTAGCGCTTTAGATTCGGGCGTGAAAAAAGCCATTAATCTAGCGAGCTCTTGCGCTTATCCCAAATTCGCCCTTAACCCTTTAAAAGAGAGCGATTTGTTGAACGGCTCTTTAGAGCCAACGAATGAGGGCTACGCTTTAGCCAAACTTTCTGTGATGAAGTATTGCGAGTATGTGAGCGCTGAAAAAGGCGTTTTTTATAAAACTTTAGTGCCTTGCAACCTTTATGGCGAGTTTGACAAGTTTGAAGAAAAAATAGCGCACATGATACCAGGGCTTATTGCTAGGATGCACACCGCTAAATTAAAAAATGAAAAAAATTTTGCGATGTGGGGCGATGGCACGGCCAGAAGAGAGTATCTAAACGCTAAAGATTTAGCGAGGTTCATCGCTCTCGCTTATGAGAATATCGCTCAAATCCCTAGCGTGATGAATGTCGGCTCTGGCGTGGATTACAGCATTGAAGAGTATTACGAAAAAGTCGCTCAGGTTTTAGACTATAAGGGCGTGTTTGTTAAGGATTTATCCAAACCAGTGGGCATGCAACAAAAGCTTATGGATATTTCCAAACAAAAGGCTTTAAAATGGGAATTAGAAATCCCTTTAGAGCAGGGCATCAAAGAAGCTTATGAGTATTATTTGAAACTTTTAGAGGTTTGAAATAAAATCAAGGCTCTTATAGAGTTTAAAAACGCTTCGCTATTAGGCGTTGGGCTAGCGATTTTACGATATTGTGCTTACATTCGCTTCAAAAAGCTTGAGCCATTAAAAGGGGTTTGGTCGCTTTACTCTAAATCTCAAACGCTTTTTTATCATCAATATCAAGCCCGCTTTTTTATAACCCGCCATTAACACCCTCTTATTGCAAGTTTTCTCTCAAATGCCCTGAGTATAGTGGACTTAGACTTAGCTTAGGTGAAAAAATTTTAGAGGGTAGAGAGATTTTAAAAAACGCCTTAATTTTAGCAAATTCTAGGCAACAATTCGCCCTCTGGCATCTCTAAAATCCTTTCAAAACCCCATGCGTTCTTTAAAACCACGCTAGGATAAGGGTTTTCAAACACTTTGCCAATCACGCAAGCGTTTTTAGCTTTTTCGTTACTTTTTAAAATTTCTAAGGCTTTAGGGGCGTCTTTTTGATTGAGCGCTAACACAAACACCCCCTCATTGGCTAGCGCATAGGGTTCTAGCCCTAAAATCTCACAAATCCCTTTCGTTTCTTCTTTTAAGGGGATTTTTTCTTCTTCTATAACAATTTTCACTCTAGAGCTGTTCGCCCATTCGTTCAGCACGCTCGCTAACCCTCCCCTAGTCGCATCTCTTAAAGCATCAATTTTGAGATCGCTTAAAAATAAGGGTTTTAATAAGGGGTAGAGCAGTTGGCAATCGCTTTCTAGATTCGTTTTAAGCTTGATTTCATGACGCATCGCAAACAGGCTTGCCCCATGATTGGCGATCGTGTCGCTTAGGATAATGGCTTGCCCTTGTTGTAAATGGCGCGAAGAAATCCCTGGCTTGATGATTTTACCAATACAAGTTGTGTTGATGAAAAGCTTATCCACACTCCCCTTTGGCACGACTTTAGTGTCTAGGGAGAGGAGTTTTAGGTTGGCTTTAAACAATTCTTTTTGTATGGATTGTAAAATTCGCTTTAAAAGAGGGATTTCTAAGCCTTCTTCTAAAATAAAACCCATATTCAAATACAAAGGTTCGCCCCCTTGCACGCTCACGTCATTCGCGCTCCCGCAAACGCAAAGCTTGCCTATATCGCCCCCATTAAAAATCAAGGGCGTGATGACAAAACTATCCGTGCTCACGCAATATTCCCCACTAGCTTTAAATGTGGGGGCGTCTTCATCAAACGCAACGATAAATTCTTTCAAATAGGGCATGAAGACTCGCTCAATTAAAGCGTTTGTTTCTTTCCCCCCGTTCCCGCATGCTAGAGTTACGCTATCCATTTTTATCCTTTTTATCCTTTTTTGATGATTGTAGGGTTGAAATACGCCATTAAGGCTTGACCGATAGGGATACTGCTATCGTTAGGAGGGAAATGCTTGTGGAAAAAATACTGCCTCTTTAGCCCCCTCAATCGTTTGGCTAATTGTTCGCATAATAATTGATTACAAAACACGCCCCCACTGCACACCACCACATGCTCTTTAAAAGGCGCGATTAAAGCGGTAATGATTTCTACTAGGCTGTTAAAAAATTTCTTGGCGATGCGTTCAGGCTCTAAAACGCCCAAATCCTTTTCAAACGCTTGATAAAATTTTTTTAAACACACCACGCTGTTTTTGATTGTAAAAGGGTAAAAGGCAATTTCATCGCTTTGTAGGGCTAGATTTTCTAAAACCTGCCCGCTCTCGGCTTCAAAACTGATCGTTCCTGTTAAATCCAAACTAAACGCCACTATATCAAACAAACGCCCTATGGAATTGGTAGCGACGCTTTGAATTTTTTTGTCATGCATTTGTTGGAAAATTTCTAATTCGTCTTCTTTGAAATGCTTTTGAACGCGTTTTAAAAGCTTGTTGAGCTGGTGTTTTAAAGCGATTTCTAAAACTAGGCGTCTAGGCTCTTTGATCGCTTTTTGCCCCCCTAAAAGCCAAAATTCTTCAAACCTAGCCACTTCTTCAATGTATTCAAAATCCCCCACAAAACACTCCGCCCCATAAATCTTATTTTCGTAAGCCCCACTCCCGTCCCAAACAATACCTATAAAGGGGTGGTTTAAATGCGGATCTTGCAATAATGCGTCTAAAACGCTCGCTAAAAAGTGGGCATGGTGGTGCTGGACTTGCAACAAGGGCGTATTAAATTCAAAAGCCATTTTAGTGGTGGTGTAGTTTTGATGCTTATCGCAAGCTAAGAGCGTGGGCTTGAAATCATAGGTTTTTAAGAAAAAATTCAAGGTTTCTTTAAAGTGTTTTTCATTTTCTAAAACGCTCAAATCCCCACAAAAAGGCGAGAGTAAAAGAACAGAAGTTTCACTATCCAATAAACTAAAATGCCCTTTTTGCTCCGCTCCAAGCGCTAAAATCTTTTTGGGCGAACCATTAGAGCGTTTGGGCAAAGTGAGGTAAAGGGGGGCAAACCCTCTAGCCAAACGCATGGGGCGAATTACATTATCCACGCGCTGCGCGATACTATCATCAATCTTGTGGATGATGGCGCGATTGTGCGTAAGCTTAAAATCAAAAATAAAATGAAGCGAATCAATCTCTTTTTCATTACTCGCTAAAGGGAGGGAGTTGAAATTCGCGCTCGTGAATACAATAGGGAAATCCAATAAATCCAGTAATAAAGCATGCAAAGGGGTATAGGGTAAGATGACGCCATAAAAGGGGGAGTTTTTAGCGATATTAGGGGCTAATTGCGTGTTCGGTTTTTTACGCGCTAAAAGAATGGGGGCGCTTGTGGAATTTAAGCTCTCGCATTCTAATGCATTCAAAAACGCATGCTGTTTGGCTGTGTTTAAGTCTTTAAACATGAGCGCGAAAGGTTTTAGGGGGCGGTTTTTTAAAAGCCGTAATCTTTCTATGGTTTGAAAATTCCTCGCATCGCACAAGAGGGCAAAGCCTCCCAAACCTTTAAGAGCGATGATTTTACCTTTTTGAATGTCTTTAGCGCATTCTAAAAGAGCGTCATCATTTTTGAATCGCTTGTAACTGAGCGTAATACCGCACTTTTTGCAGCTGATGCCTTGAATGTGGAAGCGTTTGTTATTGGCGTCTTTATAAACGAATGCACAAAACTCACAGAGTTTGAAAGGCTTTAGGGCGGAGTTTTCTCTGTCATAGGGCAAGGCGTTTAAAAGGCTGTATCTCGCCCCGCATTTCGCGCAAGAATTGAAAGCGTAATAAAAATAGGGGGAGTTTTTATCTCTGATTTCGCGCAAGCAATCTTCACACATGCCTAAATCTTTAGGGATTTGACTGAGCAAATTTAAGGGGTGGTTCTTGCTTTCTAAAATCCTAAAACCATTGGATTTGAGCGTTTTATCATAAGGGCTAATAACGATTTTTTCAACCAACGCTAAAGGGGGTAACCCTTTTTTTAGGGCGTTTAAAAAAGACTCTGTTTTATGAGCGGGTAAGATGATTTCTAAAGCCGCTTGGGTGTTACGCGCAAAGCCTACAAGCTCTAATTTTTGAGCTAGGGTATAAATAAAAGGGCGCATGCCCACGCCTTGAACCACGCCAAAAAGCGTGATTTTGTTCAATAAAGTTGCATCGTTACACAATGCAAGCTTCCATGCTGTTTGATTAAAGTATTGCAATCAACCCCTATCACTTCTAGGGGCGTGTGTTGTTTTAAGGTTTCTAAAATGAGCGCGTCTTTAGGGTCGTTGTAGGTGGGCACAATAAGAGCGTCATTGCACAATAAAAAATTCACATAAGTTGCCGGCAAGCGTTGCTGGTTTTCATCAAAAATGGCTTTGGGGATTTCTAGAGGGATGAGTTTATAAGGCATTCCATCTAGTTTTTTAAAGGTTTTTAATTCTTCTTGCATGTTTTTTAAGGCTGTGTAATGCTCATCGTTTTTATCCTCGCATGCACTATAAACAATGGTGTCTTTATCTAAAAAGCGAGCGAGCGTGTCGGTATGGCTATTGGTGTCATCGCCTTTGAGATAGCCATAAGAATACCACAGCACTTGTTTAGCCCCTAATTCCTTTTTAAGCATGTTTTCTATTCCATTTTGATTCAAATGGGGGTTACGATTTTTTTCTAACAGGCATTGGGTGTTGGTTAAAATACTCCCGGCCCCATCGCTTTCTATGCTCCCGCCCTCTAAAATATAGGGCATCGTTTTTAAAGGGTGTTTCAAAAACCCTAAATTTTTGAGCTTGAAATTCACTTGATTGTCTAAATTGGAAGGGTATTTCAACCCCCAGCCATTAAAACCAAAATCCAAGCACTCCAAAACGCCATGATTTTCAATGCTGATCGCTCCAAAATCCCTAGCCCATGTGTCGTTAGTGTCGACCTTTGCGATTTCTACACCAGATAAGTTTTTAAGCGTTTCATAGCCGATAGTATCGCTAGTATGGACGCACACTAACACCTGAGCGTGTTTAGCTATGGCTTGAATGATGTTTAAAAAACTTTCCCTAGCCTCTTTGATGCAATACGCCCAATCGCCAAACTCATGGGGGAACGCCATTAAAATCGCTTGGATTTTTTCAAACTCCGCTAACATTCTTTTCATTCAAAATATCCTTTTAAATAACTATAACACAATCTCATTCAAATAGCGTTTTTAAAACAGATTCAAACGCTTTTTGGCGGTTTGAAAATATTCTTTTTCTGATTCTATACCGATAAAATTCCGTTTCAAGCGCTTGCACGCTAAGCCGGTGGTGCCGCTCCCCATGAAAGGATCTAGCACGATGTTATTCAGGGTTTGTGTGGATGGAAATGATTTTTTCCATTAAGGCTAGGCTTTTTTGCGTGGGGTGTTTGACTCTTTCAAGCCCGCTCACCACAGGGCTTTTTAAGATCAAAGGTCGTAAATATTTTTCATTTTCGGGTTTGTTAAACACCCATTTGGCTTTCTTTTTAACCGCCCATAAGGCAAATTCCGTGTCTTGGACATAGCGCCGGTGAATATTTCTTGGCATGGGATTATTTTTAACCCATTGGATAAAGTCTTTGACTACAAAGCCGTTGTCTTCTAAAAAATCAGCGATATAGCTTATAAACCTGTAAGAGCAAAAAATCACCATGCAGCCGTTTGGATTGATTAAGGGGGCGTAGCGCGTGATCCATTCTAAAAGCTTGAAATTTTTATCCCATTCCCCAAAATCTATGCCTTGCCTTTTAGCGCTCTTTAGGGTGGGAAAATTGTTTTTAACCGAAATGTTATAAGGAGGGTCTGTGATGATCGCATCCACTTTTAAATTTTGCTGGTAAAAATCCTTGATGATCTCAAAAGCGTCAGCGTGATAAATTTGTATCATTTTCTTAAGCTTTTTAAGATCGCTTTGCCTAAGGCTAGGGCTAGAAGAGGAGGCACAGCGTTACCGATTTGCTTGCAAACGCTCGTTTTATTGCCATAAAAGATATAATTACCGCTAAAACTTTGTATCCTGGCGGCTTCTCTGGGCGTGATAGAGCGGTGCAATTCAGGGTGGGAGTTGGTGCCGTTGCTTGGGGTGTCAAAGCGTGTGTCTATGGTGGGGCTGATTTTATTCCAATTTAAGTGCCCCCATGTGCTTTTGAATTGCTGTTTGCCATGCAAGTTTTTAGGCAAGCATTCTTTGCCCTGCTCTTTGTTAATGAGTTTTAATTTCTCTAAAGCGGCTTGCGAGTGGTTGGTGGCTTGGTGGTTGTATAATTTAGGGCTATTTTTTCGCATTAAGGCTTGATAGCTTGATTGGACAGGGTTTAAATAATCGCTCTCAAACGCCCCCTCATTAGAACAAAGATAAGCTAAATCGCTTATGGCATCTTGAACGCTCACGCTTTGAGAAGGCTCTAAAAGATTGAAATCAAAACTGAAACGACTAGCCCCTACAATAAACGCTCTCTCTCTGTTTTGAGGCACGCCATAATCTTTAGCGTTTAGGATTTGATAGCTCAATTGATACCCTAAAGCGTTCAACCTTTCTTTAATTTCTTCTAAAAAATAGCCTTTAGCGCAAGAGATTATGTTTTTCACGTTTTCAATGATAAAAATTTCTGGCTTTATGGCTTTGATTATTCCAGTATTTGACTTACCAAACGATCAAAGGAAGCGATACGGGTTTAAGTTTTTTTGATTTCATTCAAAAATTAGGAAGACTCCAAAAAACACACACGATTAAATCAAGCGTTTGCAATGTGAGGAATAAGTGCGTAACGAGCTATTCTATTTTAATCCAAAAAAAGGCGGTTTGACATGGAATTAGAAAAATTACAACCGATCGATTTAGGAGTTTTAGAATTTCTAAATAAAAAAGCGTATTTGCCTAAAACAGCCGACGAGATTTCAAGAAAACTCAACATTGATTACTACTACACGCTTAAGATTTTTAATAAGCTTAAAAAAAAAGGCTTATGCGATCAATGGATCATTAATAGAAAAAGAGAATGCGACAAAAAAGACAATTACTTTAAAGTTTGTTGCTTGAACGATATTGGTAAGGATTTATGCGCCTATTTAAAAGCCTTAAAAGGCTCTAAAAACCACAAAAAGGATTAAACATGAACTACATACTAAAAAATAATTTGAATGTTGAGAGCAACTACACCAAAACCGCTAATAGTATCCTCATTGACAGCCCGTTAAGCAGAGATGCAAGGATTGTTTTTATCACCTTAAGCAGTCTAGCAAGCTCATTTAACCCAAGAAAAGAATTTTTGTGTAAGCAACTAGACATGAATGCTAAAACTCTTAACAAGTATTTAAAAGAGCTAGTGCAAAAAGGTTTTTTGAAAATCATTTACTACAAAAATAAGTTAGGAAAGTTTTTAGGCAAAAGGGCTTACATTTTAGCGCCAACTAAGGAGCAATTAGAGCAAGAGGACTTTATTATCGTTGATGAATCTAACCGCACCGAAACACCAAAATTTACCATGCGGCAAATTGTAGAAAAACAAGCCGAAAAACCCCTTAAATCCGAAGTTTGCACCGAAACACCAATTTTTACCACCCTTATAAAGAAGAATAATAACAACAAACATGAAAAAATGGATGAGAATGTGAGTGAGAATTTGCAAAATCAAGCGGATCAAAAAAACAAGCATGATAATTTTTCTTGTCTTAGAGGCTCTATTAAAAACTTTAGCATGTTTAAACACTTTAGTGATTTCATTTTTTCTATTTTAGGGAATCTTGACACAAGAGGATTAGAAAGGCGCGATAAACAAGCGTTTGAGCGGTTTTTAAACTACAGAAACGAGAAAGAAAAGCTAACTTACGCCACGAAAAAAGCTTTACTAAAACAAGCGTTAGAGCTGAAAGAACAAGGCCAAGACATAGTAAAAAGTGTAGAGCAGAGTATACGCAAGGGTTATAACGAACTTTATGCTGTTTTTGAGTTTAAAGCTAGATGGACGCCCCAAAAGCAAGAAGAGGAGCCGCTTGAATACAAACCAAACCCCAAATATAACGGTTATTGCATCTGGTAGGCGCAAAGAAAGAGAGCAAGCAATGAGATCATTTCATTACGAACACAAGCAAAAGAATTTTAAACCCAAAGTAGAGACTGAATGCCTACTTGTTGAAAGCGTGTTGTTGGAAATTTTAAAACTCATTAAAGAGCAAGAGGGAAAAAGCAGGGCTGTAATTATTGAAAGAATGATTATCTATTTTTTAGAAAAAGATAAAGGAAATAAAAATGAGACAGCATGGAATAAATCAAAACGATCTTATAGAAGGACTCTTAAAAACTACGCGAAAGAGGCTAAAGTTAAGAGAAAGCACCTACAAAAAGCTAAAAAGGATGCAGAGAAAAAAAACTATACATTTGCAAGAATAGTTCGTTTAGCTATTTTAGAGGGTATTAGGAAGTTTCAAGAAGAAAACCTATTTTTGAACTTGCAAACGAAAGGTTTTGAGATTGCAATAAGCATTTTAGAACAAAAAACAAAAAGAGACAGAAAGAAAGGGAAAAATGCAGAACTTGATAATGAATAGTTTCATAAATTATCCAAACGATTTGGAGGAATTTTTAGAAGAAATACACATAACAAGCTTCACGCTTTTTAATCAAAAAATAATTCAAGCTTTGTTAGAGATGAAAAACAAAAACCAAGTCGTGCAGCTTGAAACTATAAGGCTAAAAATAGGCGATGAAGCGTTTGAAAGCAAAGAATTTAGCGCTATTTTACAGGCAGATAGCTATCCGAACTATTTAGACTTAAGGAGCGATTTTAAAACTTATTTGAGTTTAAAGATGCAGGAACATTTAGCAAACGAGCTAATAAAAGCCACACGAAAGAGCGAGATTTTTGATTTTGATTTTTTAAGCAAATACATCAAATTAGGATCTAACCGAAACGGGAGGTATTATTGGGAGTGGGAAGAGTTTTTCAAATCAAAACCTAAAATAGAAAAAATACACACAGGAATTGACTTTTTAGACAATATCAGCGATGGCGGTTTTGAAGTGGGGCAATTGATTTTACTTAGCGGCGATCCCGAATCCGGTAAAACGCTTTTGAGTATCCAATACATCACCAACGCGCAACAACAGCACAAGGTTACTTATTTTGGTTTTGAATTTAGCGTGAGGAAACATATAGAAACCTTGAGCTCTAAAGGTTTCAAAATTAATAAAGAAAATTATTTCATTGATGATCTAAGTTGCGAGATTAATGATCTAGTTTCACAGATTAGAGGTTTAGCTAAAGAAGGGCATAAGCTTTTCATCATTGACAGCCAGATGAAAATACAAGCTCCCATCGTAGGAAGGACGATTGAAGAAGTAGAAACAATTAAATTCACTACTTTAGCCGATCTAGCAAAGCGCTTGCAAGTCATAATTATTTTGATTATTCAAAACTCCAAAAACGACAGCTATGCCCCAACAGGAAGCCGTAAAGGCGCTCATGAAGCGCATGTAATGATTAGGATTGAAAAGATCAAGAGTGGGGAACTCAAACACATTAAAGATTACAATGAGAGAGGCAAATACCGAAAGGTTTTGATTTTAAAAAACAAACAGACAGGATTACAAGGAATTCAATTTTTTAGAATTAGTGATTATAAGTTGTTTGAAATCAGCACGAATTACAAAGAGTTTAAAGAAAGCGATTTTAGCGGCTATGATTTAAACGATTTCAGAGATTAAAGGATCTACAATGATTATTAATTTTGAAGGTCTTAAAAATATCGTTAGCGTTGTTGATGTCATAGAAAAATACCTAGACTTACACAAATGCGGAGCGAATTTAAAAGCGTGTTGCCCGTTTCATGATGAAAGAAGCGCCTCTTTTTTTGTCAGCCAAGAAAAGAATATTTTTAAATGTTTTGGGTGTGGCGTTAGCGGTGATGCGTTTAAATTCTTGCAAGAATTTAAAAAAATCAGTTTCACCGAAGCGATTCAAGAAATAGCCTCCATGTATCACTACACTATAGAATACGACAACAACGAAGAGAAAGAAGAAAAAGAAAGGCTAAAAGAAATTTTAGCGTTTGCTAACAACCTTTTCAAAGAAAGGATTTTAAAAGAGCCTGTTGTTTTAGAGTATTTAAATAGGAGAGGCGTTACACTAGAAAAGGTTAAAGATTACGGTTTGGGTTTTTGCACTAACGAAGAAAAAGAAGAATTGAAAAAGCGTTTTACCCCTTATGATTTGATAGCGAGCGGGCTTTTTAGTGATGCAAACAAAGACAGAGAGCTTAAAATCTTTTGCAATTATAGGATCACTTTTCCCTTGAAAGACACTAAAGGGAACATTGTTAGTTTTAGCGCCAGAACTTGCACGATCAAAAATCCTAGGAATGGCACTAAATACATTAACGGCAGAGACACAAAGATTTTCAAAAAATCTTTCATACTTTACAATTTAGACAGAGCGCGCCAAGCGATAACGCAAAAAAAGCAAGTCATTCTATGCGAGGGTTTTTTTGATGTGATGAGTTTTGAAAATTTTGATTATAATAATTCGGTTTGTTGCATAGGAACGGCATTCACTAAAGAACATGTGAAGATTTTGAACCATTTGAATGCGGAGCTATGTTTTTGTTTAGACAACGATTTAGCAGGATTAGAAGCCAGTATTAGAGCGATTGAAATATGTTTGTTAAACCACACCACTAATTTAAGCGTGATAAAAATTAAAGACAAGGATTTTAAGGACATGGGGGATTATTTAGAAAGGAATAAACGTCCAAACCTAGTTAAGATCAACGGGTTTAAGTTTTATTGCTCTTATTTGTTGCGAGCAGAATTTGACAACAAAACAAAGGATTTTAATTACAAAAGGATTTTAAGAGCGATTAAAGATTTGAACCCCTTTATCAAAGGCGATCTCTTAAAGATTTTAAAAAGCTTTTTACCTAGCGAAGACACCCAAATGGAGAAAATAAAAAAGCCCGTGTTATCCCTTTTAGAAGCGAGGATTTATGCGACAATGCTTGAAAGCGAAGAGTTTAGATACATTGCAAGGAGGTATTTAAGCCCGGAAGATGTGGAGTTTAAAGATATTTTCAAGAAAATCGTTTTAAACGATTTTA
Organism: Helicobacter pylori; assembly: GCA_008032935.1. Classification (NCBI taxonomy): domain Bacteria; kingdom Pseudomonadati; phylum Campylobacterota; class Epsilonproteobacteria; order Campylobacterales; family Helicobacteraceae; genus Helicobacter; species Helicobacter pylori. Next base: position 182,343 of record CP032039.1, on the reverse strand, counting down.
GGGGTTTAGACTTTTTGAAAAAATACGAAATTATCAAAGAGCGTGATTATTTACATTGTTTGAACGAGTTTAAGATTAAAGGCTTAAAAAATAGCCTAAAATACGCCATAGAAAACAAAGATTACATGCTTATAGAAGCGCTGAATCATAAGATTAAGGAGTTACAGAACCCGTTTTAACCGGGTAAGCGAACGCAAGAAAGGATTTTGAATGGGTTTTTTTTTGATATAACCGCCCCTTATCCAGGAGGCCAAAGCGATCCCTATATCCCACGATTTGAACCGTTAGGACCTCTTAATGATGGAACGACAGGACAAGGTGCAGGACAAGGCATTACGCCTCACATTATTGATTGGCATAATATTTTTAAAGGTCAAGAGAATACCTTTTATACGATAGGTAGTAGGTTTAAAGATCTTGCAGGATCTTTAGACGTTTACAAGGCCGCGCTAGAGAAATCAAATAGAATGGTGAACCGCCATAAATCATCTTTGCACGATTATAACGCGGACATCAATTCGTTAGAACACATTAAGAAAGAGCGCCATGATTTATTCACCACCGCTAAAAGACTAAAAGAGCTGATCCGACAAGAAGAAGAAAAGAAACAACGCTTTAGTAAAGAATTAAGGTTATTTTTTGACTTTCAAGAGAAAGAATACGATAAGCAAGAAAATATTTTCCAAGGCCTTTTTAAGCGCAAAGAATTTAAAGCCTTAGACGCGTTTTTGACAAACCCTTACGCGATATTGCCTAAAGGCTTTATTTTTGAATATCATAATCCAGGGTCAAACAATTATAACCCCTTAAACGCGTTTAACCCCATGGATGGAATCAACAACCAATTCACAATTAACACTCTAAATCAGCTGAATAATAATTCTTTTCAAAGAAGCTTAGCCGGCGGAGCGGATTTTAATTATTTTGCACCTTTAAATTTTGCGAAGGCTTTGAATGTGGAGCAAATGGTGTTCAGTTTTGAAAATAGAGTTAAAATAAGACAAACATGGGCGTTTTTCTTACAGAATAAGTGGTATTCTAACGGTCGTAAACTTAAGATAATCAACTTTAAAATCAAAACGGTGAAAGTTTTAGAGGACTTGCAAGAGAGCATCAGAGAAAAAGAAAGAGAATTAGAGGACGAAATAAGAAAGCAAAACGCCAATGAAGAAAACATTAAAGCGCTAACGGGACAAATCCTAGAAAAATCAAAAGAATTACAAAAAATAGAAGAGCAATTAGCACAAGAATACAGAATCATTAAGGAATTCACCGATAAAAAGCAATCCATCCTTAATGAGATCAACCATTCTAATTTAAACGAGAACTTGAAACACGGGTTTAGAGATATCTTAAATGATTTTAATTTACTGGAGTCTTTTAAAAAAATACCCCTTTAAAAACGCCTTCTTTTTAGATTTAATAGGTGAAAATTTACGAGGTCTCTTTTCATATGCAACAAGAGTTTTTAAACACACTAAACACCACAACAGATAACAATAATCAAATAAAAACCATGCCCTTAAAAGATTTTGAAGCTAAAAAGAAAGAAATCAACGAGTTATTAAACTCAAAGGCCAAAGAATTAAAAGAATTAGGCTTATTAGACAAGTTAGGCGAGTTTGTAGGCATCCAAACTGACAACGCCAAACAAAGAGAGAGCCAATTAAATGAGATTAAAGAGGTTGCCATAAAGAGTAAAACCGATTTTAAAGATTTGCCAAGTGCTTTGAAAGACGAATACTACAACAAAGCCGAAACTAGCATTTTTAACCCGCTCAAAACCAAGAACGAGATCGCTAAGCAAGACTATCAAAAAGACTTACAGAGAAAAGAAATTTTAAAGAAAACGAGTAAAGAACTTACCGAGAGCGATAAGGAATTAATAGACAATGATAGCGGTTTTTTTAATTATGCGCTTGATGCTATCACAGGTAAAAGCGAAGTGGAGAAGCTTAAAGAATACAAGGAAAAAGAAAAAGCCAAAGACATAACCAAAGACTTGCAAAAATCATGGAATTTGTTTAATAACTTGAGAAAAGACAAGGACGCTTTTAGCCTTTTTTCTAGTGAAGACTTGCAGTTAAGAGAAAAGTATCAAAACGAGTTTAAAAACATTGCTAGAAATAACGGTTTTGATGATGTAGTTTACAATGAAAAGCATGAACCATTTGTGAGGAAGGGAGATAAATTTTATAAGATAAACGACCGCTTTTTTGATAATTTTTTAAACTTTTTAAGCGCTAATAAGTTTTCATTATCCGGATCTTTAATAGGAGTGGCTAGCGGTGCTAAAGCAGGGAAGAATTTAGGCGCTTTAGGTTTATTAGGCGGCGCTATTGTAGGAGGAGCGTTAGGGAGTATAGCAGGTGGAGCAACCGATGCGATTGCAGGTAATGCTTTTTTGAACAGAGATCAAAAAGCCGACGAAATCATAAGGCATGCGTTAAGTGAGGGGGCTTTAAGTTTAGTAACGGACACTTTGGTTTTAGGAGCAGGGAAGTTTATTAAAAAAGCGATCAACCCAAGAAACATTTTTAACATAGGCGCTAATGTTTCTACTAGCGGTTTATACGCCTTAGGCAAGCACATAGTAACAGGCAACGCTAAAGGAGCTGAAAGGATATTGAATGAAACCATAAGCGAAAACGAGCGTCAAACAGTTAGAGAATTAGCGAAGCGGTTTGGAGGCGAATTGAGACTCACTAAAGCAGACGAAAGCAAATACCGAGAAGAACTAGTTAAAAAAGTAGGCGAAGATAGTAATATTTTGAAGGGGTATGATGCTTTAAGAGACGCTTTTTTATTGCAAAGTCAAGCTAAAAAGCAAGAAGCTTTTATCCAAGCGATAAGAAGCGATGAGACAGGCAACGCGATAGCTTTTTTAAGCGAAGCGGCTAACTCAAGTCCCATCGCTAACGCTAATCTAAAAAAGATTTTAAACAAGACGACCGAAAATTTAAAAAATTCTTTGAGGCAGCTTGATTTGAAAGATTACGAAGTTAAGAGCATTTTTGATAATTTAGAACAAGGCACTAAGGAAAGCTATGAAAAAGCGCTTGATGGCATTATAGGAAAACTTTATGATGACAGCTATAAAACCAATCTAAGAGAAAGCATTCAATACACAACGGCATTTGAAACCTTTGTGAAAGGGTTAAGAGAGCAAGGGAAATTCGATCCAACAGCTAGCAGCTTTTTAAACCAAATTGAAAAAAATATTTACAGTCCAGAAGGTGTTACTTACAGTCAGTTAAGAAACGCTAGGCAAATGATTAACGCTTATGAAAGAAATGTTAAAGACCCGAGCACTTTAGGCTATATCAAAAAAATAAGCGCGCAGTTTTTGAGAGAAGACATTGACAAAGGCATTGAAAACATCTTAAAACAAAACACGCAAGCTTATGAAAAACTAAGCGATTTGAATAAGACCGCTATCAGCGACTATAAAAACATGAAACAAACATTAGAGCTAGTGGATAGCGCCAAGATAAGAGACAGAGAGATCACCAAAGAAAAAGCGATTGAAAACCTTATGAAAGTGATACAAGCTCAAGGCGAGAAAGATTTAAGCAACTATGCGCTTTTAACGAAAGGATTGAGTGAGCAAGATAAGGAAAAACTAGAATTGAGCATGCTGAATGCTTTGATGGAGAAGTCAATTAAGCAAGGCGAAAACCTTAAAGTATTTGACAGCACGCTTTTTTTTAACCGATTAAGCGAGTTTAAAAACGAAGTTTTTAGCACACCAAAAGCTAAGCAGTATATAAATATAGCCAAAGGTTTTGACAAGCTCTTTAGAAACGACGCCACGATAGCGGGCAAAATCAACTACACGACTACAAAAGACATTAAAAGTCCTCTTGCAACAAGCCTAGAAGGCGCTTTTAACCAGAAGCTCACGCAAAGATTAGTAAGTAATATTGTGAGAAACATACCGACAACTTACATTTTTAAGAAGTTGGATGAACTAAGCGGAGGCGCAGCGTTAAAATACCACATTCAAAGAGCGCTAGAAAGAAGCCACACGATAAGCGCTTTCACGAAGAATTTAGAACTCAGCGCTAAAAATTCCAAGTTTTCTAACGCTACGATGCGAAAGATTGAAGAGATCACGCAAGGCGTAAAAAGCGCTAAAGAAAACATCACTAAGCAAGAGAAAGCGCTACAAGACGCGATAACGCCCTTAAAACAATTCGGTAAGAATTACGCAGAATTTGTTTTAAAGCCAAAAGAAGCGTTAGAGAAACTATTACAAGAGAAAAACGGACAAGTTGCAGGCACAGCGTTTAGGGACGATTTAGGAGGGATTGATTTTGTGTGGGGCAAGGATGGCAAAGATGGCTACGGATTAGCGCACATCTTAGAAAAGAGAGAAAAACAATACACAAGATTAGGATTAAATGCAGAGCAAATCAAAGAAAGAACAGATGAGCTATTAAAATCTATCCCTGAAGTCATTGAGAACGGGGCATTGTTTAAAGACGATTTAGGGCGCGTTAGCGTGGAATTAAATAACATAAGAGTGGGGCTAAAAAACACATGGGATAATAACAACCTAAATAATCATTTTGTGGTTACTAGCTATGAGAGAGATGAAAAAGTATTAAGGGAGTTAGAAACCAAACCGCCACTTTCTAACGATTACAAAGACAATAGCAACTATAGTGTCTTAAACCTTAATGAAAACAATTCTACTAAAGAAGGCCTAACAAGTCAAGAATCGCCCTTATCTATATTAAAAAAAGCCAACTAGAGAAAGAAAAGAAACTAGAAAGCGAAAGATTAGCTAAAGCAGAAAAAGAACGCGCCCAAAAGATTAAAGATAAAGAAAAAGCCGAATTGAGAGATAAAATCAGAGCGCAAAAAAATGCCACGCTAGGTAAAAGCGAATTAGACAGAGAAATCGCCAAAAGTGAAAACATACCGTATAAAGAGCCAGAAAACGCCCCTAAAACGAGCGTTAGCTTAAACGATGACGAAATACATCCCTTAAAGTTTGTAATCGTCAATAAGAGCGATTTAAAGCCCAATTTCAAAAACACCGGCACGCAAACACGCACCGCAGTGGATAGCAAGAAAGTAGAAGAGATAGCCGCTCACTTTGATCCTAAATTGATTGTAGGGCGCGGGGGTTTTGATGATTTGCCCATTATCTTACCAGACGGGCAAGTTATCGCAGGCAACCACAGGATACAAGGCATGCTAAACTTTAACGCAGAGAGCCGAAAAAAATACGAACAAGCGCTTAAAGAGAACTTCAACATTAGATTAAAACCTAATGAGCTTTTAGTGCGAATGCCAGAGCAGGAATTAAACGACAAAGAGATTTTTAAATTAGCGAGCAAATCTAACGAAAACCGAGCAAACAGCTTTAGCGATATGCTTTTGAGTGCGATGAGCAGTTATAACGATAGATTGAAACATTTACCGCGTGAATTTGAAAGCGACAGCGTGGAGAATTTAGCCAATCAGGTTGCAAGAGTGTTAGAAAGAGACGCTAAAAACCCAAGCACCAATCAAGTGGAAAACGCTAACCTTTGCCTTTTGAGTCATTACGCCACAAACACCCCTAATAACAGCTTTTTAGAAGTGTTTGATAACGCTTACAAAAACCTAGACAGAGAGCAATTTAAAGCGTTTAAGGAAATGTTTGCCAATAACAGCACGAATTTTCACAATCTCAATAACGACACCATGATTAAAAATTTCACGATTTCACCTTATCTAACCGATGCGCTAGACGCTACCGCTAAAATGCTTGAAAGCGGTAACAGAACTGATAATTTTTCTAAGTTAGCGCATAGTATTGACTACCTAGTTAATACAACAGATGAAAACGGCATGAATGCTTTCATTAAAGAAAATAAGGACGCTTACAACAGCGTAATAAGCCAATTATTAGGTAGTTCTTTTGCGCGCTTTTTACGCCTTGAAAACCCTAGTGCGCAGTTTTATGAGTTTTTAGTAAAAGCTAAAGAACGAATGATAGAAAACGCATCCAATGTTTTTACAGGAACGAGTAAGCCTATTAGCCAGATAAATGTATTTGATTTCATTAAATATGGCATTGAAAGCGGTAGAAGCAGTAAGGAGAGCAGGGAATTACTGGATCTATTGCCAGAGTTAGAAAAAAAGTTTAACGCTCATGAGAAGTTTTTATAAGGAGCTAAAAAATGAATTATCCTAATCCACCAATCCCAGAAATCACCACTAAAGAAAAACCAGCGTTTAAAGAAATCACAAGCGAGTTATTAAGAGAGATTGAAAGCACCTTGAATAACGCTACATCATGGGAAGAGCAGGTGAATTTAAGCCTTAAGGGAGTGAAAAGGATTTTAGAGGTTATAACGGGCATTGATTTTTTTCAAAAAGCCAATGAAATTGATGAAAGATTGAGGGGGGTCCTTAAATGGTTAGAAAATTCAAGCAATGGATTACAAACTAAAATACGAGAATATGAAAGCTATTTAACTGATTTCAATGCGAGCATGCGAGCTAATGAGCAAGAAGTAACGAACATCTTAAACGCTAACACCCAAAACATTGAAAGCGAAGTTAAAAAGCTAGAAAATCAATTGATGGAAATCGCTTCAAGGCTTTTAACGAGCTATCAAATCTTTTTAAACAATGCTAAAGAAAGCGCTACAACGCAAATAAACACCAACAAAACCGAAAGCCTTGAAGCGCTAACGCAAGCAAAAACGAACGCTAACAACGAAATAAACAAGAATAAGCAAGAAGTTTTAAATAACATCACGCAAGAAAAAAACCAAGCCACAACAGAGATCACGGAAGCGAAAAAAACCGCATTTAACGAACTTTTAGAAACTCTAAAGCCGAAGTTTAGCGGCTTGTTTGTGGGCGCGTATTATATTCATAATACGTTCTATATTAAAGGCGGATGGGAACAGAAAGTCAAGGATTTGAGCGATTACAATCTAGATAAAAGCAAAAAATACGAAATAGAAGTATTTTTCCAATTTGTGAGCGCGAAAATTGTAGAAAAAGATCCGTATTTTGGGCTGAAAGTGCAAGAAGGCTTTTTGAAAGAAAGCATCCAAAAGATCACACATAAGTATGTATCGCAAATTTACTATACAAAGCTTTTAATAGAGAATGTGAGCGGTGTTTTAAGTTTGTATCATGGCTATTTTTACGGGAATATCAATTATTTTAATGAAGTGATCATAACAAGCATTAAAGAACTACCTAACGATACGATCATAAGCAATGCAAGTAATGGATCTGGTTTTTCTAATGCAACAACGATCACGCAAAATTTGAACGACATAACAACAACAGAAACAACCAACACAAGGAGTTAAAAAATGATTTTAGAAAACGCATGCGCTTATAAGAATTATTTAGGAAGCGTGTTTGATGCAATGGGATTTAATGGGAGTTTTGAAGTGGTAGGTAACGCCATACATATTAACATTATCACAAGCGAGAACCAAGAAACGCCGACTAAAGAGCAGGTTTTAGAAAAAATCAAAGAGATCATGCTCAAAAAGAAAAAGCAAGAAATAGAAAGCCAAATTAACGCTATTTGTAAAGAAAAAGTCATCAAAGGCTTTCAAAGTAGCATTTTAGGGAGCAATCATGCTTACGATTTAACGATAGAAGATCAAACGAATTTACAAGCTTTAGTTATCGCTGGCATTGATTCGGTTTTTAGGTGCGCTGAAGTTAGTAATGATGGCGTTGTAAGTAATAAGACTTACAAAAATCACACTAAAGCGCAATTATTACAATTATCTAAACAGGCCTTAAAATTTAAGCATGATCTTATTGTCTTTTATGGCAGAGAAAAAGAACGCCTGAACGCTATCAATAGTTTAGAAGCGTTAGAAAAATTTGAAATTAAAGAATACTTGACATGAGAAAGTTTAGCGAGCCGATCGTGGCTGAGTTTAGCAATGATGGGAAGAGTTTGAGGCTTGTTGAAGGGTTTGAATACTACCTTAAAAACGATCATTCTAAAAAGTTAATAATTCCGAGCGGTTTTTCTAGCGATGGCTTTACGAACATGGGATTTAGTTTTATTATTCCCAGATATGGGAGCGGTTTGAAATGCGCGATTTTGCATGACTACATGTGCGATGTTTTGAATGGTGTAGTGCCTAGACAGAAAGATTTTTTTATTAACACACGCAAAGAATGCGACGATCTGTTTTTAGAAAGCATGCTTGAAGTGAAAGCGTTTTCTGTGTTTAAAGCGGTTTTGATTTATTGCGCTGTGAGAATATTTTCTAAAGTGAAAGGCTTGAAATGATGCGATCGGTAGTTTTTGACATGAGCGGTGTTTTAGAAGCGTTTGATTATAGAGGCGTTTTAATCCATTCGCAAGAAATACAAGCCAATCAAAAAATAAAACTACCCTTCACAGAAAAAAACTTTTTTAAATTCAATAACGCTTTTTTTGGAGTGTGTGAAGGCGTGGGGGATTTGGATTATAGAGATTACCCTAAAAATTTGAATTTTAACGCACTTTTAATTGAAAGCATAGAAAACTACCTATTAGAGTTAAAAGAGCCAGAAAACAAGAAACAAAAGGCTTTATTAACGGATTTTTTAGAAGTCTATGAAAAGAATATTATTAAAGGTGCTTATTACCTTGAGCCTAAGTTTTTTTTAGAAAAAGAAAAACAATTGATAGAAAGGATTTTGAAATGATAGAAGTTAGCGAAGTGATAGCCAAAGTTAGAGAACGCTTAAACGACAACGAAGTAGGAAATTACGAAATATTAGACAGCGTGCTAGTGGAAAACATTAATCAAGCGCTTTTAAAAATTTGTTTAGAATTCAAGCTTAACAAAACGATCACAAGAGCCTTAATCACTGAAGAAGAACGCTTTTTAACGATTAACAACCTTTTAGGTATAGAAAGCGTTAAGTTAGATAAAAAAGAAATAGAAAGCCGTAACAGCATAGAAAAAGACACCGGAGAAATAGAATTATGGGTTTTGAGCGATAAGCTGAGTGTAACGCCTTTTAGAAGCGGAGAGCTTGAAGTGATCTATTATACTTACGAAGAGGTTAATAACGTTTTAGATAGCGTGAAATTGCCTAAAATCTGCCTTGACGTGTTAGTGTATAGCGTTTTATGCAGCCTTTTAGAAATCCCTAACAATGAAACCAATTTTAGCGTTTTAGCGAACTACAGGCAATTATTGAAGCTTGCTAAAGACAACCTAACGAACTATTTAAGCCTGATGTATTCTAAAAATATCCATTTTAGCAAGGTTGTAAGGGTTTAGGAGACCTCTTAAACCAAGCCATTCAAGAGTATTTTTAGATAAGTTTAAAATGCTAACACACTTAAACCATGAAAGAAACCGCTATTAGGAACGACAGAAAAATCCTAATAGCGAAAGAATATTATCAAAAAAAAAAAAAAACAAAAATAGGGTTATCTTTTTTTTGACAAAACATAACCCTTAAAATCGTTTTAGCGTTTTGCTAAAGTTTGATCATCAAATAAGAAAAGGATAAGCATGGGCATCAAAGAAAAAGAGATCGAGCTTGAAACCTTAAAACGAGAGATCGCGCAAGCGGAAGCGAGTTTGGAACAGGATTTCATTAAGCACATGGTGGATAAGACAAACGAGAAAGTGGAAGACTTGTTTTTTAGCAACAAGCCCGAGTTTTACCGGTTTGTTTTCACGGAGCAAAACAACTACTTAAAAGAGAAACTTACGGACAAAGTGGGCAGAGCGATGGATTTAAGCGATGAAATCCAAAGAGATAAGGACGCTGAAGAAATTGAAAAAGACAAAGAAGCGTTTTTGAAAAAATACCCTGAAGTGGATTTTAACGAGCTTTTAGATTTTTACGATGAAGAGATTCCTAACCGCATTAAAAAGCAGATTGACAAGTTAGAGGGCGTGGCTTTTTTTGAAGCGATCTTAGACTATTTCAACGCTTTAAACGCTAAAGAAGAGCCTAAAAACGAACAAGAAGAAGAGAGAGAATTGCCTAAAGAAGCCTTAGGTAACGGCGTGAGTGGTGTAGGAAACGCCAATAATGAAAACATCATGACAAGATACTAAGGAGCGATCACATGTTAGAAAAACTCAATAACATCAATTTCAACAACATTTCCAATAACTCTAATTTAGGGATAGAAGTCGGTAGAGAAATTCAAAATGCAAGCTGGATTAAGAGCCCGTTTTTTAGCATCACAGGCACAGGCGCGGATCGTGGCGTTAGGCTTTTTAGCGTGGCTAGTCAACAACCATTCCGCCCAAGGATTAAAGCGCAGTTAACCGGAAGCGGTGTGAGCGGGAATACGGATTTTGAAGCGAATTATGATAATTTAGAAATCCTAAGCCAAACGATCTATCCGGAAGCCTTTGGCAATTCCTTAAGATCTAAAATCAAAGCTTACAGTGAATTAGAACGCATTGATTTCATTAAGGAAAGCGTGGATAGCTTGACCACATGGATGAATGAAGAAAGGGATAAAAGGATCGTTGCAGGCTTGACTAACGATTTTACGAATTACCTTTACAGCGAAAAAATGAATGTAGCGACCATTAGAAAAGCGATTTTTCACGCTAGAAACGGCTTAAAAAGCGATAATAGCAAAGCGTTCCCGATTAAACCCATTAGAGCGACCATGCAAAGCGTTGGAAATGTAGTTGTGCAAAACACAAGCTACATTATCCTTTTAGACAGCTACCAAGCTAACCAATTAAAAGCCGATAACGAATTTAAAGAATTACGCAAGCTTTATGCGTTCGCTGGAGAAGATAAAGGCATGCTTTATAGCGGGCTTTTAGGCGTGATTGACAATTGCCCGGTGATTGATGCGGGCGTGTGGAATAAGTTGAATGTTGGTATGCCAAACTCTACCATAAGTGAAAGCGAGTTCAAGCGTTATATTAATAAAGCGAATGTTAATAACATTGTAAGCCCGGGAGAGCTTAATGAGAAAATTAAAAATAAAATCAAAAAAGAAAAAGAAATCTCTATCGGTTGCCTGATCGGCGCTAGCGCGGTGTTATTAGCGGGTTCTAAAGAAACGATGTTCTACATTGATGAAACCGTGGATGCAGGCAGGAAGTCTTTAGTGGGCGTGGATTGTCTTTTAGGCGTATCAAAGGCTAGGTATCAAAGCACGGACGGAGTTACAACGCCTTATGATAACCAGGATTTTGCGGTTATCGGTTTAGTGTCTAACATGGAATAAGAAAGGAAAAAAGAAAATGAAACAAAAAGTCCACAGCGTGAGCTATCTAGCAAAAGCGGAATTTGAATTTAAGAACGGCGTTTATGATTTGGTGGCTCTGCCAACGGGTGCGGAAGTGGTTAAGGTGAGTTTGGAAGTGGTAGGAACTCTTACGAGTGGAAGTGTGAGCGTGGGATTCAAAGATGAAACCGCAAAAAACTATTTTTTGATTTTAGATCCCGTTAAAACCGATAAGAACGTCACGAGTGCTAAAGACTACACGGCTACGAGTAATAAGGTAGTAGTGGCGGAAGTCAAAAGCGCTAGTGGGGACGAGGTTAAAGGCGTTTTGAGAGTGTTATACTTTTTACCTAGCGTGATTGAAGTAAAGTATTAAATAATTTAAGCATTTTTGAAATGTTTAAAAATGTTTTGAAATGTTTAAAAATGTTTTGAAATTTAAGAACGCTTGAAAACTTTAAGAAAGGTTAAAAAATGTTTTTTAAGAACCCTTTAAACGATCCGAACTACTTCAAACCTAAAGACGCTAAAAACACGCAAGATCTAGCACGAGCGAACATGCCCAAAAACTTTGGCTTGTTGAATTATTCTAAAATGAGTTTTAGCGATTTTGTGAATAGTTATAAGCCCGTAGAAACGCCCAAAGCCTCTAAATTTTCTAACTTCATGGAGAGCGTGGGAGGGTATGGAGGTTTAGGGATGCTAGGAGGAGCGATCGGGGGTTTAGGGAGCTTGATCGTGGGGGCGATCAATTTTAGCGAGCAGAACAAAAGCGCTAAAGAAAGCACCAAAATGGCAAGAGAGCAGTTTGAACTAGAAAAACAACGCTATAACGCACGAGAAGCGGAACGCTTACAAAATAGGGGAGCGATTGATGCGATCGCTAAAAATAACGCTGATATAATGACAAGGTTTTGAGCGAAAATAACCCTTAAAACCACGCCTTGATTTTGCTTAAATAATTAAAAAGAACAAGGCTTAAAATGGACTTCACAACCTTACAAAACGATTTTAATAGCGACTATCAAAAGGCTTTAATCGCTAACGCTGAATTTTTAGAAGCTAAGAAATACTACAACGGCAATCAACTCCCGCAAGACGTGCTAAACATTATTTTAGATCGTGGTCAAACGCCGATCGTTGAAAACATGTTTAAAGTGATTGTGAATAAAATTTTAGGTTACAAAATAGAGAGCATTAGTGAAATACGGCTAAGCCCTAAACAAGAAGAAGACAGAGCCTTAAGCGATTTACTGAATTCATTGTTGCAGGTATTCATACAAAGCGAAAATTACGATAAAGCCATGATTGAAAGAGATAAGAACCTTTTGATCGGTGGATTAGGGGTGATCCAATTGTGGGTAATTGAAGACAAAGACAAAAACATAGAGATTGACATTAAAGCCTTAAAACCTGAAAGCTTTGTAATTGATTACTTTTCTACCGATAAGAACGCATTAGATGCGAGGCGTTTTCATAAGATGCTAGAAATCACGGAGCAAGAAGCTTTATTATTGTTTGGTGATAGCATAACCGTGAATTATTCAAGCGTGAATCACGAAAGAATAGCGAGCGTGATTGAAAGTTGGTGTAAGGAATACAATGAAGAAACTAAAAGCTATCAATGGAATAGATACTTATGGAGTCGCAGCGCAGGGATTTACAAAAGCGAGCTAAAGCCTTTTAAGAACGGCGCATGCCCTTTTATTGTATCTAAGCTATACACGGACGAACTGAACAATTACTACGGCTTGTTTAGATATATTAAGCCCATGCAAGATTTCATTAACTACGCCGAAAACCGCATGGGCAATATGATGGGAAGCTTTAAAGCGATGTTTGAAGAGGACGCTGTAGTGGATGTAGCGGAATTTGTAGAAACCATGAGCTTAGACAATGCGATCGCCAAAGTGCGGCCGAACGCTTTGAAAGATCATAAGATCCAATTCATGAACAATCAAGCGGATTTAAGCGCTTTAAGCCAAAAAGCCGAACAAAAACGCCAATTATTAAGGCTTTTAGCAGGGCTAAACGATGAAAGCTTAGGAATGGCAGTGAACAGGCAGAGCGGGGTAGCGATCGCGCAAAGGAAAGAAAGCGGTTTGATGGGCTTACAAACCTTTCTAAAAGCGACGGATGATATGGATCGATTAGTGTTTAGGTTAGCTATTAGCTTTATTTGCGAGTATTTCACTAAAGAACAGGTTTTTAAGATCGTTGATCGGAAGTTAGGAGATCGTTATTTTAAAATCAATTCTAGCGATGAAAACAAAATACGACCGCTTAAATTTGATTTGATTCTAAAATCCCAACTAAAGACGGAAAGCCGAGACGAAAAATGGTATAACTGGAACGAATTGTTAAAGATTTTAGCGCCTATAAGACCGGATCTAGTGCCTAATTTAGTGCCACTGATGCTAAACGACATGGACAGCCCGATAACTAACGATGTTTTAGAAGCGATACAAAACGCTAACGCCTTACAACAAGAAAACGCCAAAGCGAACGCGCCTTATAATCAACAAATCCAAGCCTTACAAATCCAAAAAATACAAGCTGAGATTTTGGAATTACAAGCCAAAGCGCACAAATACACCGAACAAGGAGCGTTATCACAAACCACGAACGAAAGCGAAAAAATTAACCAAGCGGTAGCGATTAGCGAAATGCAACAAGAAAACGCTAACAACGCTAATAACACCGAAACGAATGCGAATAAGCCAAAAAAGAAACTCAAAACGAGCGATAAAACGACATGGCGAAAATACCCGAGCGCGCAGAATTTAGACTATTGAAAGGCTAGAAAATGCTAAATAGGATTTTAGAAATGTTAGGAATAAGCGTTTTAGTTTTAGCGTTAGGTTTTAGCTTTATAGTAGCGGTTTGTTTTTCTGTAGGAGCGTTAATTAATGGATAAGCAAAGAGCTTTAAAAGAATTAGCGTTAAGAGAGTTAGCCAGGCGTGATTTTTACCAATTCTTGCGCTTGAAGTGGGAAAGATACGAAAATAAGCCGTTTTTAGACAACTGGCATATTAATTATCTATGTAAGGTTTTAGAATGCACGCAACCTAACACATGCCAAAGCGATGAATTAATCAGGCGTTTAATTTTGAACATGCCTCCAAGCTATGGAAAAACCGAAATTATAGCGCGATGCTTCATAGCGTGGAGTTTAGGAAAAGATCGGACTAAAAAAATCTTTTACATTTCCTATAGTGATGAATTATGCAGAAAGATCGCTAACCAGGTGAGGGATTTGATGAGCAGTTTTTTTTATCAAAGTATCTTTTTTGATGAGCCTTTAGAATTTTTGCAAAACAACTCAAGGGAGTTTATTTTACGAGAGGGTGGAGGCTTGTTTGTTACCACGCTAAAAAGCGCGCTTACCGGATTTCACGCTAACCAGATACTCATAGATGATCCGATCAAAGTGAGCGACATGGGATCAAAAAAAGAAGTCAATAACGTTAATATGAACTTCAAAGAAAGCGTTATTTCACGCTTGCAAGACACTAACTCTAATATAACGATTTTGATGCAGCGCTTAGGCAGTAATGATTTATGCGGGTTTTTGCAGAGCGAAAGAGAGTTTGACACTGAAACGATCAAACAATGGAAAATCATACAGCTTAAAGCCTTGAACGAAAACAAGGAATTTTACAAGATTAAAGATTTTGAACACACAAGAGAAAAAGACACGCCGTTATTTGAATATAAACACAATAAGCAACAATTAGAAGCCTTAAGGTTGCAAATGGGTAACGATGAATTTAGCGCTCAATACCAACAAGATCCAGTCGTTAGCAGTGGTGGGTATTTTGATCCGCAGTATCTAAAGAAAGTTTTCACGCACGAATTAGGCGAAATGAATACCTTTATTTTTGTAGATAACGCTTTAAGCTTGAGCCAGAACGCCGATAATAGGGCTATTGTCGTCGTTGGCGTGGAAAATTACAAAGAAAGCGTTAGGTATATCGTTTTAGATTGTTTCTATGGGGTATGGAGCGAAGAAGAAACCATTAAGCACATTCTAGCCGCTAAAGAAAAATACAAGGACGCAAAAACCTTTATAGAGAGTGATGGCGGAGGTTTGGTATTGTATCGTTTGCTTTTAGTCGCACTAGCCAGACACAACCAACAAAACAAGGAAAACCATAAGGAATTACTTAACGATGAAATCGTTTGCTACACGCCCAGCCGAAAAATCTCCAAAGTGGATAAAATTAAAGCGATCAGGCCTTTTTATAATACCGGGTTTTTAGTGTTTAGCTATTCTAGCAATAACACCGAACAGATAGAAAAAGAGCTTTTTAGCTTTAACCCGGACAAGCCATTTAAAAAAGACGATTGTATAGATGCACTAGCGAGCGCATTAACGCATGAGAGCGTGAAAGCGCCAATAAAGCGAGAGGTTAAAGAAAGCTATAAAGCCAGATTTAAAGCCAAACCGACATGGAGGATTTAGCAAAATATAACCCTTTAAAATCACGCTTGATTATTGTTAAATAAGAGAAAAAGAAAGTGTTACTATGAAAAATATAAATCTTATTAAACATTTTAAAAATGTTGAAAACATTAAAAAAATGCGTTTAGCGTGTAAAAAGGCTAAAAAAAGAGCGGTAGCGGTTTTAAAGGATAAAGGCTATAGGGATTTTATCGCTAAAGTCAAAAGCAAGAAACAAAGCGATGATGAAGTTTTAGAAAATTTAGAGTTAAGCTATCTTAACGCTGGCATTTGAAGGAAGCGCGCATGTGGAATGAAAGATTTTTAAAAGTGATCCCCGCAGTGGTGTTTTTGTTTTGTTTGTTGGATATTTTTGAAATGGTTTTAATCATTAACGACATGAACAAAACCGCAAAATTAGAAACCGCAATTATGAATAATTTAAAAGTGTTAGAAGACATTACCATTTCACTAAATAGGTATTCAGAATGCATGCAGTTAGAACATTTTAAATTTGAAAAAAATGAAATCAAATAACATGCAGCATTCTTTAGTTTTAGGGTTTGAAATCTCTAAACTCATTCCGTATTTTTTAGTTATGATGATTGGTTTATTTGTGGGGTTTTTGTATGTTTTACGAAGCATAAGGATCGAAAATTTTAAAAACAAAACCGAAAAATTAATTTACATCATTCAAGGCGTGGGATCGAGCATGCTCATTACTTGGATTAGTTTTGAAATCATGGGTTATTTTTTTAATTTGCCTTTGAGTTTGTGTGTAGCGATAAGTGGAGGCGTGGGGTATTTAGGAGCGGAGAGCGTGAGCGCTTTAGCGTTAGATAGTCTTAAAAAAAGGTTGTAACATGGATTTGAAAGGTTTAGAAAACGCTTTAAATAACGGGGATTTTAAAGAGCAGGTTTATTCTAGTTTAGAGGGGGTTTATCAAATTTCAAAGGTTTTGAACCAGTTAGAGATTTTAGATAACTTCAACGAACACGATGTGAAAATCGTAGAAATGGTACAAGTAATTAAAAGCAAGTTAGCAGGCTATGAAAACGCCGAACAGGAATTAAAGGCTAAAATTGACGCTTTAGTGAGCGCAATAGAAGCTAAAAAGCAAGAATTAGAAGCACGCTTGAATTTAGAATTACAAAGCGAAACACAAAGGCTAAACGAAGCAGGAAGCGAATTAAAAAGCAATCTTGTAGCTGAACTCACAGAAGCTAAAAATAATCTAGCGAAAGAATTAGAAAAACTGAAAGATAGCACGCAAAACCTACTAAACACGCCACGACTACAAGGCGTTAATATGAAATTTGTAGGGATTTATGTTTATGGGCGTCAAAGTTTTTTCAAAAACGACAGCGATGAATTTAGGGAATTGTTTGAATTTGCTAGCATCCATTTAAGCGCAAATAAAAGCTATATCGTTCAATTTAGCATGCCTTATGAATTATCCACTAACGGGATTTATAGCGAAAGCATGGGCGAGATGGTTTTGTGTTTGAAAGCGAATGATAAGGCGTATCCGATCATCAATAGCTTTTATCAAAATAAAACCGCTAATTTGACTCCTGGTAATAAAGTCATAGACACTTATAGGGTGAATAGCATTTTTTTAACGCCAAGCGATGAAGCGGGTTACAAAATAGCGGTATTCACCAGGAAGCATAAAGACTTGTGGGTGAATGTGAATTACACGAGCAACATGGACGGTTTTGAAACGAGCTTTTTGAATAGCGCCAGATTTGCTAACCAAACCACGCAAAGCATTCCCACAGAATACAATAACGACTGGGTGTTTTACAAGCATTCTCAAGCGTTAGTTTATGAAATTGTTCAATAAGTTTTTATTTTGAAGCTTTTATTTTTAGCGTGTGTTTGTAGCGTGTGTTTTAATGCATGCGCTAAAAAGATAATCTATCACGAGGTGAAAGTGCCGATTAAATGCGATATTGAAATGCCATCGCGACCAAGCGCGCATTTAGAAGCGTTAGAATATTTACGCGCGTTATTGATTTACACCGAAACGCTAGAAAACGATTTGAAGTTTTGCACAAAACATAACCCTTAAAAATCACGCTTAATTAGTGTTAAATATCAAGAAACGAAAGGAAATTAATGTTTTTAGTCTTACTAGAAAGAAAACACGATTTAAAGCCACTTGTAAGGAAAGACAAGAAAGAAAGCGGCATGTTAGGGAGTTTTAGAGTGTTTGAAAGCACGCACGATCAAGGAGCAAGCGATAAAGCGATCCTAAAACACTATGAAAAAAAAGATGCTCTATTTAGTTGCTTTTCTTTAGAAAACAGCGGAGAGCCAACGGATACGCCGAACTTAGATAAACCGATCGTAGCGAGAGATTACGAACTAGCATGGAGTGATACGAGTTGCACGGTGCCTAAAGAATACCAAAATAAAAAATGCGATAATAAACGCCATGAAGTGTTGCAACTTGTAGATCCCAATAATAAGGATTTCACAAACCGAAAAATTTTAATTCATGTAGGAAACAGCGCGCATGATACTTTAGGGTGTGTTTTGTTAGGGATGCAACACGATGAAGAGATGATTTATAAAAGCAACGAAGCGGTAAAAAAGTTTTTTGATTTAGTCAAAGACAAGGGCGTTAATAACTTTTTATTTAAAATTATTGATAAGACTTAAAAATGGATACAACACGATTTATACGAAATTTTGTTTTATTTAAAGAAGCCTTACAAAAGCAAAATTTCAGTAACAAAGATTTGAACACGACGAGCATGCAAGCAGCCTTACAAAGCGAGCAGTTAGCTTTAAATGAAGAAGCGCAAGGCTTACAAAGCGAGCAAGTGAGAGCTAAAATGCAGATGGATTTTTTAGGTATGCAAGCGAATTTACAAAACGCCAAAGCCGAAACCTTAAACAAACTCATCCAATGCCAAGCGATGCTAAAAAGCCTAAAAGATAACGCTATGATTAACCGAGCGAACGCATTTGTAAGCTTATTGCAAGTGCAGGCCAACGCCGCTAATGGGATCACACCCAATAATTTTGAAACAGCGTTTAAGATTATCGCGGAAATTGGCAGTGAATACGATCAGATCAATTTGAATGGCAATAAGATTACGAGCGTGAAAACAGCAAAAGAACAAACAAACGAACTTAAAACAATATTAAACGGATTGAGTAAGGAATTAGAGAAGTTGAACGAACAAAGCGAAGTTAATTCTATACAGGTTTTTAGCGATAAGTTAGAAGTTTTGAAAGATGCGCCGACGAGGTTATGGGGGTTTAGCACTTTGTCTAACGCAACCGAAGGCTTTTACAATGAAGCTAACGAACTATTAGCGAGCGGTAGCGTGTTTTTGTTTAGGAGCGATAAGGTAGGAAAACACACGATCACCTTTAAAGCGAATAACGCTAAAATAAATTTAGCTAAAAACATCACCATAAGCGTGATCGCTAACAAACTCAAAGAAAGGACGAGCTAATGACTTATTTTGAAAGCATCACAGCGGGCAGAGGCGGGCTTGATAGTTTTAATCAAGCGTTGAATAACCAACGATACGCTAATTTGTTGCTTAATGAAAGCATGGGCAATTTCGCAAACATGATCGCGAACGCAGGAAGCCTTTTTGATAACGCTAAGATAAGAGAGGAAGCGTTGAAGTATCAAAGAATGCGAGATTTAGAAAATAATAAGAAACAAGCCGAAGCGTTTGACTTGCAAAAAAGACAAGCCGAACAAAGCATGGATTTTGCTAAAAGACAGCAAGCCATGAACGAAGAAAAGCACAGGCAAGACAAACGACTAAACGATATCAGAGCGAAAGCCTTAGAACTTGAAAATGAACTAAATCAAAAACAGCAAGACTGGCTAAAGAAAGCCATACCAAGCGCTAAATCGAGCGTAAGCGTGGATAATAATAACGCTATGAAAACACCAACGCCAACCACACCAAGCGCAAAAACCGCATTAAACACGCAAGGAACGCCAAAGCCTAAAACCATCACTAAAGAGGAATTTAAAGCGATTTACTCTAAACCTATGTTTAAATTTTAGCTAATGCCTTACGGTCTGATTTTTAGGGTTTTTAAAGGCGTTATGCCTTATCTTATCATCGTTTTTTTGTTAGGTTTGAGCGCTAATCTAAAAACTAAATTAGCGTTAGCGAACGAAAGGCTAAACACCAATCAAGCGCATCTGATCAAACAGAACGAAGTTATCCAAAAAATGGAATTAGAAAGCCAACAATACAAGACTAACAAGCTTTTAGAAGCAACCAAAATCAAAGACAAATACCACAAAATCATCTTAAAAGACAACACATGCGAAGCCAAGATACAAGGCTATGAATCTTTAATTAACACCTTTAAAAAACATAACCCTTAAAATAATTAACGCTATTTTGTAAAATGTTTGTTAAAGATAGCAAGGAGTGGATAATGAAACTCTACAATAAGATACAAGAACTCATTAACGAAATCGAAACGCTTAAACAAAAAAATAATGAAGTGTTAAACTTAGCAAGGAATGAATTAAGCGAGTTAGTCAATACTAAAGCTAACGAGAATTTAGAAAGCTTAAAAAACGAATTTCAAGGCTACTTAAACGGCAAATTAGTAGAGATGCCTTTAATCGTAAAAAAAAAGTTAAGGAACTTGTGGATAATCAAACGCTAATCGCAGAAGTTAGAAACGAACTTTTAAGCCAATTTGACAAGCAAGCGATTACTAACGCTGTGAAGCAAAAACTAAAAAGCGAGATTAAAAGCGAATTAAATAACCTTTTAAGCGATAGAGAGTTACAAAGCAAACTACAAGAAGCTAAAAAAGAAATTGTGAGCGAAACCACAAACGAAACCACAAACGCATTAACGGGCAAGATTTTAGGGATTTTAAAAAGCCAATTGAACGCTATCACGGAAAGCGTGATTAAGAATTTAGATTTTAGTTTTTTAGCATCACAACCGAAAGCCTTTTATAGCGTGATTAATGAAAATTTAAAAGAAATGTTTTTAAAAGAGCTTGAAAGCGAATTTTTAAAAAAATATATTAAAGAAAGCGTCGATAACTTTTTAAACGAAGCTGAGAAACTTAAAGCGTTAAAAATAGCAGAATTAAAAGCGTTATGCTATTTGCAGGTAACGCTAGAAAGCCAAAAGGTGCAATTAATGCAAAACGCTTTAATGTTGGAAGCCGAAAATTTAAACAATAAGATGAAAATAGAAAATGAGATCGCTTATAATTTGAAGCGTAAAGAACTCATAGCAGAAGGCAAGCTAGACAAAGAAGCGTTTAAAAAAAACATTTTCAAAATAATCTAAAAGAAAGGACAAAAGAATGGCCAACGAAAAAACCGAAAGCGAAATTTTTGAAGAGCAATTAAACAGCCTTTATAAACCGCTAAAGCAAGAAGAAAAAAGCGAAGCAGTAGCAAATAATGAAAATCTAGCTAATAGTCAAGCTTTAGTTAATCATCAAGCTTTAGCTAAAGAAAGCGTTAAGGATTTAGAAGCTGAGCCGTCTTATCTATCTACCGGGATCGCTTATTTGGATAACAAGATCAAAAATAGAAGCATCACGGCTTTTGACTACTACATGGCTAAAAAGTTTTTAGGTTTGGATTTGAATGTGAATTTAAACGGGAATTTGAATATAACAAGCGAAAATCAAACAAGAGTGAAGAATTTAACGAGCGCAACAAGTAAAATTTACGATGGTATTAAGGCTTTAAATTTGGGCGACAGGCTGATAGAAAAAGCGCAAGATAACAGCGGGATTTTTAGCGCGCTTAAAAGGTTTGCTAATGAAAAAACTAACGGATTTTACGGCTTAAATAGCGATGAAGCAGAGACCGTGAACGCCTTAAAAAATTACTCTTACTCTACGGCGAGGCAGATTGGCGGACAGCTCACTAATCAAAAAATCAAAGACGCGCAAGAGATGACGAAGTTTGGTTTTAGAAGCAAAGAAGAGAACACCGCAAGATTAGGAGAAAATCAAGGACGACTGATTCAAATTTTAGAACAAGACATAAATAATTTAGAGAGTTTAGGAGGCAAAGTGCCTGAAAGCGTGATTTTAGAGCTATTGAAGCATAAAAAACGCCTTGAACACATTCAAAAGAATCAAGGCAAAATTAAATTAAAAGAATACCAACAAATCAATCCCTACAGCGAACCTGAATAAGATGATAGAAAATAAAAAAGTAAATAAAGCTTACCCAAACGACTTTAAACTTAAAGTGAAAAGATACTATGAAAGGAGCTTAGAATCTAAACAAAAGATCGCTTCAAAATTCGGCATTAGTAACAGGACCTTATCGTTATGGGTGATGGATGGGGAGTGGGAAAATAAGGTTATTTTAAAAGAGATACGGGCCATGTATGAAACGCATGGGATGAGCATCAACGCATTAAGTAGAAAGTATGGCGTGAGCGTCAATTTAATAAGAAAGTTTAAGATACGGGACAAATGGGAAAAGAAAAAGATCATTAACGAAGCCGCCGCAGTTTTAGAAGACAAGCTGACAACGGACAAAATGGGTTTATTTTTAGACACTAAAAAAGAAGAAGTAAAAGAAGTTTTAAAACAAAGTTTAGAAAACTTAGACCTTGACCCAGTGGTAGTGGAAGCGATAGCTGAAACCAGTAGCGACGAATTGATTTTGAAAGCGATGAACACCGCCTACATTAAAAAACAGATTTTATTTTGTGCCATTGTAGCAAGAGGTGAGCTGATCAAGATGATAAAAAGAGCAGGCGATAAAGTGAAAGACAATGTGAACATTATTGTAGCGGCTGAAAAAGTTTCAAAACTATTCATTGACGCTGGGGTTTCATTGTTTGGAAAAGAGCAAATCCAAGCGATAGAATGCAAGGAGAATAGCGACTATAGGCAAATGAATATATCCGAACTTATAGCACTAGCGAACGCTGATGATAATGTAGATTAGCTTGTGTGTGTAAAACGCTATGTGAATGCACTTATAGCACAAGGTTTTAAGCGTTGCCACCAAATGCCGTAAAATCCCCCCTAGCTTTAGCGGTTGGGTAATTCACCGACCCGCTCTTTTTTTAGAATATAGAGAAAATTTTTAAAACTTTTCACTTTGTATTATAAAGTCTATTTATTTTATTTAAAGCGGCATTAAAAAGAAAATGTTTTTGAGGTTTTATTTTTTTCTTGCGCTTATTTGTTGTTTAATATAGCTAGGATATTTTTATTTTTTGTGAAAAAATTTTAGCAGTAGTGTTCTTTTTTTGCTATCTAATCTAATATTAATTAACCTCATAGTAACGCTATTTGTAGTGATTTAGGGGTGTTTTGTTTTTTTTTAAATCACTTGACAAGTTGTGAAAAAAATAGTTATTATTTGGCAGTTATTTTTAAAATTCGTTGTAACTGTGCCACAAACAAAGATTAAAGCGGACTTGATAGTAACGCTATTTAGGGTTTTGTTAGGAGTTTTTGGTTTTGGTGAAGATATTATTTTTATATATTCTAAGAATAAAAAATTCCTAGGGTCTTTCAGCCCTAAATTTTTCCCTTTATTAGAAAAGCCTTGACATGGAGGCCCGCCAATGATCATGTTGATTTCTAATGTTTGGGCAACGCTATGATATTTTTGCCTTTTATATTTATCGCCATTTTTAGAAACATTTAAGACAATCTTACTGCCAACAATTCTATGAGGCTTTTTGTTTAATTCTGTATTCTCAAACGCGCTTTGTCCTTCTTTTAAATCCTTAATCCATTCTTGCATATGCTTTGGATAAGTTCTAAAACTATGATAAAAATCTGCGCTATCATACTCGCCCCAAGTAAGTGGTTTTAACGAGCCTATCACTTCTTTTAAGGTTTTTTCTTGTTTGAAATCAGGGAAAAATTCTAACGCGCTTGTAAAATCTTTAAACTCTTTACAAACCCCTATCACTAAAGTTCTTGTTCGGCTTGAATTAGCTCCAAAATTTTTAAAATTGATCACCTCATCATAGAGCATATATTCACCACTCAAATTTTGCTCTATCATAGATCCTATTTCTAGTAAATTGTCATTTTTGTCTATACAACCTGTTTTATAAAAACTAGGGACATTTTCTAAAATAAAAAATCTGGGTTTGATTTGCTTGATCAAATCAATGCTCTCAACCACCAAAGAATTCCGTTTGATTTCATCGTTTTTCTTTTTATGATTGGCCACGCTCATGCCTTGACAAGGTGGGGTTGCTACCACTAAATCAACCCTATCATTACCAAATTTTTTAGAATAAAATCCAATTTGTTTTAAAATTTTTTCTTTTGTTTCTGGTTTTTTAATGTCCCCACTAATGTAGCTTTCATCTAGTTTGCATTTGCGATTGATCCTTTGGATATTCAAGCGTTTTTCTAAAATTTCATTGGTAGCAACGCATTCAAACCCCTCTTCTAAAAGCCCATAGCACCCCACTCCTGCCCCAGAAAATAAAGAAATATAGGTTAAGGTTTGATTAAAGAGCATAGGGGGATTTAAGGATTAAACCAAACTCATTTGAAGCGTTTTAATGCCTCAAGCTCTCAATTTCTTTAAGCATGGTTTCAAAGGCCTCTTTAGTGCCTGCTCGCACGCTAG
This sequence comes from Helicobacter pylori, assembly GCA_008032935.1. NCBI lineage: Bacteria > Pseudomonadati > Campylobacterota > Epsilonproteobacteria > Campylobacterales > Helicobacteraceae > Helicobacter > Helicobacter pylori. Next base: position 158,104 of record CP032039.1, on the reverse strand, counting down.
AAAACAAACTAAACACCACAATAGCTACGCTCGCCACAATAAAGCCCGGAACGATTTCATAAATATCCAAAAAGCTTTTGCCAAATTTATCGTATAAAATCACCGTGCTAGCCCCAGAGAGCATGCCAGCAATCGCGCCAATGCGCGTCATTCTTGACCAAAAAAGCGAGAACAAAATCACAGAGCCAAAACTCGCGCCAAAGCCAGCCCATGCGTAACTCACGATGCTGAGGATGCTGGCGTTTCTATCCGTTGAAATGAAAAAAGCGATGCAAGCCACCCCTAAAACCGAAAGCCTAGAAATAACCATCACTAGTTTTTGCGGGGCATCTTTATTAAAAATCGTCGCATAGAAATCTTCAGCAATGGTAGAAGAGCTTACAAGCAATTGTGAACTGGCCGTGCTCATCACCGCCGCTAAAATCGCGCTCAATAAAATGCCTGTGATCCAAGGGTTAAAGAGCAATTGACTCATCACAATGAAAATCTTTTCAGGGTCTTCTAAACTCAAATCAAATTTATGCACATACGCAACGCCTAAAAGCCCCATAACGCATGCCCCAATCAAAGAAATAACCATCCAAGAAATCCCAATAGTGGTCGCTTTAGGCACATCTCTAATGGAGCGGATAGACATGAAACGCACTAAAATATGGGGCTGCCCAAAATAGCCTAACCCCCAAGCAAGGCTTGAAATAATGGCGACTACGCTAGAGCCTTGCAAGAAAGAAAGGTTTTCAGGCTTGATCTCTCTAATGATTTTAATCCCCTCTCCAATCCCTCCAAGATGGATTATCATAACGATCGGCACCACGATTAAAGCGCTCATCATCAAAAGCCCTTGAATCAAATCCGTCCAGCACACCGCCTTATACCCCCCTAAAAAGGTGTAAGAAACAATGATTAGCGTGCCAATGCTTAAAGCGTAGTTGTATTGAATGCCAAAGGTCGCTTCAAAGAGTTTAGCCCCACTCACTAGCCCTGAAGAAATGTAAAAAATAAAAAAGATTAAAATCACAAAAGCTGAAATCAAGCGCAAGATGTGTTTATCATCGCTAAAGCGCGTTTCAAAATAATCTGAAATGGTAATAGAATTAGCGATCACGCTCGTATAAATGCGTAAGCGCTTAGCCACAAAAACCCAGTTAATAAGCGCTCCCAAACTCAAGCCTATGGCGATGTGTGAATTGATAAGCCCCCCACATATAAAGCTCCAGGTAATCCCATTAAAAGCCACCCGCTCATGTCACTCGCTCCCGCGCTCAAAGCGCTAATCACAGGCCCCATAGAACGATCGCCTAAGAAATAATCTTCAGTCGTTTCATTTTGTTTGTAAAAATAAAAACCAATATAGAGCATTAACAGCGAATAAACGACAAACATCGTAACAATAGGGGTGCTTAAAACAACATGTCCCATTTTGATCTCCTTATTTAATACAATATTTATTTTTCAGCACAGCATGAATTGCGACAAGTGGGTTGCCTTAAAACCCTTGAGCCTAAATTCCCGTAACGATGATACGAAATGCTAACCGATCGCTCTAAGTGGTAATACAGCAATTCAAAACGCCCGTTCAAGCAGGGTTTAGCCGTGGCTAAAACCATCCCTAAAGCACTCGCTTGTTCGTGCAATAAATCCAAATCGCTTTTGAGATAACGGACACGATTGAAAGCATGCAATTTTTCGCTGAATTTTTGCAAGCTTTCATAAACAATAGGGGCGTTTGCTCGGAGCGCTTTTAAGCATTCTAAGAAAAATGTTAAATCTTTGTTCGTTCGTTCGTTTTCTATGCTGAGCGTTAAAGGGATCTGAGAAATTAAGCATGCTAAAGCCACGCCCAACATGTCGCTTAAGGTGTCCTTTTCGGTGATGCGATAGCCCACGCTTTTAACTTTAATGTAGGAAAAAAGGTTGTCTTCGCCTCTGATTTTGACATAGTCTTTAGCTTGGCTGAATTCATGCTTGTAATGATAAGCGTAGCTCTTTGCCATAAAAATCGCGCGCTTCAACTCATGCGTGTGTTCGTCATAGCCTTTTTGAGTCAAGCCCTCTAAAGCTTCGCTTAAGGGGTTTTTTAGGGCGTGTTCGTCCTCTTCTTCTTGATGGATATTCACAAATTGCGTGATATAGTTAAAAATGCCTACCTTCCTCCCAAACCCTACAGCGGATTTTTTAACCCCACCAAAAGGTTGGCGCAAAACGATCGCTCCTGTGGTGGGTTTGTTGATATAGATATTACCGGCTTCAATGCGTTCTAAATAATATTCCCACTCCCTTTCGTCCAAAGACTCTAACGCGCTAGTCAGCCCGTAACCGGTAGAATTGGCTATTTCTATCGCTTCGTCTAAATCTTGTGCCTTCATCACGGATAAAATGGGCGTAAAAAGCTCAGTTTGGTGCGTGAAATCGCCTTTTTTAGTGCCGTATTTGATGCTTGGCTTCATCAAATAGGGGTTATCATCAACAAAGCTTACCGGGATTTCGTAATTTTCATAGCTTTTCAATTCATCTATGGCTTTGATGACCTTTTCATTAGGCTTGTCCGCTAGAGTGCCGATTTTGTTTTTGAAATCAAAAGGATCGCCCACGCTAAGGCTTAGAGTTGCATCTATTAGAGTCTTTTTGAAATTCTCATCTTCATAGACTTCTTTTTCTAACACTAGAAGCGAAGTAGCGGAGCATTTTTGCCCTGAATTGCTAAAAGCTGAATGGATAACATTTTTAATCGCTTGATCTCTGTCTGCCATTTTGCTCACAATGGTGGCGTTTTTACCGCCCGTTTCAGCGCTCAAGGCTAGAGTGGGGTTAGCTTCTAGCATTTTATAAGCGGTGTCTTCGCCCCCGGTTAAAATGGCAAACCTAATGCTTTCATCTTTTAAAAGGTGTTCGCTAATATCGCTCCCTTTAGAGGGCAAGTAAATGAGCGCATCTCTAGGCACGCCCGCATCCCAAAAACACTCACAAAGTTTATAACCGGTTACGCTAGACAAACTTGAGGGCTTGTAAATCACCCGATTGCCAGCGGCTAGAGGGGCAGCGATAGTGCCTACAGAAATACCCACAGGGAAATTCCATGGGGCAATAACCACACCCACGCCTTTGGGAGTGAATTTCGTTTTTTCATTTTGCTCTTGTAACACCCTTAAGCTGTAGGGGTAAAACTCTAAAAAGTCAATGGCTTCGCTCACTTCAGCGTCCGTTTCAGCAAAAGTCTTACCCACTTCTAAAGCCGAAATCCCTACTAAATCGCCTCTTCTTTCTCTAAAAAGCTGAGCGGTTTGACTCAATAAAGCATGGATTTCTGTGAAGCTTTTTTGACTGAAATGACTCTTATCGCTTTTAGCCACTTCTAGGGCTTTTAAAATCGCTTCCTTATCCGCTAAATGCACGCTGGCGATTTTTTTATGATGGATTTTATCAAAGACTTCTAAAGGGGTTAGATTAGGATCTTCAAACCTCCCATCTATTTCTGGGTAAAGCTCTAAAATAGGAGCGTTATGCATTTTCTCGCGCACTTTTTTAGCCCACTCTCGGTTGGCTTTTAAAATAAAATCGGTATCGCTTTCGTTTTTAAAGGAGTGGTTTGGGTAGGTGGTATGCCCGGTTTGTTTGGCGTTTCTGTCTTGAGTCCTGTGGGTGGCATTGTCTAAAGTGGCGATTCCTTTAAGGCTGTTTAAAAAGCGTTGCTCTTGGTCTTTCCATTCGCTCGTGCCTACTTTGAGATTGAAGAAAGCTTTCATGAAATTATCGCTTGAGGTGTTTTCATCTAACCTCCTCACCAAGTAAGCGATCGCATTGTTGAAATGCGCTTCATCGCACACCGGCGCATAAAGAATGAGCTTGTGCATTTCTTTTAATTCCTGGCTCGCTTGCAAGCTCATGCCCTCTAGCATTTCAAAGCTAAAATGCTCCAACACAATAGGGTCATTAAGGGTATGGATGCGCGTATAGACATAAGCGATTTCAAAAATATTATGGCTTGCTGCGCCAATATGAATGTATTTATAATTATCGCCCTCTAAAACAAAATCCAGCATTTTATTGTAATTAGAATCGGTGTCTTGCTTACTAGAAAATGTGGGTAACGCCCAGTCTTTCATAGAAGCGATAGTCTCTTCGCTCTCCATGTTCGCTCCCTTAACAAAGCGGATTTTAATGGGCTTCAACCCTTTTAAAACCCTTTCTTTAGAAAAAGCGTGCAGTTTTTTCAAATATTCATAAGAATCAGGGATATAAGCTTGCAACACAATACCGGCGTTCAAATCAAATTTAGCGATAGATTCCATAAACGACTCTACTGTTAGCTCTAAATCCCTAAATTCTTCCATATCCAAGTTGATGAATTTAGGCATGCCTTGCTTTTTTTCTTCTTCTAAAGCTAAAGCGTAAAGAGCGTCTAATCGTTTGACAATCTCTTTTTTAGAGTATTCAAAATCAAGGATATTGATTTGAGAAAAAATCGTCGTGATTTTAATGGAAATGTATTGGATGTAGTTGGATTTTAGGGCTTGGGAGTATTTTTCAAAACGCGCAGACGCTTCTTCTTCGCCTAAAACTTCCTCGCCAATAAAATTCACGTTCAAAATGATTTTTTCATTTTTCCTTTTTAAAATCCTCTCTTTCAATTGGCCCTCTTCTTGATCCAAGACCATCGCTTTTGTGTCGCTTCTGATTTTATTGACAAAGAAAGGCACGCTCATATCAGGGAGCATTTTCCCAAAGCTCAAAAACCCCATTAAAAGCAATTTTTCAAACGAAGAAAAAATCTCACGGCTTTTGTATTTGTCTAAAACATGCTCAATCATTTCAAAGCGGGCTTTATTGTCCAAGCATCTAAAACTCCGATCCATAAGCTCTATGAGCATGACTTTGTTTTCAGGGTTGTTTAAAAGCTTTTGCATTTTAAAGTGGAACGCTTTTTCTTGCTCGCTCAAATGACTACTGATACTATCTTGCAGTTTTTTAGCTAATTCTAATGAATCGTCAATGATTTTTTGCATGAGCTTACCTTTTATTTAAGAATTTGGATTGATTGTAGCATGTTTTAAGCGGGTGGCTTTAAGTCTTGTGGGTTGGTAATGTTTTTTAATTTTAAATTTTGTTCTAGCGGTAATTAATTCTCATTCAAACCTGTTTGAGTTTATCACGCATTTTTACACAATGATAAGAATTTGAGTGATAATTTGTATTGTTTTTAGCTTCATTTACTTTTCGTTTAAAAATAAATTATAACATTCGCATCGTGTAATTTAAAGTTTAGCTTATTCAATTAAACGATTTTAAATTAAACGGATTTACAAAGAATTTTACAAAACAAAGGATATAAAATGAAAACAATTAAAAATGGCATTATGGTTGGCACACTCGGCGCGTTGTTATTGAGCGGTTGCTCTAGCTTTGATGCTCAGCGTTTTGCTTGTCTTCCTAAAGACCATTCTCTAAAAGACGCTTCTACAAAAAAAGAAGCACAATACACGCCTAAGGGCTTTTTTGACCCTTATTCTTCTAATTTAAACCATTGGGATTCTACATTCTAGGGGTTTGTTAGAGAGGGCGAAAAAGGGGGGGGAAATAAAGCTCATTTTAAGTTTTCTCAAATTACAATAACAATCTTTTTAACACTGATATAATATAAAAGGAGATATTCTTATGAGTGGCACTCATATTGTAGAGAATACGAATATTTTAAGAACGACTGCTTCCACCCCCCCCCCCAATAATAATGAAGAGCTTTCAAAATCTGTTAAAGATCTTACAGATCGCGTAAAAAAATTAGAAGATCTTAAATTAGAAGACTTTGAACCCCTTAGAAAAATCTCTCATCTTATAGGCTCTTTCTTTTCACTTGGAAAATCTTCTAACGACACCCAAGAAAACTCAAAAGACACTCAGGGAAGAGAGGAAGCACTTAAAAAAGTCCAAGAAGAAAACATCAAACTAAAAGAAGAAAACACTGAATTAAATAGAGAAAAAGATAAGCTAGCTAGCCAAAACACCGCTCTAACAACAGATAAAGACAATCTAACTAAAGACAAAGAAAATCTAACCAAAGACAAAGCTGAATTACAAAAGCAAGTGAAAGCGTTAGAACAATCTCAGCAAGTTTTACAAAATGAAAAAGCCGAATTGTTAAGAGAAAAAGACAATCTAACTAAAGATAAAACAGAACTGACTGAAAAAAATCAGAGGCTAACCACAGAAAAAACAGAATTAAATAACAAGATTACTGGGTTATCCACAGATAAAGAAAATCTAACTAAAGACAAAACAGATCTGACTAACAAAAACGCCGAATTACAAAAGCGAGTGAAAGAGTTAGAACAATCTCAGCAAGTTTTAAAAAATGAAAAAGCCGATCTGACCAACGAAAACACCAAGTTAAAAAATGAAAAAACAGATCTGACTGAAAAAAATCAAAGGCTAACCACAGAAAAAACAGAATTAAATAACAAGATTACTGGGTTAGCCACAGAAAAGAAAGGCTAGAAAGAGAAAATAAAAATCTAGCCGCAGAAAAAGAAAGACTCAATACAGATCTATCAACAGCAAAAAGCCAAGCCGAACAAACGAGCCAAAAACTAAACGAGCTAGAGCGAAGGCACGCCCCATACCAAAAATTAGAAAAACTCTATGAAGTCTTTTTGGAAGTCAAAGATCGCTTGAATTTTAATTTTGTAGCAACAACTCATAGTGCAATGGATTTGATCGCATCTGTTCTTAGCGATAGCAAATACTATTTAGAAAGCCTTTATAACAAAGCGAGCCAAGAATTAAGCGATAAGAGGAGCGATAAAGGCGAAAAATTAGCTGAATTGTTTGATTTGCTTTTTGAATACATTAAGGATAGTAAATTTGAGCGTTTGAAAGAGCCAAGCACTTATGATCATTCATGCAAAACGCTATACCCAGAGCAAAACACTTCTCAAAAGATGCAAAGAGTGGTCTTAAGAGGCTATAAGCACAATGATAAAGTGTATTACACTATCGTGGATATGGGATCATAAATGGGAAGGCTCATTGAAAAATGGTTTGGCTTCTCTCAAATCAGAGAAGAATTAGAAGCTCGCATCAGTGGGTTAGAAAATGAAAACACCGAGCTAGAAAACAGAAATGACAAGTTATTCGCAGAAAAAGAATACTTAGCTGCAGAAACTAGCGGATTAAAAGACGCTAACAATCAATTACGGCAAAAAAACGACAAGTTATTCATAACAAAAGACAAGCTAACTAAAGCAAACACCGAACTATATAGAGAAAGAAATGATCTAGCTAGAGAAAAAGAAAATCTAAACAATCAGCTTAATGCATCACAAAAGCAAGTGAAAGAGTTAGAACAATCTCAGCAAGTTTTAAAAAATGAAAAAGCCGAGTTATCAAAAGAAAAAGAAAATCTAACTAAAGCAAACACCGATCTGAAAACCGAAAACGACAAGCTCAACCACCAAGTTGTCGCGCTCAATAAAGAGCAGGATAGTCTCGAACAAGAGCGAGCGAAATTACAAGATGAGCATGGGTTTTTAGAAAAACGATGCGCCAATTTAGAGAAAGACAACCAACGCCTAACCGACAAGCTCAAACAATTAGAAAGTGCTCAAAAAAATTTGGAAAACTCTAACGCTCAATTAGCGCAAGCTAAAGAAAAAATAGCCACAGAAAAAACCGAGCTGGAGCGAGAAATCGCGTGCTTAAGGAGTTTAGAGGGTATGGAAGCCAAAAGCGACCTAGACTTACACAACAGGCGTTTAGCGAGCGCAAACCAGGATTTAAAACGCCAAAAAAGAAAATTAGAAGAAGAGAACATCGCCCTCAAAGAGAGAGTTGATGGCTTGAACGAGCAACTCTCAAAACCACAAAAACCACAATAAAGGAAATATCATGGTAAAAAGAAAAAAGTTTAGAACTGCCTCTTGGCCACCCCTTAGTAGAGAAATTGTGCGATCGGTCTTTAAAGGATGGAGTCAAATTCAATGAAAAAAGTGAGCCGAATTTCAAAGATGAAGTGTCAGAAGAAGACAAAATCAAATTCAAACAAGCGCTGCGGGTGCTTCATGCGATTGCCAATAATGAGACTTCTTTAAGGTATCTTTCTGATGAAAATCAAAAATTCCTAGAGGATTTAGCGCAAGCTAAAAAGATCGCTAATGAGCAAATAGAAAAAATCTTAGAGATCGTTTCTATTAGCGATGTGGATGTGGATTTTGAAAAATTTAAAGAGTTAATGCTCAAGGGGGATAACGAAGCGGTAGGCCTTAAGAGCTATAGCCAAAGCCAATTGCTTGATTTAAACGGAGGGCATTGGGATTTAGAGGTGCCTAGCGTGCCTAAAGAAAGCGTAACCTTTAGGTTTGATAATTTGCCCAAAAACCCTGACAATCCTAGCAAAGAAGAGAATTTCTATGCCCGTTCAAGTTTGAAAGATTTAAACAAGCATGGCGTTGTCGCTATTGACTTTGGGACTAAAAGCACGACCGCAAGCTATATGGATAAGACAGGAACATACCGCTTGCTCTCTATTGGCGGGGATGTAGATATAGAGAGTTTGGAAAAGTATGAAAACCCCACGATAGTGGAGTTCAGAAATAAAGAAAAGTTTCTTAAAGATTACAACGCTTTAGATCACCGCCCTTTCACGGAAAAGAACCATATAGAAGTGGCACATGAAGCCCAAAAGAACGCTGCAGGCGTTAAAGGGAATGATTTGTATCGGTTTTTTTCTCAATTGAAGCAATGGGCTGGAGCGGATGAAAAGCAGAATTTTAGGGATCTCATAGAGGATTTTCCTTTAGAAAGCTTTACTAATTGCACGGAGTTTAACCCCATAGAAATCTACGCTTACTGCATCGGACGCTGCATCAACAACATGGAAAATGGCGTGTTTTTGAAATACTTTTTATCCTACCCCATCAAGTATGAAAAGCATCAGGCTGAAAAAATCAGAGAGAGTTTTGAAAGAGGCTTGAAAAAATCTTTACCCCGGCATGTTTTTGGCGATGAAAAAACGGCTAAAACTTTCAAAGTGGAATTAAAAGCGAGCGAGCCTTGCGCGTATGCCATTAGCGCTTTAAAAAGCTATGGGTTTTTTAAATCAGAGAAGTTAGACAAGCCGGTTTATTACGGGGTGTTTGATTTTGGGGGCGGGACGACGGATTTTGACTTTGGCAAATGGGAAAAAAGCGCTAATCCTAAGTTCGCTTACAAAATGACGCATTTTAGCAGTGGAGGGGATAAATATTTAGGCGGTGAAAATTTATTGGAATTGTTGGCTTGGGAAGCGTATGCCAAAAATTTCCAAGAGCTGAAAGAAAAAGACATTGTCATCGCTAAGCCCAACTACGACAGGATCGATACGCAACGCTTTGGATCGTTTATGCAAAACTCTAGAGAAGCGCGCTTGAATTTGCAAACGATCGCTTCTGAATTGCGCCCTTTTTTAGAAAATTTAGACGCCAATAGTATAGAAGCGATAGAAGAAAATGAAAACTTTGAGATAGAGAGTTTTGAAAAGGATTTTAAAGCCATGCTGTTTGATAGGAATGGGGTAGAAACAGAATGCAATCTCCAAGTTGATTGCAAAGAGCTTTTAAACCTCTTAAAAGACAAGATCAATGAAGGCGTTGCCAACTTCTTTGCCGGATTTTCTAAAGTGATGGCTGAAAACATTGATGATCAATGTCGGGCGTTTCATATTTTCTTAGGCGGGAATGCGAGCCGTTCAGCACTGGTCAAACAAGCGTTTGAAAACGCCAAAGAAAAGCAGCTCAAAGATTACCAGCAAAAGACTTCTAAAAATGATTTTAAATTCATCATTTATGAGCCACTAGGCACAGAAAAATCAGACAAACAGATTTTAGAGCTTACAGGAGAAGACGTTTCTAACACGCCCGCTTATTTGAAGCCCACTTGCAAAACCGGGGTGGCTTTTGGGCTTTTAGAAAGCAGGGACAAGCCTAATGGGATTGAAATGCCCTCTATAAGCTCCAACCCTGTGTTTAAATACGATCTAGGCATTGAGATAGAGGGGAAATTCCACGCTAAAATCCATAGGGATTCTTTAAAGCCTAATGAATACCAGATTTTCCAAACTAAAGAGGAATGGGGAGGTTTTGATGAGCTAGAGATACGCTACAGCGACAAAGCCCTAGCCAACACCAACACTCTAAACATTAAAGATACGCAAATGATTTCCATAGCGCTAGAAGAGCATGAAGAAATGGATGTGAAGGTGTGTTGCGTGGATTCCCAAAGCATTAAAGTGGGGCTGTTTAAAGACGACCAATTGATCTATGAAAGCGAGGCAGAAAAATTATGATGACTAAGAACGCGTATGCGTTTGTTGTGATTGAAAAAAGTATTATGGTGTTTAAATGCACCAAAGACAAGGGGATAATCCCTATCACTGAAGGCTTTGCGCCGTTAAAAGAGGGCTTTTTGAGAAGTTTTAAAGAGCGTTGTAATCTGGAATTTTTAGAAAATTTAGACCTTTTGTTTTTGTATGATTACCCGTTTTCAAGCGAGGTTTTTTCCTTGTGTAAAGATTTGAAAAATTCCATTTGGGACAGAAAGCTTGTGGTAGCGTTAGTGGAGGCTTTGGAGGGTTTTAAGGGCTTGAATTTGTCTCTTAAAATAGAAGACAAGCGTTCTAACAGCTTGGGTAATGGCGTTCAAAAATTGCTCACCAACGCTGATTTAGGGAGCACCCATAAACCAATCGTGATAGACAGCATGAAAACATACCACCAAAGCCAACAAGAAAAATACAAAAGAGAAAGAGGCGAAACGCTAGAGATTCGCCCCACAACACCCCCTAGCTATGGGGGTGGGAGCATTAGAATCAGCGGCGATAAAAAGCCTGATTCCAATGAAGAAAATTTTTAAAAGAAAGGACAACCGATGAGCAGAGTGCAAATGGATACCGAAGAGGTCAGAGGATTTGTAGGGCATTTAGAACGCTTTAAAGAGTTGCTAAGAGAGGAAGTGAATAGCTTGAGCGGCCATTTTCATAATTTAGAATCATGGCGAGACGCTAAAAGAGACAAATTTAGCGAGGTGCTAGATAATTTGAAAAGCACTTTCAATGAATTTGATGGAGCCGTGCAAGAGCAAATCGCATGGCTTAAAGAGAGGATTAGGGTTTTAGAGCAAGATTATTAAGGGGTGGTTTATGGCTGAATGGAAAACGGACACAGAAGAAGTCAAAAAGGTTGTTGGAGGATGCAGGGATTTTAAAGAATCCCTGCAAGAAAAAAGGTGTGGTGGTTTTATCAAAGACCTTGATAGTTACGCGCTAAAAATCATAGTGGAGCGCAGAAAAATTGAAATGCAATTGGAAAAAGCCATAGGAGAATTAAAAAAAGCTAGAAAGGAGCGGAGTGGTTTTTGGGGATTTCTTGGAGAGCTTGGGAGAGATTTTGGTAATGCGGTAGGGTCGGTTATCCCTCCTGTTAAATTATGCGCTGAACTTTGTGAAAAGGGCTTAAACCTTATGGAAGACAATATAGAAAGATGGGAACACAATGTGAGGTTATTAGAACGAATGCTTGAAATCTACGCCACTCAAGCCAAAGCGAGCGCGGAGCTTGTGAATCAAGCTTGGGAGGGCGTTAAAAAGAGGTTGCATTTTTATACCGATAAGCACCAGGAATTTATCAGGCGTTTGAAACAAGCGAGCGAAGCGATAGATAACGAATACAACTTTCCAACCCCAGGCGTTTTAATGGAATACGATTTTGAACGGCCTGCTATCTCTTATAACCCTAAAAAAAGCGTTTTTAATGAACGATTGAAAGATTTGAGAGAAGATTTTAGCGCTTCTTTATACGCTGATTGGAAAGACAGGATCAACGCTTTTTCTCATAGGGATCGCGCTAAAGCCTCTAAAGAGCGAGAATTTGAAAAAAATTTAGAGGATTGGATGGGCGCATCTTCTTATGATGAAAACCCTAACGATGAATTGGATCGCATGGCAATCTCTAAAGAACAAGAATTGGAAAAGAGTTTAGAGGATTTGATGCCAAGCGTTTTAGGCGTGCCTTCTTATAACGAAAGCTTGACTCTAGCCAAAAAACATTGCGTTAAAAATTGTAAGAAAGCTTTAGAAGATTTTGCAGAAAAGATCAAAGAATCCCCTAACGATTCAAACGCTATCAATGAAGCCTTTGATAATTTAGAAACAGAGTTGGAGCGCGCTACAGAAAATTTGAGCCAAAAAATCGATCCCATTTTAGAACGCAATGAAAATTATACGCAAAAAGCGTTGGAGTATAGGGAGTTTTTAGAAAGCCGTAAAGAGGGCTTTATTGTAGATGAAAAAAACCCCTATCCGGAAGAAGTCCGCTTTAATGAGTGGCGTTTGGCGGAATTTGATAGCGTTTTTAGCGCCATTGCGCCTTTAGAAGATTTAAATAAAACCGCATGCGCTCATCATGCCCTAAAGGCTTTACAAGCCGCGCTTAAAGACAACGATTTGGGCTTTGATGCGAAAGATTTGGAACAGATCGCAAAAGGATTCATCCCTAGGGGCTATTTATGGCATTTTGACGCGAATGTTTTAGGGAATGTGGCGTTGGTGAGAGAAGAGTTATTGTTGGGCGTGAAACACACGAAAGGATATTCACTATGGACAGAATTTCTACAGAAACAGAATTGAATTGGGAATTTGTAGAGCCGCTCAATGAGAATGCGTTGAACGGGTTAGAAGAGCGGTTGAAAATAGGCTTGAGCGATGAATTTAAGGACTTTATCAAACGATCAAACTATGGTTTTAGCCAATTGCGTTATTTCATGGTGGGCAATGAATCCTACACGTTCAAACATGTTTTGAATTTCAATTTAGAGAGCTTGTTCATTGATTTCATGCAGAGCTTAAAAGAATGGTTAGAGCCTGAAGAAATCGTTTTTGCTAATGACGGGTATGGGGGGTATTATCTTTGGAATACCACCACTGATGTGGTGCTGTTTTTAGACACTGATGATGGCTCAAAAAAAGCGCTATTAAATCTTAAAATGTTTTTAAAAAAACTGGAATCAAGGGGTTAAAATGTTTTCTCATAAAGTTTTTTTGGAGGGTTGCACCAATGAGTTAAGAAGGATTTGCGACTATTTCGTAGAAAACGCCATGCAAGATGATTTGGGGCAGAAACTTAAAAGTGAGGCGCTAGAGGAGATGCTAAAAATCGCGCATGATTTAGAAAATTTAGAGCAAGACACTCAATACCAAAGAAGAAAAATCAACGATCAAATTGAAGAAGCCAAGCGTTTGGAGAAGCAAGTTGATATGCAAGATCGCCACTCACAAAGCGAGATCGATAGGCTTATGCGTGAAGCCAAAGAGCATGAAAGAGAAGCCAAGAGGCGCTATGATGAATATCTTAAGGATAAAGATGATTGATGCGGGTAATTTATTAAAAGAACTGGACGATGCCTTAGATAAGGTTGTTGCTAAAAAAGAGCCAGAGAGCTTTCTCAAGCCGTCAACTTTAAAGATAGAGGACTATCAAAAGAGTATCAGGCAAATTCAAGCGCAATTCACAGACACGCCACAATTCAATGAAACGACCACTTACCCTCAATTTTTAAGCTGTGGTTTGTTGGAAATTAAAGGCAAAAATGGCGCTAACATGGAATTTTTATTGCCTAAAGTTTATCCTTTCCCCCCTAAAAGCTTGTATATAGAGCATGAAAAAGACGGGCAGTTTTTAAGAGAAATGCTCATGCGCTTACTCTCCAGCGTGCCCTTGGTGCAATTAGAAGTGATCTTGGTTGATGCGCTGAGTCTAGGGGGTATTTTCAATCTGGCCAGAAGGCTTTTAGATAAAGACAACGACTTTATTTACCAGAAAAGGATTTTAACCGAAAGCAAGGAAATAGAAGAAGCCCTAAAGCATTTGTATGAATATTTAAAGGTTAATTTGCAAGAAAAATTGGCCGGTTTTAGAGATTTTGCGCATTATAATGAAGAAAAAGAAGACCGCTTGCCTTTAAAAGCGCTTTTTTTAAGCGGGGTGGATGCTTTGAGTAAAGACGCGCTTTATTATTTGGAAAAGATCATGCGTTTTGGCTCTAAAAATGGGGTTTTGAGCTTTGTCAATTTGGAGAGTGAAAAAAAACAATCAATCCGCAGAAGATTTGAAAAATTATGCGGAGTGTTTTAAAGATACGACAAGTTTTGAACGCTTTAAATACCTTAATGTGGAAGTGATCAACGATCAAGGTATTAAATCCCAGCACATGCAAGATTTCGCCGATAAAATCAAAGCGTATTACGAGAAAAAGAAAGTAGTCAAAAGCGAGTTGAAAGCCTTACAAAAAGACGAAAAATTTTGGACTAAAAGCTCTCAGTATGAAGTGGTTGTGCCGGTAGGGTGGGATATTAACCATAAGGAAGTGTGTTTTGAAATCGGTAACGCACAAAACCACACGCTCATTTGCGACCACAGCGGGAGCGGGAAATCCAATTTCTTGCATGTGCTGATCCAAAATCTAGCTTTCTACTACGATCCCGATGAAGTCCAACTCTTTTTGTTAGACTATAAAGAGGGGGTGGAATTTAACGCGTATGTAGCAGATACCCCTTTAGAGCATGCGAGGTTGGTGAGCGTGGCGAGTTCAGTCTCTTATGGCATCACTTTCTTGAAATGGCTTTGTGATGAAATGCAAAAAAGAGCCGAGCTGTTCAAGCAGTTTAAGGTGAAAGATTTAAGCGATTACCGAAAGCATGACGAAATGCCCAGACTGATCGTAGTGATTGATGAATTTCAGGTGCTTTTTAGCGATAACTCCACTAAAGCGGTGGAGGGGCATTTAAACACTCTGCTTAAAAAGGGCCGCAGTTATGGGGTGTATTTAGTTTTAGCCACTCAAACCATGCGCGGCACTGACATTAATCCAAGCTTTAAGGCTCAAATCGCTAACCGCATCGCTTTGCCTATGGATGCAGAAGACAGCAGTAGTGTTTTGGGCGATGATGCGGCTTGTGAGCTTGTCAGGCCAGAAGGCATTTTCAACAACAACGGAGGGCATCAAAAATACCACACCAAAATGAGTATCCCTAAAGCCCCTGATGATTTCAAATCTTTTCTCACAAAAATACACGCTGAATTTAACCAAAGAAATCTCGCGCCCATAGATCGTAAAATCTATAATGGCGAGACACCTTTAAAAATGCCCAACACCCTTAAGGCTAATGAAATGCGTTTGCATCTGGGCAAAAAAGTGGATTATGAGCAAAAGGACTTGATAGTGGAGTTTGAAAGTAACGAATCGCATTTGTTGGTGGTGAGCCAAGATTTAAACGCTCGCATCGCTTTAATGAAACTCTTATTCCAAAACATTAAGAGCGCGAACAAAGAATTGGTTTTTTTGCAATAAAGAAAAACGCTTGATAAGGTCTTTTGACGCGCCAAAAGAATACGGCATTACGCCCATAGAAAACGCTTTAAACGCTTTAGATGCCGCTACTAACCGCCCTAATAGCGTGCTTGTGATAGACAATCTCAACGAAGCGAAAGAATGGCACGACAAAGTAGGGGTGGAAAAGTTAAAATCGTTTTTAGAAAAAGCCATAGACAACGAGCAGTATTGCATCATCTTTGTGCACGACTTCAAACAAATTAAAACTAATTACCATTTTGACAAGTTAAGAGAATTGTTAAACCACCACTTCAAGCAATGCCTGGCCTTTAAGTGCAATGGGGAAAACTTAAACGCTCTCAAAAGCAATTTACCTTCACCAAGCGAACTCAACGCACTCTTCATAGAGCTTTCTAAAGACAGCGTTACTGAGTTCAGGCCTTTCAGCTTATAAGGGGGAGCTAAAAAAAGGGGGGTTAAAAAGACTAAAGGGATTTAATCTTTTTGAAGCACTTTCAAACCTTTTGCGTGGTGGTTTGCGTGATGAAGCGAGCGATTTTTTCTCTTAAATGCAACAAGGGTTCTGAGCCTTTCGCTAAAGCTTTCAGGCATAAATGAGAACTAGCAATCTCGCTCACGGCTCCATCCACTCCTTCGCTCTCTTCAATCAATCCTCGCACGCCAGACAGCTCTATGGGGCAATTGACAAGCACCAGATTCAAATAATGTGTGTAGCCATCAAACATGCACATGTTTGTCATGTCGGTGGTTTTGGGATCTAAAATCGTGTTATCATAATAGATAGGTTTCTCATCTTGTAAAATAGAGATTTTAGTGTGCAAGCGGTTGAATTGGAACAACTCATTACGAGCCACTCGCCCAGCGACAATGATTTCACTATAAAGCAATTGAGAGCTAGAGCGTAAAGAAATCGTGGTATTGCCCTTAAAATGCGCGTTTTCAAAGGGGATTAACGGGAAAGGCGCAAAGTCTAAAAAGGCGTTTTCCCCCACAACGATATGCATGTCTCTGCTGGCAAACCCGTCTTCAGTGTTATGGATTTTTTCAAAGGATTGCGAAGTGATCCTTAGTTTGCAATTTTGACCGATGTTTAATTGCATGTCTTGCGCATCGCCTTTCATTAAGCCAGGGCTTACCGCTAAAAGCATGATTTCAGCTAAATCGTCTTTAGGGTAAAAGGGTGCCATGAGCTTAAAGGGGGGCGTGAAGAAATTGTCTTCAATCACGCACCGCCCATCAGCCCCTATTTTGGTTTTTAGCCTGAGTTTGGATTCTTGAGCGTAAGTGTTCATCAATCTTCCAATAAAGCGTTGCGCTTGATCCAAGCGATCACATCATCTAGGCCTTCTTTAGCGCGGATATTCGTAAAAATAAAGGGCTTTTCGCCGCGCATTTTTTTAGAATCCCTTTCCATGACTTTCAAGTCCGCTCCCACATAGGGGGCTAAGTCAATTTTATTGATGACAAGCAAGTCTGAGCGCGTGATTCCTGGCCCGCCTTTTCTGGGGATTTTATCGCCCTCAGCCACATCAATCACAAAAATCGTAAAATCCGCTAGCTCTGGGTTGAAAGTCGCTGAAAGGTTGTCGCCTCCGCTTTCAATCAAAAGCAGTTCCAAATTAGGGAAACGGCCATGCATTTCTTCTACCGCTTCTAAATTCATGGAAGCGTCTTCTCTAATGGCCGTGTGCGGACAGCCCCCTGTTTCTACGCCAATGATTCTCTCTCGTGGCATCACCGAATTTTTACACATAAACTCTGCGTCTTCTTTAGTGTAAATATCATTAGTGATGACCGCCATGTCATAATCTTTTGACATGTGGCGCGTTAAAGCTTCAATCAAGGCGGTTTTACCGCTTCCTACAGGACCACAAACTCCAATTTTTACCATAAAATTCCTTTCAATTTGAGATTAAAATTCAAGACATATAAAGGCGCGAGTATAAACTCTCATGTTGCATCGCCTTAATGTCGTTTTGAACGCTTGCCGCGCACAGGTGGCTTCCGTCTAGTTCTAGGGTTTTTTCTATGAGCTGGTTAAAAGGGCTTTGCAAGCTCAATAAGATTTTTTGCCCATCGTTTTGAGATAGTGGGACGCTTTTAACGCAGTTGATCACCATGTTAGAAGTTTGCGCATAAAGATAATGCCTTAAAGCCTTTTTCAATTCAATCCCCAAACTCGCCGCAAAAACGCCATAACTAGTGGCATGGGTGGGATCTTTGGTTTGTTGAGCGTAAGCGTTAAAAAATGCGCCCATGTCTAATTCGTTCATGGCTTGTAAGGTTTTAATGAAACGATTGCCTAGCTTTTGATTGGCTAATCGTAATTCCATGGGGCTTGTGGATAGCATAATAACTTCTTCAATCCCTAAGATTTTTTTTAAATCCTGTTGGAGGGTGCTTTCATAGGTTAATTTCAAGCTCAGCATTTCCGTATAAAGGAACTGGCTAGAAAGATTGGCCTTTAGATATTCTAAAGCGCTTTCTTTATTGCTAACCTTTTTTTGCTGGATGTAAGTTTCTAGCCCAAAAGAATGCGTGTAAGAGCCAATAGGGAACACCGCATCATTGACTTGTAAGATCAGAAATTCATTATCCACATGACTATTGGCGTTGTCGTCTGTCTTTGGGGTTTTTGGGGGCATACCCACGCTTTTTTCAGTGCTTTTCACGCTTTTTCCTTTATCCATTTGTTATTTTTCTATTTCTTTTCTATTTTACGACCACTTTAAAATCGCTCGCTAGTGAGACCTTAAAATTAGGCTCACTATGGGGCATGCTCACGGTTAAGCGTTCTTTGGAATTTAGTTTTGAACTTAAAACACGATTTTGAACCCCTAGCTTTTCTAATAACGCTAGCGTGGGCTTTTCAAATGGTGTTTTAAATTCAAATTGAGACTCGCCATAGTATAAAGCCGCATGGCGGTTCCCTATTTCGTAGCATATTTTTGCTACTTCTGCCACGCTCTTAGCTTGGATGTGAATGACTTCAGAATCCAAGATATTAACGGCGATAATTTCCTTCTCTTCTTTAAATAAAATATCCCCTTGAGAGAGACCCAACTTGGGAGCGTCTTTAAGGCGTATGGCTATGTCTTTGCCTTGCCTGGTTTTAAAGCGAGCGATTTTTTTCCTCGTTTCAAACCATTCCAAATCCACATAATCCACGCTGAAATCCAAGGGGTTTAAATCCCTTAGATTGCCCATTAAACGCTCTATGATCATCTCACACCCAGTGTTGGATAAAGAGTAACCAAGCAGGAATCCAAGCGGTTAAAATACCCTCAATGATAGCAAGCCATGGAGTGAATTTCCCTAAAGGGATTTTCAAGATGTTTTCAATGAAAGCGGTAAGCCACAAAACACCCCAAGCCAACCAAATGATCGCCCACCAATCGCCTTCAGTGATACCTAACACTTTGTGGTCATCAAGCATATCGCTATAGTGGGATAAAATCGCAGCAGGAACAGTGTTGATCGCTACGAATAAGCTATACCAAGAATACGGCCTCCAATCCAAACCAAAAGTGTGGTTGATAGCGGCATACAAGTAGGTAAAACCAAACAATAACCCAGTCGCTGGCCCATAGAAACTGGTCAAATGGTGCGATACTTGAACAATATCTTCTGCACCTTCTACAGGGGCTGTAGGGTGGAGTGCGGAGTAAGTGATGACCACCACATTACAAACAATGGAAAGTCCGCCCACAAAAAAGTTCATCACCGCGGTGCTTTTAGGATCGACTTTGGTTAATCCGCAAATCCCATTGCTGATTAAAACAATCCCAACATATAACAATACAAGTCCTAGCATTGCCTTATCCTTCCAAAACAAAATTTTTACAACAAACGCACCTTACGAATAACCTTTGTTGCTTGAGCTAATCATAAAGAAAAATAGTAAATTGACAAAAAATAAAACAAAAAAATAAGCCCCTAACTTTTAATAAATAATAAAAGTCAGAGAGCTTAAAAACTAAGATTTAAGGAGAAACGCTCCTTAAAATCCTAGAAAATTAAAAATCCTAGAAAAAATCCTAGAAAATGCTAAAGAGTTGAGCCAAGCTCACTTTATTAGCTGGTTTAGAAGTGACTTCTTTGCCATCCACGAACACATGGTAAGTTTCAGGATTGACTTCAATGTGAGCGGTAGTGTCATTGAATTGCATGTCTTTTTTGGTGATGTTTCTGCAATTTTTTACCGGCAACACTTGTCTTTCAAGCCCTAATTCTTCTTTAATGCCTTTGTCATAAGCCGCTTGGGACACAAAAGTGATGTTTGCATCGTATTTAGCTTTACCATGGTGAGCGAACATTTCTCTGTAATAAACCGGTTGTGGGGTAGGGATAGAAGCGTTCGCATCACCCATTTGACTTAACGCAATGAATCCGCCTTTGATAATCATGTTGGGTTTCACGCCAAAGAACGCTGGACTCCACAATACCAAGTCAGCCACTTTGCCCACTTCTACAGAACCTACATACTCGCTAATCCCATGAGCGATCGCTGGGTTAATGGTGTATTTAGACAAGTAGCGTTTGATCCTGAAGTTGTCGTTATCGCCTTTTTCTTCTTTCAAGCGGCCAAATTCTTTTTTGTTTTTATCAGCTGTTTGCCAAGTTCTGGTGATAACTTCACCCACACGACCCATCGCTTGAGAGTCAGAACTGGTGATTGAGAAAATCCCCATGTCATGCAAAGTGTCTTCAGCCGCAATGGTTTGAGGGCGAATCCTTGAATCAGCGAACTGAACATCTTCTTTAATGCTTTTATCCAAGTGGTGGCACACCATGAGCATGTCCATGTGTTCGGCTTCTGTGTTCACTGTGAAAGGGATAGTGGGGTTAGTGGAAGCGGGTAGGATGTTGTGTTCACCGGCCACTTTAATAATATCAGGAGCGTGTCCGCCGCCAGCACCCTCAGTGTGGAAAGTGTGCATAGTGCGTCCGGCAATAGCAGCCATAGTGTCTTCCACGCAACCAGCTTCATTCAAAGTGTCTGTGTGGATAGCGACTTGCACATCGTATTTGTCCGCAACATCTAGCGCATGATTGATTGCAGAAGGAGTGGTGCCCCAGTCTTCGTGGATTTTAAAGCCAATCGCACCGGCTTCAATTTGATCCGCTAAGCTCGCATCGTTAGAAGCGTTACCTTTAGCCAAGAAACCTAAATTCATAGAATATTCTTCAGCCGCTCTGAGCATCCATTTTAAGTTTCTTCTACCTGGAGTGATAGTAGTCGCATTAGTGCCATCAGCAGGACCGGTTCCGCCACCAATCATGGTTGTTACACCGCTTGCAAAAGCTGTAGGGATTTGTTGGGGTGAAATGAAGTGTATGTGTGTGTCAATACCACCAGCAGTTACGATTAAGCCTTCACCGGCTAGTGCTTCAGTAGCAGGACCTACGCTAAGATTGTTTTTAACGCCATCTTGCATGTCTTTGTTACCGCCTTTACCAATGCCAGCGATTTTGCCGTCTTTAATACCAATATCCGCTTTATAAATACCGGTGTAATCCACGATCAAAGCGTTAGTGATGATTAAATCCAGTTCTTCTTTGCTGGGGTTGTTAGATTGGCTCATGCCTTCTCTTAAGGTTTTACCGCCACCGAATTTAAGCTCTTCGCCATAAATGGTGTAGTCATGTTCTACTTCAGCGATCAAGTCTGTATCGCCCAATCTCACTTTATCGCCTGTAGTAGGGCCATACATAGAAACATATTCTTTTCTGCTAATCTTTTTCATTTCTTACTCCTTAATTGTTTTTACATAGTTGTCATCGCTTTTAGTGCCATGAAAACCACGCTCTTTAGCTCTGTGTAAAGCAATTTTTTTGCTTTCGTTATCGGCTTGCCTATCAACCAATGCGTTAAATCCAAAGATTCTTCTGTTACCGCCAATGTCAATCAATTCTACGGATTTTTCTTCGCCAGGCTCAAACCTTACCGCTGTCCCGCTCGCAATGTCTAAGCGTTTGCCGAAAGTTTTTTCTCTGTCAAAGTCTAGGCATCTATTCACTTCAAAGAAATGGAAGTGTGAACCGATTTGAACCGGTCTGTCGCCAACATTTTTAACTTTCACGCTAACGGCTTTTTTGCCTTCGTTGATAGTGATGTCTTCATTTTTTAAGAACAACTCACCAGGAACTAATTTACCATTAGCCTCAATAGGGGTATGCACGGTTACGAGTTTGGTCCCATCAGGAAACATCGCTTCAATACCCACTTCATGGATCATGCTTGCCACGCCATCCATCACATCATCCGGTTTTAAAAGAGTGCGTCCTTCTTGCATCAATTCAGCCGCAGTCTTTTTACCAGCTCTCGCTTCTTCCATAATATGGGCACTAATCAAAGCCACTGCTTCCACATAGTTAAGCTTAATGCCTTTTTCTTTGCGTTTCCTAGCCAATTCTCCAGCGTAGTGGAGCATCAACTTGTCTAACTCTTTTGGGGTGAGTTTCATCTCATTCTCCTATTCTTAAAGTGTTTTTCCTTGAAGACATAACGAAATCAAGGTTGGAGTAATTGTAGCAATGTTTTGATTTACTAAGATTAACAGAAGCGTTCATTAACTAATTATTATTTAAAATGAATTAGTGTTATAGTTTTGAAGTGCCATAAAAGCGTTACTTGTAAGTGCATTTAATACCCTTTAGAATCATTTGACAAAGATCAAAAACCCACAAAAAACAAGAATTAATGAGAATTAGGATTGGAGTAATATTGGAGCAATAATGGTGGCCACGACTGGACTTGAACCAGCGGCCACTACCATGTCAAGGTAGTGCTCTACCAACTGAGCTACGCGACCTTTTATTTTAAAAAGGGTAATTATGCCTTAATTTTGTTTTGTTTTTGCTTAAAAAAGAATTGTCTTAACAATAAAACGCCCACGCCCACATCTATCATGACATCAGCGAAATTAAAAATGGCAAAATCAAAGCCATAATGGTAATACACATAATCCACCACGCCCCCATGCACAAACCGGTCTAAAACATTAGAAACCCCAGCGCCAAACACCATGCCAAACTCTATCGCATGGTTTTTAAAAAGCTCCTTTTGGCGCATTAAAAAGATAAAAAGCCCTAAAATCAAAAGGATTTGCAAGTATTTCAAACCCCCTCTAAAAAACTGAGCAAGGAAAACGCCACGCCTTTATTGAACACTAAAACAATATCTATGATCAAACTTTCATAGCGAAACCCCTCTAAAATAGCGTATTTAATCGCTTGATCCGCGCCAAAAATAAGAAAAAAAACCCCTATAAAAACCAACAAGCTTTTTTGGGTGGTTTTTAGCACAAATGCCCTTCAAAAAACTCTTTTAATTCTTGCATTTTGGATTCTAAAAGTTTTTCATCTTTAGCTTCTAAAAGGATTCGTAATTTGTTTTCAGTGCCGCTATAGCGGATCAAATGGCGGATCTCTAGCTTGTCTAATTCTTTTAAAAGAGCGCTATAACCTTTCAGGCTTTCTAAAGGAAGCTTTTTTTGGATATTCAAATTTATTAGGCTTTGGGGGTATAATTCAAAGGGGTTTAGTGCAACAGAGCTTACTTGCTTGCTTTCTAACACTAACGCGCTCACTTGCAAAGCGCACACCAAGCCATCGCCTGTTTTAGCGTAATCGCTAAAAATGATATGCCCGCTTTGCTCGCCTCCAAAATTGGCTTTGTTCAATCGCATGCATTCGCTCACAAACTTATCCCCAATCGCGCAATGCTTCAATTCTAAATCTTGGGATTTTAAGTATTCTTTAAGGGCTAAATTGCTCATGTTTGTGGCGACAATCGCTTGAGAAGAAAGGGCGTTTTTAGATTTTTGATAAACCCCTAACACCCCTAAAAGCTTATCCCCATGCACGATATTCCCTAAATTATCCACCACCACTAGCCTATCCGCATCGCCATCAAAAGCAAAGCCCAAATCCGCGCGGTATTTTTTCACTTCCTGGCTCAATTGGTTGGGGTGTAAAGCCCCGCATTGTTCATTAATGTTACACCCATTAGGCTCATCATTAATCACCAACACATCAGCCCCAAGCTCGCTAAAAACGACCGGAGCCACCTTATAAGCCGCACCATTAGCGGTATCTAGCACGATCCTTAAACTCTGTAAATTCAAATGTTTGGGGAAAGAGTGTTTTAAATGCACGATATAGCGCCCTATGACATCATCTATCCTTTTAGCGCTACCGACGCTCTCGCCCACTTTATAACTAGAATGCAGTAATCCTTCATCATGAAAGATTTCTTCAATCGCTTTTTCTTCTTCTTCTTTAAGCTTATAGCCATAAGAATTGAAAAACTTAATGCCATTGTCTTCAAAAGGGTTGTGGCTTGCGCTTATCATAATGCCCGCATCACAGCGCATGTCTTCGGTTAAAAACGCAATCGCAGGGGTGGGCATAGGCCCTATTTGAATCACATTATAGCCTATGGAAGTTAAAGCGCTCACTAAAGCGTTTTCTACCATATAGCCGCTTTTTCTGGTGTCTTTACCGATTAAAATTTTATTCGTTTGAGAATGTTTTTTAAAATACAATCCGGCAGCAACGCCCAAACGCATCACAAACATGGGGGTGAGTTTCACCCCTGCTTTACCCCTCACGCCATCAGTCCCAAAAATTTTCATCGTTATAAAATACCTTTTAAACTATTTTTAATCAATTTTTAGATAGAATTATGCCAAATTTTACATTACAAAGGGATTAAAACAAGGCTATGGCAAATCATAAGTCCGCAGAAAAGCGAATCAGACAGACCATTAAAAGAACCGAACGCAACAGGTTCTATAAAACTAAAATTAAAAATATCATTAAAGCCGTGCGTGAAGCGGTCGCCATCAATGATGTAACAAAAGCTCAAGAGCGTTTGAAAATCGCTAATAAAGAGTTGCATAAATTTGTCAGCAAAGGGATTTTAAAGAAAAACACCGCTTCTAGGAAAGTCTCAAGGCTTAACGCTTCAGTGAAAAAAATCGCTCTCGCTTAGTTTTGGGGCGTTTTTGACTTCTTTAGCTCAGTAACGGGTTTTTATTATTGGGCTTCTTTTTAAGTTTTGCGTTTTTTAGATTGTTGCATCTTTTATTCACATCTTTTTATAGGTAGTCTTGCATGTCTATTCTAGCTGAAAAGCTTTCTTCCATTCTCAAACGATACGACGAACTCACAGCGTTGCTTTCCAGCACTGAAGTAATTAGCGATATTAAAAAACTCACCGAATTGAGCAAAGAGCAAAGCTCCATTGAAGAAATCTCCATAGCGAGTAAAGAGTATTTGAGCGTTTTAGAGAATATCAAAGAAAATAAAGAGCTTTTAGAAGACAAGGAATTGAGCGAACTGGCTAAAGAAGAGTTAAAAATTTTAGAAATCCAAAAAAGCGATCTAGAAACTGCCATTAAGCAACTCCTTATCCCCAAAGACCCTAACGACGATAAAAACATCTATTTAGAGTTAAGGGCCGGCACAGGGGGCGATGAAGCGGGCATTTTTGTAGGGGATTTGTTTAAGGCGTATTGCCGTTATGCGGATTTGAAAAAATGGAAAGTAGAGATAGTAAGCTCTAGCGAGAACAACATAGGGGGCTATAAAGAAATCATCGCTTTGATTAAGGGTAAGGGCGTGTATTCAAGGCTCAAATTTGAAGCAGGCACGCATCGAGTCCAAAGAGTCCCCGAGACAGAATCTCAAGGGCGCATCCACACTTCGGCTATCACAGTAGCGATCATGCCTGAAGTGGATGATGTAGAAGTTACCCTCAACCCTAGCGATTTAAAGATTGAAGTGTTTCGCGCTGGCGGGCATGGGGGGCAATGCGTCAATACCACAGACTCCGCGGTGCGCATCACGCATCTCCCCACCAATATCAGCGTGAGCATGCAAGATGAAAAATCCCAGCATAAAAACAAGGATAAAGCCCTAAAAATCCTAAAAGCACGCCTTTATGAAAAACAAATTGAAGAGCAACAGCTCGCTAACGCCAAAGACCGAAAGGAGCAAGTGGGTAGTGGGGACAGGAGCGAAAGAATCCGCACCTATAATTACCCGCAAAACCGCTTGAGCGAACACCGAATCAATTTAACTCTGTATAGTTTAGAAGAAATCATGCTTTCAGGGAATTTAGATGAAGTGATTAACCCTTTAATCGCTCATGCTCAAAGCCAGTTTGAATAGGATTTTACCATCAAACGATACGACAAAAGCGATAAAACACTCAAGCATTTTTAATTGATATTATTATAGCCTTATCACGATAGCCACCCATTACGACCAAAAACCCTAAAAGCTCTAAATTTTCGCCCCACAAAAACAGCGCAAGAGCTTCAATAAAATCTAGTTAAATATAATTTTAAATTCTTTATATATATAAATACATTTTTAAAAAATAAAACGATTTATTTAACCCATTCTTAACAAAAAATTCACTTTTTTGTGGTATAACTCCAAAGCTCAATATTTTGTAAGAGCGAATTGTATTCTGTAGAAGCGAATGTATTCAAGGACAACTCTCAAATTTTGATAGCTCCCTATATTTTTGCGCCATAGCATGAATGCAATAAAAGAATGCAATAAAAAAAGAAATTCTTAGGATTTCTTACATTAAGGAGTTTTAAATGAAAAAGGTTTTTTTAGGTATGGCGTTAGCCTTTAGTGTGTCCATGGCAGAAAAAAGCGGCGCGTTTTTAGGAGGGGGGTTTCAATATTCTAATTTAGAAAACCAAAACACCACCCGCACCCCAGGCGCTAACAATAACACCCCGATAGACACTTCAATGTTTGGCAGTAATCAAGTAGCTCCAGCCCAAGAAACGCAAAGCGTTCCCAAACCGGACACTAAAGTCAATCCAAGCGCAAGCTGGATGAAAAAATAAGAAAGAAGTTATGAAAAAGTCATTCAAAAAATTAGGCTTTGTCTCTTTGGCGGCTAGTGGCGTGCTTTTAGGGAGCATGAACGCTACCGATTTACAAACCTACGCAGCATTGCAAAAACCATCGCATGTTTTTGGTAATTATGCTGAAAAGGATAAGGATAGTAAATTAACAAGCGATTCACCAACGCAACAACAAGCCCAAACTCAAGCCCAAAACACCGCTTCTACTGACAACACAACCGCCACAACTGATGAAGCTTATACAACAAGCGCTGACACTACTGTAGCTGGTGCGGCTCAAAAAGTAGAAACCGATAACACAGCCGTTCAAAACGATGAAAAAACTTTAAAAACAGATGTAGCTAAAGTTCAAGCTGATGCTAGCACTAAAGATTTTGATGAAACCACTTTTAAAGCCGATCAAGCAACAGAACAAACCGCTGAAACAACTTTAAAAAATGATGAAAATCAGCTCACTAAAGATCAAAGCACTTTAGAAACAGCGCTAAAAGATCAGACACCATCAACCCCATCAACCCCACCAGCTAAAAAAGATGAAACAAGTGGCAGTGGCGATAAAGACCAACACACGGCTTCAAATGGCACACCAAGTTCAAGCGGCACACCAAGCGCTAGTGGGAGTTCCGTGGCAAGCCAGCTAACCAAAGATACCACTATGGTTAATAATCTTAAGAGCGTGAGCGTGAGTGGCATGAACACCACTTTAAGTGGGGTAGAAACCATGTCTCAACAAACCGCAACGATCAGCACTCTTTTAAGCGGTAATCCTAGTTTAGGCAGTGTGATTCCTAACGCTCAAGGGCTAAACAGCGCATTTAGCGCATTAGAAAGCGCTCAAAACACTTTAAAAGGCTATTTAAATTCTTCTAGTGCGACGATCGGGCAATTGACAAACGGCTCTAATGCGGTTGTGGGCGCGTTAGATAAAGCTATCAATCAAGTGGATATGGCTTTGGCCGATCTTAGTGCAGCTGATACGCAAAAAACGCAAGCCGTTACGCTTGCAGTTGCTAGTGATAGCGCAACGACAACAACAGATACTATCAATTTCTTAAACGCACTAAAAAGCAATCTAATGGCTCAAAAAGACGCTTTCATGAATGTGCATAAAAACATTCAAACCGCTGTCGCTCAAGCCCAAGCAACCTACACGCCAAGCGTGATCAACACCAATAATTACGGGCAAATGTATGGGGTAGATGCGATGGCAGGGTATAAGTGGTTCTTTGGCAAAACCAAACGCTTTGGCTTTAGGTCTTATGGATACTACAGCTATAACCATGCGAATTTAAGCTTTGTGGGGAGCCAGCTTGGAATCATGGAAGGCGCGTCTCAAGTGAATGACTTCACTTATGGCGTGGGCTTTGATGCACTCTATAACTTCTATGAAAGTAAAGAGGGTTATAACACAGCAGGGTTGTTCTTAGGCTTTGGGTTAGGAGGGGATTCGTTTATCGTCCAAGGAGAGAGCCACTTAAAATCTCAAATGCAAATTTGCAACAACACGGCAGGCTGTTCAGCGAGCATGAACACGAGCTATTTCCAAATGCCTGTTGAATTTGGTTTTAGGAGCAATTTTTCTAAACACAGCGGGATTGAAGTGGGCTTTAAATTGCCTTTATTTACCAACCAATTCTATAAAGAAAGGGGCGTAGATGGATCGGTGGATGTGTTCTATAAAAGGAACTTCTCTATCTATTTCAACTACATGATCAACTTCTAATCCTTTTTCTTCTTTATCAATAGAGGGTTTTCTCTCTGTTGGTTTCTTTTTTCTTTTTTTTTTGCGGTGTTTGTTTTGTTGTGTTGGGGGGTTAGGTTTTTGTTTAGAGAGAGGGTTTTTTGAAAACTAAAGAAGCGCTTAAAACAGTACCTTTTGTTTTAAGGTTTTATTTTTTACTTTGGCTTGTTTTTTAAAAGTCATTTTGATTTCTAAAAATAGTCTATAATGCTTCCAACAGATATTTTTTAAGGTTATCAATGAAAGCTATAAAAATACTTTTTATGATGATACTCAGTTTAAACGCTATTAGCGTGAATAGGGCGTTGTTTGACTTAAAAGATTCGCAATTAAAAGGGGAATTAACGCCAAAAATAGTGAATTTTGGGGGTTATAAAAGCAGCACCACAGAGTGGGGAGCTACGGCTTTAAACTATATCAATGCGGCTAATGGCGATGCGAAAAAATTCAGCGCGCTAGTGGAAAAAATGCGTTTTAACTCTGGCATCTTGGGGAATTTAAGAGCACATGCGCATTTAAGGCAAGCCCTAAAATTGCAAAAGAATTTGAAATATTGCCTTAAAATCATCGCTAGGGATTCTTTTTATAGTTACCGCACCGGTATTTATATCCCCTTAGGCATTTCTTTAAAAGATCAAAAAACGGCTCAAAAAATGCTCGCTGATTTGAGCGTGGTAGGGGCGTATCTTAAAAAACAACAAGAGAATGAAAAGGCTCAAAGCCCTTATTATAGGAGCAACAACTATTACAACTCTTACTATAGCCCTTATTATGGCATGTATGGCATGTATGGAATGGGAATGTATGGAATGTATGGCATGGGCATGTATGATTTTTATGACTTTTATGATGGCATGTATGGATTCTACCCTAACATGTTTTTCATGATGCAAGTTCAAGATTACTTGATGTTAGAAAATTATATGTATGCGATCGATCAAGAAGAGATTTTAGACCATGACGATTCTGTTAATCAACTTGATACGCCTACTGATGATGACAGAGATGATAAGGACGATAAATCCTTACAACAGGCTAATCTCATGAGCTTTTATCGTGATCCCAAATTCAGCAAAGGCATTCAAACCAACCGCTTGAATAGTGCTTTAGTCAATTTAGACAACAGCCGCATGCTCAAAGACAATTCGCTTTTCCACACTAAAGCCATGCCCACTAAAAGCGTGGATGCGATAACTTCTCAAGCCAAAGAGCTTAACCATTTAGTGGGGCAAATCAAAGAAATGAAGCAAGACGGGGCGAGTCCTAGTAAGATTGATTCAGTTGTCAATAAAGCTATGGAAGTGAGGGATAAATTAGACAATAATTTAAACCAGCTAGACAATGACTTAAAAGATCAAAAAGGGCTTTCAAGCGAGCAACAAGCTCAAGTGGATAAAGCCCTAGACAGCGTGCAACAATTAAGCCATAGCAGCGATGTGGTGGGGAATTATTTAGACGGGAGTTTGAAAATTGATGGCGATGATAGAGATGATTTGAATGATGCGATGAATAACCCCATGCAACAACCTGCGCAACAAACGCCCACCAACAACATGGGCAACACCCATGCAAATGACAGCAAGGATCAAGGGGGTAACGCGCTCATAAACCCTAACAGCACCACTAACACCGATGACACTCACACCGACGATACTCACACTGATACTAATGCCACAAACGATACCAGCGCCACTGACACCCCCACTGATGATAAAGATGCTGGCGGCATGAACAATACCGGCGATATGAATAATACCGATACCGGCAACACGGACACCGGCAATACTGATACCGGTAACACTGATGATGCGAGCAACATGAACAACGGCAACGATGATATGGGTAACACTAATGACGACATGAGCAACGGCAACGACATGGGCGATGACATGAGCAACGCGAACGACATGAACGATGACATGGGTAATAGCAACGATGACATGGGCGATATGGGGGATATGAACGATGATATGGGTGGCGACATGGGAGACATGGGGGATATGGGCGATATGGGGAATTGAGATTAACTCCAAGAATATCAAAGAGTGATAGCTAAAACTTTAAGGAATGTTTTTATAGTAAAAATGATTCTTTTAAGGTGGTAGGGGTATTTTGCGATGAAAACCCCTTTTAACCCCCAACTAACTCCCCTAAAAACGCTTTTTAAAATCCAATCAAAGCTTTTTATCATCAAACTAGTGCAAAAAACTCCGTCCTTTAGGGTGCAAGATGTAAGCGCTTAGGCTATATTCAAGCTAACAAAATACCTCTAGTCTTTTTAGGGTAAGAAATGCCCATGCAGACCTTAAAGAGTCTTTCGCATTAGCGTTCGTTAGGGCGAAAGCCCCTTGCTTTAGGCGGTTTTATATTTTAGATGCTCAAAATTAAAAGCAGAAATTAAAATTTCTTCTTGCTCACGTCTTCTAAAATATCTTGGGAGATCCTATCAATTTTAGTGCTGACTTGTAAAGAATAATTAGCGATAGTCAAATTATCCTGCACATCTTGTTGCAAGGCGTTAATGGAGTTGTGGATGTTTTCTACGCCCTTGTTTTGCATTTTAATAGACTCAGCGTTATCGGCAATGCTTTGAACTAAAATATTGATATTGGCTTCAATCTCGCTGAGCGATTTTTGCGTCCTTTCAGCGAGCTTCCTCACTTCATCAGCCACCACCGCAAAGCCTCTGCCATGCTCACCGGCCCTTGCGGCTTCAATAGCGGCGTTTAGGGCTAATAAATTCGTTTGATCGGCAATATCTCTAATCATATCCACCACGCTTTTAATGTCTTCACCTTGAGAGATCATCTCTTGGCTTTTAGAATCAATTGTTGTGATAATATTAGTGATTTCTTCTAAGGATTGGGTGGTGTTTTTCAGGCTTCTTTCTTGCTTGTGGGCGGTTTTAGTCAAGTTATCCACGCAAGTTTTTAAATCTTTGGATTCATGATTGAGCGCGTTCGCAAACCCTAAAGAAGCTTTAAGCATGCTAGAAATTTCTTGCCCTAAAGTGTTGAGCGCTTTTTCCATGTTGGCTTTGGGGTTTTGGATGTGGTGGGTGAAATCCAGGTTTTTATAATGCTCTAGGGCGTTATTTAGGGCTTCAATATTGGCGCCAATTTGGTTGCGGAAATACTGGATAATGCTATTAATCGTGTTTCTTAAAGCTTGCAAATCTTTATTTTTAGGCACGCATGCGATTTCTTGCGTGAAATCCCCACTTTCTACAAAATTAGCCACTTCAATGCTGTTTTGAAGGGCTTTATTATCGGCTTGAATGTTTTCTTGGGTTTTAAGGATATTTTCATTAATGGAAGCTTGCATCTGCCCGATTTCATCATAAGCGCTTGGGGGCGTTAGGCTTATGGCATGGTTATTTTTGGGGTTATTGAGCAGGTTGAAAAAATCATTTAGGGTGTTATTGACCCTACTGATGCGTTTGGTTATGAGACTGGAAATGATGATAAAGACTAAAAGGGCTAACACCAGCACGCCTAAAATCAAAGTGGTGATAATAATGAATTTGGTGTTTGTCGCTTCTTTAAAGACTAAAGATTTATTGACATATTTTCCGATTGCCCAACGCCAATGATTGCCGTTATTCCCTTTTTCTTCAAAAAAATCAAAGGGCTGTATGGCTAAAAAGGTTTCTGTATTCCCGCTCAATGAATGGTAGCTCAAAGTGCCCGCTTCGTTTTGATTGTAATACTCCACAGCTTTAGCGACTCGTTTGTCCGGATTGATAGTGCTTAAAATCTTATCTTGAATCTCACGATTAGGGTTGATTAAAATCCTGCCGTCTTTCCCCATTAAAAAGGTGTTGCTCTTTTTCTTGCCTATTACATCGGTATAAAAAGCGTCAATGTTTAAAAAGAGGTTCAGCGCGCCTATCACATTTTGATTTTTACCCGTTAGGGGGAGGGTAATATCCATGCCATAGATTTTATCGCCATTAACCTCTTTATAATAGGGATCTGAACGGGTTATACTTTTGAGCGAATGGATTTGATTAATCATGTTTTCATTGAGCGTGGTGTTAGGGTAGGCGATTTTTGAATCCATGTTCATTGCAGTGATAATTCGTTCATTATTATTCGTATAAATCGCGCTAATCAATAACACATGAGGGTTTGCCAGCAAAAACTCAGAGAGCATGTGCTTTTTTAGGGTGTCGTTGATAGCGTTATTTTCATCGCTTAAGAATTTTTCAAGGGTGTTAGCACCCATAAAAATACGCTTCATAATACCTTGAATTTTAAAACTGACTAACTGAGCCTTTTTTTGCAACAATTCTGTGGCTTGGCTTTGCAACACGCTTTCAACCTTGTAGCTGATAATAACGCCCATAACAGCGCTAATGACAATAACAACCGCACACACCATCATGACAATTTTAGAACCAATTCTTGTAGATTTCATTCCCTTTGCCCTTTTAAAACTATTGATAGAGAACGATTATTATACACTAATTAATTTTGAAATTTTAATAAAACAAGAGAGAAAAAAAGCAGAAAATGAAAGAGAGCCAAAGCTCCCCCAAAGAAGAGCTAAAGAAATAAAAATTATCTTTTGGAGAACTGCGGGCTTCTTCTGGCCTTTCTTTTACCATATTTTTTGCGTTCAACCACCCTTGAATCCCTAGTGAGCAAGCCTTTAGGTTTTAAAATGGCTCTAAAAGCAATATCATGAGCGTTCAAGGCTTTAGAAATGCCATGCCTTAAGGCTTCCGCTTGCGCTGAGTAGCCCCCACCAAAAACCACCGCTTTAATATCCACAGATTGCTCTTGTTTGGTTAAAAGTAAGGGCTGCATGACTTTCATTTTAATGGCTTCATGCCCGCCTAACCATTGATTCAGGCTCTGCTCATTGATACTCAATTCGCCTTTACCCGGAGTGAGCCACACTTTAGCGATAGCGGTTTTTCTTTTACCGGTAGCATAGATTTTTCTCATTTAGCGTCCTTTTTGCTAGTTTGTGCGGTGTGAGGGTGCTTATCATCGCGATAAACTTTGAGTTTTTTAATCATCGCTTTCCCTAATTTCGTTTTAGGGAGCATGCCCCTAACGGCTAAGTGGTAGAGCTTTTCAGGGGTTTTTTCTAGCATTTCTTGGAGAGTCTTGCTCTTAGTGCTACCAAAATAGCCTGAATGGGTAAAATACTCTTTATCCTCTAATTTCATGCCTGAAAATTTAACCTTATTAGCGTTGATAACCACCACAAAATCCCCACAATCCACATTAGGGGTGTAAAAAGGGCGGTGTTTGCCTCTTAAAAGCACAGCGATTTCAGTGATCAAGCGGCCAAAAACTTTGTCTTTAGCGTCTAAAACGACCCAATCACGAACGATGTCATTGACTTTAGCGGTCTTTGTCATGAGAATCCTTTGATAAAATTAAAGCACTCATTATAAGGAAATAAGCTTAAATATTGCTGAATTTAAGGAAAGTTTAAAGTTTGAAAATAGGTTTTTTAAAAAATTTGTTTGATTGCTTTTAATTTTATGGTCAAACTCATTTTTTAAGTAAAACGCATTTTCTTAAAAGAATAGGGGGGTATTTTACAATAACCCTCCCCTACAACCCCCAACTAAAAACCCCCTAACCCCAAAAAGACTGCTTTTAAGGAGGCTATCACTTGCTTTTCGCAAGCTCTTTTAAGGAGGCTATCACTTGCTTTTCGCAAGCTCTTTTATTGTATTTATTTTAAAAAATGCCTTTAAGCTTTTTTTAATTTTGTTACTCATGCTTAATAAGCCAAAGTCTTTATTTTTGCCCTTGATTAAGCCTTTCTTCTATCTTTTTGATTTGTTGGCTCATTTTAGCGCTCGCGTTGATTTGATTGATGAGCATGTAAAGGTTTATTATCATCAAAAGCACCACCACAATCCCTAAAAAAAACACGATTTGAACGGCTTTTTTAGCGATTTCTCGGGCTTCTTGTTCTTTTTGCATGCGTTTTTAATTTTCCAATTCTTCTGGGGATAAATCTTTATAAAAGCGTTCTAATTCAAAGCTCTCGCCCAAATACGCAGCGATTTCTTGGGAATCCACAAGGGCGTTTTGCAAGCAGCTCGTCGCGCCTGGAGAGGGGGTCATGTTGAAAGTGATGCCTTTATGGGTACAAATCTTTTTTTCGCCTAATTCCAGCTTTCGCTTGGTTCTGTCTAAAACTTGCGGGCGCACTTCGCCAAAACCATGAGCGTATTCTAAATCTTCTAGGCTAAGAGAGGGGATGATTTTTTGAGCGTCTTTTAAAAATTTCCTTTTACCGATAATAGGCAATTCAAAAACCATGTTTTTAAACACATAATTACGGATTTCTTTATCGCTCATCAAATCAAACGCGATCTTAAACACATCTTTATTCAAATCCATTTTCAACAATTCCAAGCTAATGCCCTTGAGCCAGCATTTGTTGCGCTCTAATTTAGGCATCGTTAAAGCGGTAGGCCCGATTCGTGTTTTTCCTTTAATGACCGCATCAGGGTCGCCATGCACGGCTGCAAAAGGGAGTTTGGGGTTTTGAACGGTATAAACCTTACCCCTTAATAAATCCGGCACAAAATAAAAGCTGCCCGCCACAGGCAAGCACCCTAAATCCAGGCCATAGCCCATGCTCTGAGCCAAAGGCAAAGCGTAAGAGCCGGCATTGACCAGCACGAATTTAGCATACACTTCTTCAGCGTCTTCTGAAATTACGGCGTAAGTGTCGTTGCGTTTTTCAATCTTTTTCACTTTGAAATTCAAAAACACCTGGTTGTTAGGCTTTAATTTTAGGGCTTCTTCAACGAAGTTTTCACTCAACTTCGCAAAATTCATGGTGCTCCAATCTTTTTGATAACCATGCCCGACAATATTTTCATGCCTGTCTATGCCATTAGCCCCTAAAATCACATTAGGCTCTAATTCTTTAATCTTTTGCTTGTCAAATTCTTCCAACCCCACAAAGATTTCTTTAAAGGATTCGTAGCGTTTTTTCATGAACTCGCATTCTTCATCGCCCACGCCTATAGCCATTTTCTGGGTTTCAAAGATCACTTCATTTTGCAAGCCTTTATTGAGCGCGTATTGTCTGGTCTTATAAGCGCTCAAACGCACTTTTTTAGCTTTTTCGGGAGTGTAATTCGTTTCAATAGAGCCATCATGAATGGTTTGTGAATTAGCCTTAGCGCTAGAGCTGATTTGAGCTAATTTAGAGCATTTTTCCACGATAGCCACGCGTTTTAAAGAGCTGTATTCGCTCAAAGTATAAAAGGTCGCGCACCCTGAAACCCCACCTCCAATAATAACAGCATCAAATTCCATACTCATTGTCTTTCTCCAAATGTTTTAAATTGATAAATCGTAATCATAGTACAAGAAAATCAATTCGCATTCAAAGGGCTTGAAGTTTTATTGACAAAATCTTTCAAATCGCTCATTCCAAGCACCCTATCAATCAATAATTTCTTTTTAGAAAACGCCCCATTGTGTTCTTCAGCTAGCCATAACGAAGTGATCACCACGCCTCCTATTTTATGGCTCAAGGTTTTAAAATGCTTTTGGGTTTGCACCGACCAAATGCTGTGAGCGACTATCGCTTGATGGTTGTGTGCGCCTAAATAGAGCATGATATGCCCTTTTAAATAAATGAGCGTTCCAAAAGGCGTGGCGTTTTTAAGGATATAGTCTTCTTTTTCTTTGGCTTTCATAGAGCTTAAATCCACATAATTGTTCGCGTAACGGCTTTGCGCGTAGGAATTTCTGGGGAGCAAAATGCCAAAATTAGCAAAACTATCCCTAGTGAAAGCCGAGCAATCCCTGTTACCTAATAGCCCCCCCCAGCCGTATTTTTGCCCTAGCATGGTGTCTATAAAATACGCCATGTTCTCGCTGTTAAAAGCCTTAGGGAAAACAAAAAAATCCTTTTCATCTAAGATCACGCTTTGTAAAGCTGCATAACCCTTAGCGTCCCTCAAAAAACCATAGGCTTTCAATTCCTTTTTTTGGGGTTTTTGAGATGCGTTTTGACTTTGGGGGATGAGAGCGAACAATTCGCCCACCCTAGCATTGGTGTAAAAATCCCCATAGTCTGTATAAAGGGGGATTTTATCTTTTATAGGCATGACATAGTTTTTAAGCTTGGTTAAAAGCTCTATGTCTTTATCGTGCATGTAAGCTAAATCGCTAACTTTGATCCAACCATAAACAAAACTGCTCTGAATGTGGGCATAAGTTTTATCTAGATTAAAATGCGTGATTAAAACCGGCGTGCCTTGAAAAATCAAGGAATTTTGATACCTGTCAAAAGGGTAGCCTTTTGGAGAAAGATAATAAGGTTTGTTAGTAGGCACAGCCCTTACATCGCTATCTCGCACCACAACAGCCTTAATCTTAGTGCTCGGGTAACGCTCAATATCCATGCTTTTAATAAGCTTATCATTGAAAGCTTTTGCGTTGGGTTTTAGATCTTCGCCATAACCGGTGGATTTATTCATCTCTTTGAGAATCCAAAACACTTCTTTTTTATTGCTTTTGATTTTCGCATCTAGCCATGGGGAATACCACGCTTTGAGATAGCTCTCTTTTAGGTTTTCTCTTAACGCTTGGGGGTCAATGCTTTGGTTATTATGACTGCTATTTTGAGAGCTTGCAAGATAGCTTGAAGCCTCTTGGGGCAAGGATAAATCTTTGAGCGTGAAATCCTTTTGCATGCAACCCACAAACAAAAACAAGAAAACTACAAGAAAATAACGCATGCTTTAGAGAACCTTAATATCAAATGCGCAAATAGTTTCTTAAAATGCGCCCGTATTGCGGGCTTCTCAATTTTTTGATCGCAGAGCTTTCAATCTGGCGCACCCTTTCTCTAGTAACATTCAATTCCTTGCCGATTTCTTCTAAAGTTCGATCGCTTTCATCGTCTAAAAGCCCAAAACGCATGCGGATCACCGCTTTTTCTCGCTCATTCAACTGATCCAAAACGCTTTCAATTTGCGCTTTCAAATCTTCGCGCATGATGTGATCAATGGAGCTAACGATATTTTTATCTTCCACGAAATCCCCAAATTTGCCGTCATCATCATTGCCGACTGGGGTTTCCAAACTGATAGGCTCTTTAGTAACCTTAATCACATTCTTCACTTTATCTAACGAAAGCCCCACTTCTTCAGCCACCACTTCCAAATCAGGCTCCTTGCCGTTTTCTTGAATGTGTTTGCGCATGACTTTATTGATGCGATTGATGGTGTCAATCATGTGAATGGGGATGCGGATAGTGCGGGCTTGATCGGCTATGGCTCTGCTGATAGCTTGCTTGACCCACCAGGTCGCATAGGTAGAAAACTTGAAGCCCTTTTCATGCTCAAACTTATCCACTGCTTTCATCAAGCCGATATTGCCCTCTTGAATCAAATCCAAGAAGGGTAAGCCTCTGCTCGTGAATCGTTTAGCGATGCTCACCACCAACCTTAAATTGGATTTAGCCATTTTGTTTTTAGCGCGATCGGAAATCAATTTCCCTCTTTTGATTTGCTCTAAAATTTCTTTTAGCTTGTTGGGGGCTAAATCAAAGCCCTCTTCGCTCGCTTCTTTAGTCAAAAAGAGTTTTTTGAGATCCATATACACGCTCACCATGGTCGCTTCTGGCACTTGAGCGACAATATCTTCTTTAGTCATGTTAGTGATATTGGCAAGGATTTTTTTATGGTTAGCGATGAGAGTGTCATTGAATAAGGGCAATTTGTATTCCAAGCGTTTCAACTCTTTTTCAAACCCATCGCCGCTTTTTAAAGTGGTCTCCATCGTTCTGACTAATTCATTAATCAGTTTGCTGGTAGGCTCTAAGTCATAGAGTCTGTCTTTGAGCGTTTGGCGTTTGTAAGCTAGGGTCAATGAACGCACCAATTCGTCTTCTTTTTCATCTATGGGGGCTTCAAGGGCTTTAAGCCATTCTTTTTTAGCCTTGTCTAGGGCTTTAAAGCTTTCTTGAACCTTTTCTACACGCTTCTTGTCTTTTTCAGAAACGACTTTTTTCCTTTCTTCGTTTTCTTCATCTTCTTCGCCGTCGTCATCTTTTTTAGAATCGTTCACGCTATTTTCATCGTCATCATCAAAGCTCCTAAAAAGCTCTTTAACCCTTCTTTCACGATTGATTAAAGCGTCTTTATACGCATAGATAAAATCAATCAAATACGGCACCGAGCAAATCGCATCTAAAATAATGTCTTCACCCAAGCGGATTTGCTTGCTCAATTCAATCTCTTCATCTTTGCTTAAAAGTTTTATATCCCCCATTTCACGCAAATACATGCGCACCGGGCTATCGCTTCTGCTCCACTCTAAAAAATCCTTTTCTTTCAAAAAGTCATAGCCATCTTCTAATTCTTCATCTAAAACTTTTTGCTTTTCTTCAGTTTTTTTAATCTTGTCAATCGCATTGAGTTTTTTAGCGTATTCTGAAGAGCTGACCAATTTCTTTTGGTATTTTTGGCACAACTCTTTGATTTTTTTGACTTGGGCTAGAGTGGGGACTTTCGCACTGATTTGAATGATAGACTCATAAGAAACGCAATCGCTTAAGGAATTAGCGAACAATTCTTCTAACGCTTCATTAAAACTAAGCTTTTTAACAGGAACGGGTTCTTTCGCTTTAGCTTCTTTGACTTTGCTTTCTTTGGTTTTGGCTTCTTTAAGTTTGCTTTCTTTAACTTTATTGCTTTCTTTATTATTCTCTTTAGCTTTGACTTCTTGTGTGGCTTCTGCTTTGGCTTCCTGTTTAGCTCTCTTGGGGGCTTTTTCTTCGTTAGCTTTCTTTTTCATTGGACACTCCATAAAATAAGAACCCATGCTTTCAATCAAAAGCTAGGTCCATAAGATAAGATACACCTATTCCTTTGCTATTTTACTAAAAAATAGCTTAAATTCTAATTATATTATTGGAATTTTTCCCCGCTTTATTAAATATTCATCACAAAATGTAAAAATACTAAAAAGCTTTTTTACATTCCACCACTCCATTCCATAACTCTATAAAAACAAACCCTAAAGCTCATCCACCATGCTTTTTAAAAATTTCGCTGAAGTTTGAGCGCTTTTTTCTAAAAATTCATCAAAGCTCATACCGGCTTCTTCATCAGCGTTATCGCTAATGCTCCTTAACACACAGCATGGCACGCCAAATTTTTGGCACACAAACGCCACGCTCGCCCCCTCCATTTCCACCGCGCTCGCCTTAAACTCGCTAACTAAAAACTCTTTCCTTTCTTTGCTATGCACAAACTGATCGCCTGATGCGATGACGCCTTCTTTGAGCGCGATATGTTGCTCATTAGCGATCTTTTTAGCTAGGGCGTTTAAACTTCCGCTCGTTTCAATAAAAATCGCGCTTTCGGGGATGAACCCTAAAGGGTGATCAAACGCGCTCAAATCCACATCATGCTGGACTAATTTTTGAGCCACTAACAAATCATTGATTTTTAGATCTTTAATTAAGCTTCCAGCCACCCCGCTAAAAAGCACCTTTTGAACGCCAAACGCTAAGATCATGCTCGTCGTGGTTAAAGTGGAATGCACCTTGCCAATCTTGCTATAAGCGACAATGATTTCCTTATCATTATAAACGCCTTTGTGGAAAACATTCCCCCCTAAAGGGATCTCTTCAAAACCCACGCCAAACAATTCTAGTATAGGGGTTATTTCTTCTCTCATCGCCCCCAAAATGCCAATTTTTTGCACCATTTTCTCCCCATCACACGTATTCTTCTAAAAATTCAATGGCTTCATCAAGCCCTTTATTATCCCCCACGCTTATAGTAGGCTTATTGCTCAATCGCTTGTTAAGCCCTTTTAACACACTCCCACAGCCTAATTCAAAAAAGACATCCACTCGGTCATTGTTGGATTTCACGCAGTCTTGATAACGCACCGGCTGAGTGAGTTGCAAGCTCAATAATTCAACGGCTTTTGCTTTGTTATGATACGCTTCATTAGTCGCGTTGGAGATGATTTCAAAATGGAATTTATCTTTCAGGCTTTTTTCTAGCAATTCCTGGAATTTAAAAATCATAGGCTCTAAAAAAGGGCAATGACTCGCCACGCTCATTTCTAAAAAAACCACCCTTTTAGCCCCCATTTCCTTTAAAGTCGGCTCTAGGGCTTTCAAATCGTCTTTAATCCCGGCTAAAACCACTTGCATGCCGCCATTGAAATTCGCGCACCACACGTTTTTGGTTCTTTGACACAAGCTCAAAAGACTCTCTTCAGAAACGCCCAAAACGACCATCATGGAAGCGTCTTTATTCGCGCACGCTTCTTGCATCATTTTGCCTCTTTGGTGCGTGAGTTTAAGGGCTTTTTCAAAATCTAACGCCCCGCTCAAAGACACCGCGCTCACTTCGCCGAGCGAATGCCCTAAAGCGAAAACGGGTTTTAACCCCCCATTTGCTTGCTTGTTGAGTAGTTGGTAAGCGATATAGCTCACTAAATAAATGGCAGGTTGGGTGTAAGCGCTCTCTTTTAAAAGCTCATTTTCTTCAAAAAGCGTTTTTTTCATATCCACTTTAAGCGCGTTAGAAGCCCTTTCAAACAATTCTTTAGCTAGGGTGTGGCTCTCATAGAACGATTTTCCCATTCCTATACATTGCGAGCCTTGCCCTGGAAATAATAGCGCGTATTGCATGGTGTTATCCTTTAAATTTTATTAATCCATAATTTAAGATTGTAACATAAAAGCCCTTAGTTTTGTTTAGAAACCATTAAAGTTTAAGGTTTATTTTAACTTATTTTTACTATAATTCTTCTACTTTTTGAAGGACAGGTGGGTGAGTTGGCTGAAACCACATCCCTGCTAAGGATGCGTAGCCGTCAAGGTTACCGAGGGTTCGAATCCCTCCCTGTCCGCCAGCCTTTTTGCCTTTAAAAACTTTTTGTTTAGAATGTATTAACGAGACACCATAGTTTCTAAGCATTCCTTTTACGACACTCCTTTTACAGATTTTACAAATACAAAATTTAGGTTGGGTGAAGAGAGACACCCAGCCTAAACCCTATCAATCCACTGCGGTATTTTCAAACATTTTGAGTATAATCGTTTCCACTACAACCATAAAAAAGAAAGAACATGACTTATAAAGAATTAGGTAAAAAAGTTTTAGAACAAGCAGGGAAGCCTTTGAGCGTTAAAGAAATTTTTGAGAAAGCTTGTGAAATGGGATTGGATAAAGAACGCAACGACGGAAAAATACTTTCTCATAGTCTTGGAAGTCAGCTTGGTGAACACGATATTCCTAACGACGAGAAGCAATTTTATGTTGCACGCAAAGAAAAAGGAACCCATTACTATTGGCCAAAATCTCGTGAAAGAGAATTTCCACCACAAGAAACCCCAGATTCCAAAGAAGAAGATGATGAACAGAGCGAGTGTTCAGGCACAGCTGAAAAACAAAAAAACCTCTCCTTATGAAGAGAAAGAAAAGAATTTGCACCCACTGCTTGTGAAATTCCTTGATGAAGATCCAAATTTCAGGCTCCTATGCAAAACCATCTACCATGAACCTTGTGAAAAAGGCAAAAGGGGGCAAAACAAATGGAATTATCCTGACATCGTGGGCGTGTATTTTCCCTATAATGAATATAAAAAAGAAACTTTGGAGTTTTTACGCCATACCGGTCAAAAAAGACACAAGCTTTTTTCCTTTGAGCTTAAAATTAGGATTAATTTTTCCAATCTGAAAGAAAGCTATTTCCAAGCGGTGAGCAATTCTACTTGGGCTAATGAAGGGTATTTGGTGGTTTTTGAAGAGATTAAAGATAAGGTTTTGGGCGAATTAAGGCGGCTCAACCAAAGCTTTGGTATAGGGGTTATCAAGCTGGAATCTGAAATTTCAAACTCCAAAATCTTGTTGCCAGCTAAAGAAAGGGAGGTTGATATACCCACACTTAACATGCTTGTAGAACGAAGTTCGAAGGATTTTAAGCCTTTTATGGAAAAAATTAACGAACAAATTGAAAAAGGACTTGATACGGCAGTGGATATGGAGGATTTTTTTGATGAAGTGCTTGATGATGAAGCA
The DNA here is from genome assembly GCA_008032935.1 of Helicobacter pylori. Lineage (NCBI taxonomy): Bacteria > Pseudomonadati > Campylobacterota > Epsilonproteobacteria > Campylobacterales > Helicobacteraceae > Helicobacter > Helicobacter pylori. The sequence continues at coordinate 116,043 of CP032039.1, read as the reverse complement.
ATGCAAAAACACATTAAAGATAAAGGCATTAAAGCAGAATAAAAAATGGGAGTGCCTTATCCTTCTTGCCCCATTTTTAAAAGTGCAGACGAGCTTTTCACCCTTTATCAAGGGGATTGCAATGAGGTTTTGCCCCAATTTGAAAATGCTTTTGATTTGATTTTTGCTGATCCGCCTTATTTCCTTTCTAATGACGGCTTAAGCATACAGAGCGGTAAAATTGTGAGCGTCAATAAAGGCGATTGGGATAAAGAAAATGGGATTAACGATATTGATGCATTCAATTACCAATGGATAAACAACGCCAAAAAGGCTTTAAAAAATACAGGAAGCCTTTTAATCAGCGGGACTTACCACAACATCTTTTCTTTGGGGCGCATTTTACAAAAATTGGATTTTAAGATTTTAAACCTCATCACTTGGCAAAAAACCAACCCTCCTCCCAATTTCAGCTGCCGTTATTTGACGCATTCAGCTGAGCAAATCATTTGGGCGAGAAAAAGCCACAAACACAAGCATGTTTTTAACTATGAGGTTTTAAAAAAGATCAATAATGATAAACAAATGCGCGATGTGTGGAGCTTCCCAGCGATCGCGCCTTGGGAAAAAGTTAATGGCAAGCACCCCACTCAAAAACCCCTCGCGCTGTTGGTGCGCTTGCTTTTAATGGCGAGCGATGAAAATTCTCTCATTGGCGATCCTTTTAGCGGGAGCTCCACCACAGGCATTGCGGCCAATCTTTTGAAGAGGGAATTTATCGGCATAGAAAAAGAAAGCGAATTTATCAAAATATCCATGAACAGAAAATTAGAATTAGACGCTCGCTATAAAGAAATCAAATCTAAAATTAAAGATTTAAACCACCAGTAAAGCCCCTTTTTTAAGCCGCTTTAAGCGTTATACTTTTGGGATTTCACCTCAAAATGGGATTCTATCTTCACCCATTCCTTACAAAGGATATTTTCATGCCCAAAAAGCCAGTGTTTAGGGCCAATAATGATTTTTTCTGGATTGTTTATCAAATAAGCCGCCCACCAGCTATAAGTGCTGTTAGCGATAATGCCATGCTGACACGATTGCATGAGCAGCATGTCCCAATACGCCTCTTCTTCTTTATCCCTAGTGGTCATGTCCATAAAAGGGTAGCCCAGATCAAGATTTTGCGTGAATGTTAAGTCTTCGCAAAACACAAAAAGCTCCATGTTTGGCACGCGCTTTGCCATATACTCAAGCGCCTTTTTTTGATAGTCAATACCAAGCTGACAGCCAATCCCTACATAATCCCCTCTTCTTATATGCACAAACACGCTGTTTTTAGCGGCTAAAATCAAAGCAAGTTTGCGGTGGTATTCTTCCTCTTTTTTTTATTAGTTTTATTATTTTCGGGGGGGGTAGGGTGAAGGTTTGCTTGATTAAAGGGGATATAGCGTCAAAATATCGTGGATCTTGGAAATAGCCAAAAAAGTAAGTCAAGCGGCTTGGTTTTAACAATTCAGGCTCGTATTCAAACACGATTTCTTGGCTCACCCTGTCAAACCCCATGCGTTTGAGCACCTCTCTTACTAGCTTGGGGAGGTGTTGCATTTTAGCCATAGCGATTTCTTTTTCGCTCGCATAGGGCAAATCAATAGGGAAAAGTTCTAATTGCATTTTCCTATCGCTCCAATCAAAAGAAGTGATATCTAATAGCACAGGCGTATTAAGGTGTTTTTGCAAACTTTTAGCGAAAGCGTATTGGAACATTTGATTCCCAAGCCCCCCACAAATTTGCACCACCTTAAAAGCCATTCAATCCCTTTGTTTTTCAAATGAAACGCTCATTTTAGCTCATTTTAAAGCCCTTTTTCAATAAAAACCTAAAAAGTGGGGTAACGCTTTCAAATCATTTGAATTTTTTATTTGAAAAAGACGCGTATGAGGGTTCTAGCAAGCGTTCTTGGTATTCTAAAAGAATCCTGTCTTCGCTATTGAGCGAGTAGGCTTCATCGTATTTGCGCTTGATGATGCCCTTTAAAATGGTGTGCTGGACTTGGTATTTATCTTCTTTAAGCATTTCATCCACTAAAGCGTAAAGCTGAATGTCTTGAATGAGTAAATCTGAAATTTTAACGCTCTCTTTATCAAACAATTCTTCATTAGCGCAATATTCATTCACTAAAATAAGCACCCGGTCATACACATCCGATGCGATTTTAGCGTTTAGGGTTTTATAAATGTAATCTTTGATTTTTTTGAGTTGCTCTTCTAAATCTTCACTGGCCTTGCTCGCTAAAGCCAGAATGCTTAAGATTTGAATGAGAGTCATCATTTTATGGCTTAAAGAGCGGGTGCGCCATTTAATGAGAAAACGCATGAAATAAGACATTTTGACAGAAAGGCTACAAGGGAGGGTGTTTTTCTTGGGTTTTGGCATGTTTAGTTTCTTTTAAAAAAGGATTTTGTGGTTTAATTATATAACTTTAAAATTAAATCTAGGAGTATAGAGATGAAAACATTCAAAAAAGGCGTGGTCTTAGACGCTAAAAGCGTGGGGTTAAAAGCGCTAGAAGTTTTAAAAGAAGTGGCGGATTTTGATTTTTATGAGATCACTTCGCCTAATCAGGTGGTTGAGCGCTGCAAAGACGCTGAGATTGTGGTGCTGAATAAAGTCGTTATCACTCAAGAAATTTTAAGCCAATTGCCTAAACTCAAACTCATTTGTATCACCGCTACAGGCATGGATAATGTGGATATAAAAAGCGCAAAAGCTTTAGGCATAGAAGTCAAAAATGTGAGCGCTTATTCTACAGAATCCGTAGCCCAGCACACTTTAGCGTGCGCGTTGTCTTTGCTAGGGAGGATTAATGATTACGATCGTTATTGCAAAAGCGGGGAATATAGTCAAAGCGATATTTTTACGCACATTAGCGATATTAAAATGGGGCTTATTAAAGGGAGTCAATGGGGGGTTATTGGTTTAGGGACTATCGGTAAAAGAGTCGCCAAGCTCGCTCAAGCTTTTGGGGCAAGGGTGGTGTATTATTCCCCTAAAGACAAAAAAGAAGAGTATGAGCGCTTGAGTTTAAAAGATCTGCTCACAACAAGCGATATTATCAGCATTCATGCCCCCCTAAATGAAAGCACGCGCGATTTAATCGCTCTAAAAGAATTGCAAAGCCTAAAAGATGGGGCGATTTTAATCAATGTGGGGCGTGGGGGCATTGTGAATGAAAAGGATCTGGCTGGAATTTTAGAAACCAAAGATTTGTATTACGCAAGCGATGTGTTTGTGAAAGAGCCTTTTGAAAAAGATCATGCGTTTTTGAACCCAAAGATCCAAAATAAATTGCTTTTAACCCCCCATATCGCATGGGCGTATAGCGACAGCTTGAAAACCTTAGTAGAAAAAACCAAAGAAAATATCCAGGATTTTTTAGCTTCTCAAAAATAAACGCAAAAAAGGGGGTTTTTTGTTGGGCTTTTCTCCCCGCTTTTCTCCCCTTTTGCCGTGAAAGTGCTCCTTTCTAAAGAAAGGGGCTTCCTAATTAAGCAATTCCATTGAACGCTAACACGAAAGGCTCTTTAAGGTCTGCATGAATATTTCCTACCCTATAAAAGAGGATTTTAACCTCTTTTAGCTTTGAATATAGCCTAACGGCTATGCACTTTTGCACCCTAAAGGACAGAGTTTTTTGCACTAGTGGGATAAAATCTAAACAATGGAGTAAGTTTAATGGTTTTTAACCAAATTAAGAAAAAACCTTTAGGTGGATTGACCTAAAGGCTTTATTAAAGGGGATAATCACATCTTAGAAATATCAATTTTAAAGGTGTGGATTTCATCTTCTAAAAAGACTTTAACCACCACCACACCCGGGGTTTTAAGGTTTTTGGTATCCACTACCACAAACCCTCCCTTAGCCTTACTTTCAACATTAAGGGTGTTGTTTTTAAGGTAATTGATCGCTAGGATTTTTAAAGCTTGGCGGCTTTCTTGCATGACTTCTTGCTCTTCTACATCATCCATCATCATCATGCCAAAGCCTGGCCCATACATGCCCATTCCCCCATACATCATGCCATTATAAGCTAAAAATCCCCCTTGCCCGTAATAAAACATAGGCGGGGTGATCATATTGACATTATCAATAGGGGTGGTCGGCACGGCAATATTAAAACTTTGTAAAATGCCCTCAAAATCAAAACTGGATTTCATCACCTGTCTTAGGCTTAAGACCGGCAAATTCGTTTGGTTGATAGATACCGAAATGGCTTTACGGCTAAACACCACAGGATTTCCCTCTAAAACTTGCGCCGCTACATACAGCACCAAAGGGGACTCGCTCAGGCCTTTCAATTTGCTTTGAGCGATTTCTAGCTGGACTTTAGATTTGGCTTGCGTGGAAGTCATCACTTGAATCCCATTATTATAGGATGCAACATGTTCAGGCGTGATCTTATAGCTCGCGCAAGCGCTCATCAGTAAGGCTATCGCTACTAAAACGATTCTTTTCATCAAAATCCCTTTCATTCAAAGTTTAATTTTCGTTTAGAATTTCCTTATTATAGTGTAGTTTGACTTAAAATTAAGATTTTATTAAAAACAAGAGCTTAAAAAAGATTTAATGTAGGCTTTCTAACCACAAAAGGATAGAAGATTTGATCTCATTGAGTTTTAAAACTTCTTGGTGCTTGATTCCTCTTTCAAATAAATCATCAAGGCGCTGGCTATCTGGGGTATTGTAGCTGTTTTTAAGCGTTTCTAGGGCGGTTTTGTCGTTATCGTTTTTCTTTTGCTCGTTTAGGGCTAAAAGGGTGGTTCTAGGGAATTTTTCATAAGAGGCGGTGGCAGAAACAAGGGTTTTTTCACTAGTTTTCAAGCTAGCGTTTAAAGCGGTGGCGGTGTGGGGGTCAATCAGGTATTGGTGCTCTGCATAAACTTCTTGGATTGTTTTCAAACAAGCTTCATCTGAGCAGCTCGCGCAAGAAAAATGCTCCTGTAAAAGGGCTAATTCTTTAGGCTTTAATGCGTAAAACTTCTCTTCTTCTAAAGCTTGCATCAATTCTAGCGTGCGTTCAAACCCAAAGAGATCAAAAAGCACTCTTTCCACATTAGAGCTTTTTAAAATATCCATAGCTGGCGAGTAAGTTTGCTTTAAAGAACGATGGGTTAAATCGTAACGCCCTGTTTCTATAAACTCCCTTAAAACATCATTGCTGTTGGTTACAACCTTGATTTTAGCAATATTCAAGCCCATTTTTTTGGCATAAAACGCTCCTAAAGCATTCCCAAAATTACCGCTAGGTATGGCTAGGGTGATTTTTTCTTTAGAATTGATCGCGCCTTTTTTATACAATTCTAAAAAGCCCCAAATATGATAGACGATTTGAAAAGCGATGCGCCCAAAATTCACGGAATTAGCCACGCTTAATTTCAATTGGCGCACTTTTAAAGCGTCGTTAAAATCATCGTCTTTTAAAAGGTTTTTGAGCGCGTTTTGCGCATCATCAAAATCCCCACTGATCCCAAAGACCTTTAAATTGCTAGCGCTTTGGGTAACCATTTGGAGTTTTTGGACCAAACTTGTGCCGTCTTTGGGGTATAAACACACCACAAAAACATTAGGCATGTCTGCCAAACTTTCTAAAGTCGCAGGGCCGGTATCGCCACTGGTAGAAACGAGCATTAAATACTTTTCATTTTTTCCTACCGCTAGATTAGAAAACAAGCTCGCTAAAGGCTGTAACGCCATGTCTTTAAACGCCAAACTAGGCCCATGGTAGAGTTCTTGGACAAAAAGCCTTTCATTGAGCGCAAAAATAGGGGCTGGATTTTTAGGGTTATCAAAATTTTCATAGCGTTTTAAAGCGCTTGTTAATAAACCCTTAGGAATCTCTAATCCCAACCGCTCAAACACGCATTCTACCAGCTCGTTATAGCTCAGATTCAAACAATCCTGCCATTCTAATGTTTCAAAATGCTCTAAAGTGTAAAGACCGCCTTTTGGGGCGTTGGGGTTTAATATTGCTTCAATAAAATCAATCTTTTTTTCTTTCAAAGAACGCGTGGGGACAAAAGGCATGGTGATTCCTTTTTATATTTTAATTATTTTAATTTCAAGTCGTAGCATACCCTAAAAGAGCGAATGCAACCTTAAAATGGTTTTTGATGAGAATGATTGATCGTCTTTTTAATCCAATTTAATTTTTGATTTATGCTTATAATACTATAATGCGGTTTAAAATTTTGCCGCAAATGGGCAAAAAATTTCATCATAGTAAGGTTGTGTTTTGTCTAAAGGTTTGAGTATCGGTAATAAAATCATATTGTGCGTGGCGTTGATTGTGATCGTGTGCGTGAGCATTTTAGGGGTGTCCTTAAACAGCAGGGTGAAAGAGATTCTAAAAGAAAGCGCTCTGCATTCTATGCAAGATAGTTTGCATTTCAAGGTTAAGGAAGTGCAAGGGGTTTTGGAAAACACTTATACGAGCATGGGCATTGTCAAAGAAATGCTCCCTAAAGACACCAAAAGAGAAATCAAAATCCACTTGTTAAAAAACTTCATTTTAGCCAATTCGCATGTCGCTGGGGTGAGCCTGTTTTTTAAAGACAGAGAAGATTTAAGATTAACGCTTTTAAGGGATAACGATACGATTAAGCTAGTGGAAAATCCGTCATTGGGGAATAACCCTTTAGTGCAAAAAACGATGAAAAATAAAGAAATTTCTAAAAGCTTGCCTTATTATAGGAAAATGCCTAATGGGGCGGAAGTTTATGGGGTTGATGTTCTTTTACCTTTATTGAATGAAAACACTCAAGAGGCTGTAGGGGCTTTGATGATTTTCCTTTCTATTGACAGCTTCAGCAATGAAATCACTAAAAACAGGAGCGATTTGTTTTTAATTGGTGTTAAGGGTAAAGTGCTTTTGAGCGCGAATAAGAGTTTGCAAGACAAATCCATCGCAGAAATTTATAAGAGCGTGCCTAAAGCCACCAACGAAGTGCTAACTATTTTAGAAAACGGCTCTAAAGCGACTTTAGAATACCTAGATCCCTTTAGCCATAAGGAAAATTTTTTAGCCGTTGAAACCTTTAAAATGCTAAGCAAAACAGAAAGTAAAGACAATCTTAATTGGATGATCGCTTTAATCATTGAAAAAGACAAGGTCTATGAGCAAGTAGGCTCGGTGCGTTTTGTAGTGATCGTAGCGAGCGCTATCATGGTGTTAGCCTTGATTATAGCGATCACTCTCTTAATGCGAGCGATTGTGAGCAATCGTTTGGAAGCCGTTTCTAGCACCTTATCTCATTTCTTCAAATTATTGAACAATCAAGCCAATTCCAGCGGTATTAAATTGGTTGAAGCGAAATCTAATGACGAATTAGGCCGCATGCAAACAGCGATCAATAAAAATATCTTGCAAACCCAAAAAATCATGCAAGAAGACAGGCAAGCCGTCCAAGACACCATTAAAGTGGTTTCAGATGTGAAAGCAGGGAATTTTGCGGTGCGTATCACGGCTGAACCCGCAAGCCCTGATTTGAAAGAATTGAGAGATGCACTAAATGGGATCATGGATTATTTGCAAGAAAGCGTAGGGACTCACATGCCAAGCATTTTCAAAATCTTTGAAAGCTATTCTGGTTTGGATTTTAGAGGCCGGATCCAAAACGCTTCGGGTAGGGTGGAATTGGTTACTAACGCTTTAGGGCAAGAAATCCAAAAAATGCTAGAAACTTCGTCTAACTTTGCCAAAGATTTAGCGAACGATAGCGCGAATTTAAAAGAATGCGTGCAAAATTTAGAAAAGGCTTCCAACTCCCAACACAAAAGCTTGATGGAAACTTCTAAAACGATAGAAAATATCACCACTTCCATTCAAGGCGTGAGCTCTCAAAGTGAAGCCATGATTGAACAAGGGCAAGACATTAAAAGCATTGTAGAAATCATTAGAGATATTGCCGATCAAACCAATCTTTTAGCCCTAAACGCTGCTATTGAAGCCGCAAGGGCCGGCGAGCATGGCAGAGGCTTTGCGGTGGTGGCTGATGAAGTGAGAAAGCTCGCTGAAAGGACGCAAAAATCGCTCAGCGAAATTGAAGCCAATATCAATATTTTAGTGCAAAGCATTTCAGACACGAGCGAGAGCATTAAAAACCAGGTTAAAGAAGTGGAAGAAATCAACGCTTCTATTGAAGCCTTAAGATCAGTTACTGAGGGCAATCTAAAAATCGCTAGCGATTCTTTAGAAATCAGTCAAGAAATTGACAAGGTCTCTAACGATATTTTAGAAGATGTGAATAAAAAGCAGTTTTAATGCTCATTCATATTTGCTGTTCGGTGGATAACCTCTATTTTTTAAAAAAGGCTAAAGAGGCTTTTGTGGGTGAAAAAATAATAGGGTTTTTTTATAACCCCAATATCCACCCTTATAGCGAATACTTGTTGCGTTTAGAAGACGTGAAACGCACTTGCGAGATGCTAGAAATTGAATTGCTTGAGGGCGATTATGAATTAGAAAAATTTTTAGACAAAGCTAAGGGTAAGGAATTGTTAGGGGAAAAAAGCGAACGCTGTTTTGAGTGCTTTGATTTACGCTTAGAAGCGAGCGCATTAAAAGCCTTTGAATTAGGGGAAGAAAAATTCACCACCACCTTACTCACAAGCCCTAAAAAAGACCCTAACCAGCTCATCGCTAAGGGACAACACATCGCGCAAAGGCACAATTTGGAATTTGTTGTGTTTAGAAACGATAATTTTGAACATTTTAAAAGCGAGTTGGGTTTAAACTTGCAAGCTTTGGCGAGAGAAAACGAGCTTTATCGGCAAAATTATTGCGGTTGCCAATTCGCTTTAAAAATCCAAAAAGAATCCCAAAATAGAAGCCCCTTTGAGCTTTACTCGCCTTTAAAACGCCAGATTTTACCCGCAAGCGTTGAAGAAAGGACGCAAGTTTTTAGAGCGTTAGAAGCGGCTAAAAAGAATGGCAATAAGCCTTTCTTAGCCCAAAAAACGATCGCAACTTACCGCTTATTGAATGGGGGCGTGTGGCTTTCTAAAAATTCAAACCCCTTGAATTGCTGTATTCTGGCGCGCTCTAAAAGTAAGGCTAGAGTTAGGATTAACGATTTAAGGTGGGTTTTTTCCCAGCGTTTAAACGCGCTAGTAGGTTATAGCCAAAGAGATGAAACCTTGTTTTTAACTTTAGAAGGCCTTAACACTCTTATGGCAAAAAACTACGAAAATTTAAAAGAGTTAAACCTTAACCCTTTAAATTATGAAGAAGAGTTGTCTTTAAGGGCGTTAGTGAGCGGGAGCGAGAGCATAAACCCTATTATCGTGCTAGAAGAACGCATAGAAAAAACCCTTTTTGTGGAAATTAAAAGCATTTTTCAAGAAGAAAAGGTGTTTTATTTGCTCTAAGCCAAATTAAAATACAGCGTTGTGCGTGGGTGGGGTTATAGTAAAACATACAAGTAATTTAAAATCAATTTAAGATAATTAGGCATAATAGTCGCAAAAAGTTTAAGGCTGTATTTGAAAACTCTATTTAGTGTTTATCTCTTTTTATCGTTGAATCCACTCTTTTTAGAAGCTAAAGAAATCACTTGGTCTCAATTCTTAGAAAATTTTAAAAACAAGAATGAAGACGACAAACCTAAACTCCTAACCCTTGATAAAAACAATGAAAAACAGAAAATCCTAGACAAAAACCAGCAAATCTTAAAAAGGGCTTTAGAAAAAAGCCTTAAGTTTTTCTTTATTTTTGGATACAACTATTCGCAAGCCGCTTATTCAACCACTAATCAAAACTTGACTCTTATGGCTAATAGCATAGGGTTTAATACCGCTACGGGCTTGGAGCATTTTTTAAGAAACCACCCTAAAGTCGGTTTTAGAATCTTTAGCGTCTATAACTATTCCCATTCCGTTTCGCTCTCCCAGCCTCAAATCCTAATGGTGCAAAATTACGGGGGCGCGTTAGATTTTTCTTGGATTTTTGTGGATAAAAAAACCTATCGTTTTAGGAGTTATTTAGGAATCGCTTTAGAGCAAGGGGTGTTATTGGTGGATACGATTAAAACCGGTGCGATCACGACCATCATTCCCAGAACCAAAAAAACCTTTTTTCAAGCCCCCTTCCGCTTTGGTTTTATCGTGGATTTTATCGGCTATTTGTCTTTGCAGTTTGGGATTGAAATGCCCTTAGTGAGGAATGTTTTTTACACCTACAATAACCATCAAGAAAGATTCAAACCACGATTTAACGCTAATCTTTCTTTAATCGTTTCGTTTTAGACTCCCCTTTCCCCCTTTTGAACAAGCCCATCACTTTCCTTGGGTATTTTAAAAGCATGGAAAAAACATTCGCTTGAATGCCGTTTTCTTTACATGCTCTTATGTTTTCTTTATTCCTTAATAAAAGGCTTTTAAACCCATTCGCGCTAACCCCCCCGGTGCGCATCACCACTAACACTTCTTTCAAATAAGAAAAGCTTATTTTTTGCACCACAAACAAGCGGATAATCATCTCAAAATCCGCTGAAATCTTATAATCGGTTTTGTATAGCCCATAGCGTTCATGAATGGCTTTTTTGACAAAAAGCGTGGGGTGGGCTGGCACCACGCCATAAAGCAAGGTTTTAGGGTTAAACTCCCCGCTTTCATAATAACGGACCACTTTTTCTAAACAATCCGGTTTGACAAAAACCAGATCCGCATACACGCTATCGCAATGCTTTTTTTCAAACTCATGCACCACTTTTTCTATCACAAACTCATCAGCATAAAAATCATCGCTATTCAATAAAGCGATAATATCCCCACTAGAGCGCCTTATGCCCTTATTCATGGCGTCATAAATGCCCTTATCCTTTTCGCTCACCACGCAAGCGACTTGATCCTTGTATTTTTGAATGATTCCTAAAGTGCTATCCGCGCTAGCCCCGTCTATAATGATGTATTCAATGTTTTTATAAGTTTGATGAAGCACGGAAAGAATGGTGTCTTCAATGGTTTTTTCGCTATTAAAACACGCCGTGATCACAGAAACTTTTAACAATCCAACCCTTTTATAATAAACTCCCCCTGATCAAGTTTTAAACAAATTCACTTGTTTGTCTAAATTCATGGTCGTTCCATTCACATGCGTAGCGATATTTAAAATATCTGAAGAATCCGCTAAAGTTTTAGAAGCCACTTTTTCCACTCCTACAAAATCGCTTACCATAGCTTCAATTTGGCGTCCGGATTTGGCGTAATCGTCCATGCTTTGATTGCTGTCTGACACGACTGAGCTTAGATTAGAACTCATTTTTTCGTAAGTTTCTTGCACGCTTTTACTCATGTCGCTCAAGCGTTCCATTTTTTGCGAATTGAGATTCATTTGCGAACTCACGGCGTTGATTTCTTGGACAATCACCATGATAGTGGAATTGATTTCGGCTAAAGACTTTTGAGTGCGCCCGGCTAAATTCCTAACTTCATCAGCCACCACCGCAAAGCCTCTGCCATGCTCGCCGGCCCTTGCGGCTTCAATAGCGGCATTTAGGGCTAACAGATTCGTTTGATCGGCAATATCATTGATAATATCCAAAATGGATTTGACACCATCAGCGTTACGGCTTAGTTGCTCCACTTGGCTAGAGAGTTCCTCTTCAGTGTGCGCGCTCTCTATGATTTGAGAAAATAAATCCCCGATCGCATCCTTGCTCTCTTTGACAAGCCCTTGCGTTTCAATCAAACGCTTCCTTAACCCTTGAGACTGCTCTATGGAAGCATTCATCATGCTCGCTATACCAGTGGCTTTATTTTTCACGGAATTTAGGGTGATTGATGAATTTTTCATGCTCTTTTGGGTTTCTTGCGCGATTTGGACTAATTTATCCATTGAAGTTTTATTGAGGGTGGAAATCCCTTTAATCTCTTCCATAATCAAGCGGGCGTTTTCCACAAACAAATTGATCCCACGGCCCACTTGCGAGATTTCATCGTTGCGATCACCCACTTCAATTCTGGCTCTCAAATCCTTATCCCCATGGCTAAAAGCGTTGATTTTAAGGACCAGTTCATCAATGCGTTTCACGATCCTTAATTTAGCGTATATGAGCGTCAAAACCACTAACGCTATCGTCGCTGTCAGTATCCAAAGGAATAATTTCGTGGTGTTTTCATTAAAAACCTTATTTACGCCTTCTTTGATCGCTTGATTTTCGGTGTTAATGTCAGTGTAATAAGAAGTCGCTGCGATCACCATTTGAGAAATCTCATCATAATGCGAGTAGGCGAATTTTTTCTCCGGCACGCCTCCATCGTATTTAGGCATTTTATAATAAGTGTAGCCTCCCCCTTTTTTAGCCGCCTCCAAATACCCCCTAACATAATACACCCCATCAACGCTCTGAGCGTCAAGCCCTGATTGGCCTACGGTTTTAGGATTGACCGGATCAAACAATACCACCCCATTTTTATCCACCACCACCATATAAATCATGCCCTTATCGTTGTTGATGCGTTTGAAATAATTCAACGCCATTTTTCTTGCAGTGGCATTGTCAAAATTTTTATAATACTCATGAATGCCCTGTTCAAGAAGCTTAGTCATGTAAGCGAGCGTTTTTTCACGCTTTTTGTATTGCCCGGTTTCTAAATGCTCCATGAGTTGCGCTAACACATCTTTTTGCATGACCTTTACAAAACCAATAAAAAGCCTCCCCTAAAGAAATAAGAGCGGCTAACACGACCAGCATGATACGAGTCCCCAACGAAGCAAACATTGAAGAAAACATCATTTATCTCCTATCAATCATTTTTAAGTCAAACCCTAATTTGAGAGTTCAGCTTCCAAATGCACCCCCCCCCCGAAAAATGAGTGGCGCAAAGTAAAATTAAAACCCGGTGGTTTGAAAACCGCTGAAAAAGTGAAAAGCCAACAATCTAGGATTATAGAACATTCCTTTTTAAGTTAGGCTTAAAGAATAAAATAATAAAAATAAAAAATCTTATTCAACTTCACTTTCCTTAATGGATTTGACGTTCAAAGTCCTCCCGTCTTTTGAAGTGGGGATTTTGATGCTCCCCTCTTTTAATTTTTCTGCCAATTTTTTTAGCAACGGGTTTTTGAAATCGTAGTGGATGATTTCCCAGTTATGTTCTAGTTCAGGGGTTACTTTTGCGTTTTTTTCTTCAGTGATGTATTTAATAATCAAATCCCGTATTTGCCCGTTATCTTGCAACGCGTCGTAAGAATCATAATACTTATCAGCGTTTGTAACCAGCTTTAAAGTCGTGGATAATGTCCCGAATCGGTAATTGTTGATCGCTAATTTGTATGTTGCTTTAAGGTTAATGGGTTTGTTGTTGATTGTCGGATTAATAATCCTTTGCCCGGCGGGTTTGGTAACATCAACTTGGTATTTCACGCCAGAAAACATGTCAAAGTTATAGCCACGAACATTTTCATTAAAACTGATCGTCAAATCGCCCGGTTGCAACTGGTTGTAAAATCGGTACGACCATTCCATGTATTTCAACAGGTTTTCACCCGTTATTTTCACTCCAATGAGCGTATTAACGAACTTGTAAATATAAGCGACATCTTTTCTTTTGAAAGGCCCTTTTTTCAAATTCGCCCCAAAATTGAACAAGGCTGCCGCTGAAACATCGGCTTTTGCGTAATATTTTTGCACTTTGTTGATCAATTCTATCACCGGGGTTTCTTGCAATGCGGCGGTGGGCATCGTGGTGATTTTTTCTTCTCCTGTGATAAAATCAGGCCTGTCAATGAAGGTTTTTGTCACTTCGCCGACCACTTCATTAGCGTATTCTTTTGATTTTTTATCCACATATTCGTATTTTTTCGCTAATTCTTCATCCTCTGGCACATCTTTTGTGGGTAAATTTTCAGTCGTTACGGTTTTTTTCTTCGTTTGAGTGTCAAATACCACCACGCCCTTTGCCAGATAAGCCCCATACGCTCCAGGCTCAATGGTATGCACCTTTCCTATTTTAGTGTTATAAACCGCATGCTCATGCCCTGCAAAAATGATGTCAAATTGCGGGAATTTTTTCGCCAAATCCGGTATCCCATCGCCACCTTTCTCATCTTCTCGCCCCAAATGAAAAGTGCCAATCAAAATATCATACTTCCCTTTCAGCTCTTTCAAAGTCTTTTTTAACGCTTCTTCAGCGTCCAAAAACTTCAAGCCTGCAAAATGTTCAGGCGTAGCGGCCTCCCAAGTTGGGATGTGCGGCACCACATACCCCACAACCGCCACCCTCACGCCATCAATTTTTTTAATCATATAAGGCTTCACAAACGGCTTATTGTCCGCAGTTTTGATAATATTCGCATTCACGACACCGCCGTTAAACCCCTTAATGTTTTTCTCTAAAAAATCTTTGCTGAAATTAAACTCGTGATTGCCAAGCACACGAACATCAAATTTCAAATCGTTTTCGGCTCTAACTAGCGGGTGAGTAGACTCATCATTAAACAACTCCGTGCTATTGCCTTGCAACAAATCTCCGCTGTCAATCAAAACCACATTTTTATTCTCAGCCCTTTGCTTTTTGATTAAAGCCGCAATCCTTGTCAAGCCGTTATTGGGTTTTTGTTCGCCAACCGCATAATCATACGAAAAAAGCCGCCCATGAATGTCTGAAGTTTCCAAAAACACTATTTTGACTTCTTTTGCAGATATTGAAAGTGTTAGCGTTAAAAATACGGCTAAAATTAATTTTTTCATTGAAATCCTTCCATAAAAGAGATTCATAACGATAATTTTTACATAAAATTAACGCTGATGCGATGGTTTTTAATTGGCATTTAACGCTTATGGGAAAAATGGGTAAAATAATGGGTAAGGGGGTAGGGGAGTAAAATCATTCCCCAAACCAATCAAACCCCCACTTCAGACCATTCAGCGCGTTTGTCTAAAAAAGCGTGTGCTAAATTCTGCGCGCCCTCTAAAGTGTGGTTAGCCGCCCAACCGCATTGCTTTTCATTGCTGGCAGGCACTTCTGTAGCCTTTAGCACATCTTGCATCGTCTTTTCTAAAACCTCTAAAATCTCTGTGTAATTGTCATGGTTTAACACCGTGAGATAAAACCCTGTTTGGCAACCCATAGGCGACCAATCCACGACATAACTAGCATGGTTGCGGATAATTTCAGCGACTAAATGCTCTAAAGAGTGTAAGCTAGGCATGTCCATGTGATCCTTATTGGGCTGCTTGAAACGCACATCGTATTTGACAATCACATCCCCATTAACGCCCTTTTTGCGATCAGCGACACGCACATAAGGGGCTTTGACTTTGGTGTGATCCAAATTAAAACTCTCTACATTCATTTTCATGTTTTTAACTCCTTTAGTTTATAGATTATAGTAAAAACTTTAGCTTATTTTAGCGAACGCTTGCTCTAAATCTTCTAACAGATCCTGTTCATGCTCAATCCCCACAGACAAACGCACCAAGCCATCTCTGATTCCGGCAACTTCTCGTTGCGTTTTAGGGATACACGCATGGGTCATAAATGCCGGAATCCCCACCAAACTTTCCACCCCGCCCAAACTCTCGCCCAAAATGAATAATTTAAGGCTTTCTACAAAAGCAGCCGCCTCGCTGTCATTTTTGAGAGTGAAAGAGAGCATCCCGCTAAAGCCACGCATTTGGGCTTTGGCTAGCTCGTGGTTAGGGTGGGTGGGAAGGCCTGGGTAATAAACCCTTTCTACTTTAGGGTGTTTTTCTAAAAACTCAGCCACGCAAAGGGCGTTTTTTTGATGGGCCTCCATGCGCAATCCCAGCGTTTTAATCCCTCTTTGCAACAGCCAGCTGTCTTGAGGGCCTAAAACCCCACCGATAGCGTTTTGGAAAAAAGCGATCTCTTGGGCTAGCGCTTCATTATTGGTGGTTACAAGCCCGGCGACTACATCGCTATGCCCACCTAAGTATTTTGTGCCGCTATGCACCACAATGTCCGCTCCCAAAAGAAGCGGGTTTTGGCAATAGGGGGTGGCAAAGGTGTTATCCACGATAGTGAGCAAACCATGATCTTTAGCGACACTAGCGCATTGCGCTAAATCCGTGATTTTAAGCAAGGGGTTACTAGGGGTTTCTAAATAAAGGGCTTTGGTGTTGGGCTTGATAGCCTTTTTGATTTGGGATAGATCGCTAGTGTCGATAATGGTGCAAGAAAGCCCGTTTTTGACAAGCACTTTATTAAACAAGCGGAAAGTCCCCCCATAAACATCATCGCCCAATAACACATGATCGCCTGATTGCAAGAGGGAAAAAACGGCATGGATTCCAGCTAGTCCAGAAGCAAAAGCAAAACCTTTAACCCCCCCTTCTAAATCGGCGATGAGTTCTTCTAAAGCAAAGCGCGTGGGGTTGCCTGAGCGAGAGTATTCATAGCCCTTGTGGCGGCCTATGGCGTCTTGGCGGTAGGTGGAAGTTTGATAAATAGGCACGCTCACTGCCCCCGTTGTGGCGTCCTCGCTAATGCCCCCATGGATTAATTTGGTTTGCATGCGCATGATTTTTCCTTTTTTATTGAATTTTTATAAATAAATACCTTTAGAAAGATAACGATCGGCAACATCCGGGAAAATGGTTAAAACCTGGCTGCCTTCGGGGAGGCGTTGCGCTTCTTTTAGTGCTGCTACAAAAGCTGCCCCGCTAGAGCTCCCCACTAATAAGCCGTTTTTCTTGGCTAACTTCCTGGTGTAGCTAAAACCCTCTTCATCTGAGATCGTTTCAAAGCCATCAATATCCAAGTTTGCAAAAAAAGGAGGGATGAACTCCACGCCAATGCCCTCAATCTCATGAGGCCCAGGCTCGCCCCCATTCAAAATAGAACCCTCCGGCTCCACCCCAATCAAGCGGATATTAGGGATGCGTTCTTTCAAATACCTAGCCGTGCCAGCAAAAGTGCCTCCACTCCCTATCCCAGCTACAAAGCTCGTAAAATTTGTGCCTAATTCTTGGACAATCTCAGGAGCTAGGGTGTGGTAGTAAGCGGCGGGATTATCAGGGTTTTCAAATTGCAAGGGCAAATAGCTATCAGGGATACTTTCGGCTAACTCTTTACTTTTTTTAATGGCGCCAGAAATCCCCTCGCTAGTAGGCGTGTTGATTACTAAAGCCCCCAAAGCTCTCATGATTTGTTGTTTTTCTGTGCTGAATTTTTCCGGGACAACAAAGATGGTTTTGAGATGGTGCTTGATTGCCACTAAGGCTAGAGCGATGCCGGTATTGCCTGCGGTAGGCTCAATGATGGTTGTTTTAGAAGTGATTTTGCCAGTTTTAAACCCTTCTTCTATAAGGTATTGGCCTAAGCGATCTTTAACGCTCCCTCCTGGGTTTAGATGCTCCAGTTTGGCGTAAATAGCGGACTTTAATGGAATGGGGTAATCCTTGTTAGTGAATTTAAAAACGGGAGTGCGGCCTATGGCGTCTTGCATTGTGGTAAGGATCATTATTCCTCCTAATAATAAAAATAACAATAACTCAATTTTAGCGATTATGCCTAAACTCATTAAATGGAGTAAGTTTAGGGTAAAATGTTGGCTTATTAAGATCGATCAGGAGCTGTCAATGGAAACGATAGAATGGAATGAGGAGCAAAGAAAAGCGTTTTTAGGACTTATTAAGAGAATTTGCAGCGTTAATAAACGCTAAAGCACAAGAGGAAAAACAAACAAGCAAAATTCCAAAAATACCAAAGTATGGTTCATGCCAAAACGGGCTGAACAAGTTTTTAGTGCCATGGGGTTATGCGTGCAAAATCAGTCTTGGCTCTGGGAATTTATCCCATGGGCCATCCATCGCCTTTTGCCGTCAGGATATTTTAGGGGAAGGGTTTGTCAATGGTGAAAAACCAACCCCAAAAAAAGGTTTTTACCTCTGGTTTGCTTACTATTGGAGCAACGATGCAGAAAAGTTTCATCTTTGTGTAGGTCGATCCATAGAGGAGGATGGGGAAAAAGAGTGTCAAAAATGCCCAGCGTATGATAAAATCATTGATCCTAACGGAGTCCCATACTACCAAGAGAGCTATGACGATTTAGAATCCGATTTTGAAAACATTACCGACTATTTTTTACACCTTGTTAATGAATTTAATCAAATCCCCACTGCGTATTTTGAATTAGAGCCATCTAGTGCAAGCCATTAAGAAATAACTTTATAAAACAACCCCATACCAAAAAAGAACTCTCTCATAAGGGATTTTCCTAAAATCCCACCAACGCTTTTTAAAATAAGTCTTGAAAAGCTATCGCTTGATTACAATCAAGCTTTGATATTTGGATTAAAAAAAAACGCTTTGAGTGTTTTTTAGACTTTGCAATCGGTATCCCATTGATGAAAATGAGGAAAGCAAGCGGGTTTTGATTAAAACCGCCCGCTTGAAAGAAGTTTTTCAATGCGCCTAAATCCTACTCCACTTCCGCATCAATCACATCATCGTCTTTTTTCTTGGGTTGCTCGGCGTTGTTTTTATTCGCCATGGCTTCGCCTAGTTTTTGAGCCGCTTGCGCTAACGCTTTGGTTTTGTCTTCAAGCTCCGCTTTAGTAGCGTTATCGTTTTTGATGCAATCTTTAAGGGCGTTAATGGCGTTTTGGATCTCGTTAGCGTCGTTTTCATTCAAATTCGCCTTATGCTCATCAAGGCTCTTTTGGGTTTGGTGCGCCAAACTATCGGCATGGTTTCTCGCTTCAATCACTTCTTTTTTCCTAGCGTCTTCTTCTTTGTGCAATTCAGCGTCTTTAACCATTTTTTCAATTTCGCTATCAGACAACCCGCTAGAGCCAGAAATTTTAATCTCTTGGCTTTTGCCGGTATTTTTGTCTTGCGCTGACACGGTTAAAATCCCATTAGCGTCAATATCAAAGGTTACTTCAATTTGCGGCACGCCTCTTGGAGCTGGCGCGATGCCTTGCAAATCAAATTTACCCAACGATTTATTATCCCTTGCCAATTCCCTTTCGCCTTGTAAAACCATGATAGACACGGCGGGCTGGTTGTCTTCAGCGGTTGAGAACACTTGAGATTTTTTCGCAGGAATAGTCGTGCCTCTATCAATCACTTTAGTCATCACGCCCCCTAAAGTTTCAATCCCAAGGCTTAAAGGCGTAACGTCTAATAAAAGCACATCTTTCACATCGCCTTTTAACACGCCCCCTTGAATGCTCGCTCCCACCGCTACGACCTCATCAGGATTCACGCTTTTATTCAACTCTTTGTGGATAAACGCTTTCACCCTTTCTTGGACTTTAGGGATACGAGTAGAGCCGCCCACCATCACCACTTCTGAAATCTCATTTTTGGTTAGCCCTGCGTCTTTGATCACGCTTTCAATCTTAGAAATCGTTTCTTCCATGAGATCTTCTGTCAAGCTTTCAAATTTAGCCCTAGTGAGTTTTTTAACCAAGTGTTTAGGCCCGGTAGCGTCCGCTGTGATAAAGGGCAAATTGATTTCAGTCTCCATCGCAGAGCTCAGTTCTTTTTTAGCGTTTTCAGCCGCTTCTTTCAGGCGTTGCAACGCCATCACATCGTTTTTAATTTCAATGCCCGTTTCGCTTTTAAACTCACTCGCTAAGAAATCAATCACACGATTGTCAAAATCATCGCCCCCTAAAAACGCATCGCCCCCTGTGGCTAAAACTTCCACGACATTATCGCCTGTTTCTAACACGGTAACGTCAAAAGTCCCCCCACCCAAATCATAAACCATGATTTTTTCGCTCTCTTTTTTATCCAAGCCATAAGCTAACGCCGCACTAGTAGGCTCATTGATAATCCTTAAAACATTAAGCCCTGCAATCGTGCCAGCTTCTTTAGTCGCTTTTCGTTGGCTGTCGTTAAAATAAGCCGGAACCGTGATCACCGCTTCCGTAACGCTCTCGCCTAAATAACTTTCAGCGTCTTCTTTGAGCTTCATTAAAATTTTGGCTGAAATCTCTTGAGGGGTATAAACTTTACCCGAAATCTCAATCGCGCAAGCCCCATTCCTATCCACAATTTTATAAGGCAAGCGCTTTTCAGCTTCTTTAGCCTTATCTTCATTAAACATCAAGCCCATGATTCTTTTAATAGAATAAATGGTTTTTTCTGGGTTAGTAACCGCTTGTCTTTTGGCACTCTCGCCCACTAAAATCTCGCCCTTATCCGTAAAAGCCACAATAGAAGGAGTGGTGTTTTTACCCTCTTTATTCGCAATAATCTTTGCTTCATTGCCTTCATACACCGCCATTGCGGAGTTGGTTGTCCCTAAATCAATTCCAATAACTTTTCCCATGCGTTATCCTTTCTTATTAAAATAAATGTTTCAATCGTTTTTAGCAATGCTCACCATTGCCGGCCTCAAAACCCTACCCTTATACTTGTAACCCTGTTGCAAAACTTGCACGATTTTCCCGTTTTCTTTTTCTTCGCTTTTGACTTGCATGATCGCATTGTGGAAATTAGGATCAAATTCTTCTAAGCATTCAATCCCCTCAATGCCATGCCTTGCCAAAACTTCATGCAACTTTTCCATCGTGAGCTCCAAGCCCTTAGTTAAAGCGCTCTCTTTATCCACTTCTACAGCACTCTTGTAAGCCCCAAGAAGCGCATCAATCACCGGCAATAGATCCAATGCGATTTTTTCATACGCATACTCTAACGCCATGCTCTTGTCTCTTTCTAAGCGCTTTTTCACGTTTTCAAAATCCGCATGCACTCTCAAGTATTTTTCGTGCATTTCTTTATATTTAAGCTCAAAATCTTCCTTGATCTCGCATTCTTTTTCGCTCGCTTCTTGTTTTTCTCCACCTTGTTGTTCTTTGCAAGCGCAAGCCTTTTGATAAGACTCTGGCTCTTTTTGGCTTAAATAATCGTGTTCTTGGTTGTGTTCATCTTTCATTATTCCTCCTCAGAAATCGTTTGAAAAAACCCTTCATAATCGCATTCCAATTTCCCCACGCAAAGCAGTTGCATCCGCTCGTTTTGAAATTCTATAGGGCGTGTTACTAGCATGCAATCAGGTTCTATAAAATGCAACCCCTTTTTGAAACGCTCCAAAACCTTACCCCCTAAAATGTCAAAAAATAAAGGGCTGTTTAAAAGCGTTTTTAACCCCATCAGATTAAAGCGTGTGATTTGTGTGTTGGAATACTCCAAACGCTCTAATTGTCTGGCCAAACTCAACGCATTGACAGAAGCAGCGATTGAGCGCACTTCTTTAACGCTTTTGCCCACAAGCTCTAATAAAAATTTCTCCATTTTAACGCTGTAACCCAGCGCGCAAGAAAACGCCAAAAAATCCAAAATCAAAAAGCGTTTTTCGCACTCAATGACTCTTTCTAAACGCTCCAAACTGGGTTTTTTTAACAGCGTAAAAAGCCCAAAATTTTCACTCGCGCTTTTTAAGCGTTTTTCATTCACCTTTAAAACTTCAAAGTGCAACGACTTGTGCCAATAGTTTTCAAACGCCTTAAAAGTAGGCAATCTAGCGCCGCTAGAATGGGCTTGATGGAGCATGCCTTCTTTAGAAAGGATTTGAAAATAATTCCTGATCGTCGCACAAGATATTTTCAAGTTTGCCAACTCTTTCAAGCGTTTAGAGCTAATGGGTTCTAAAATCTGCAGATAGGTTTTAACAAACGCATCTAACAAACTCTCTTTTTTATTCAAATCAGAACCTACTTTAATTCTTCTTAACATCATTATTTGAAAAATCTCGTCAATCACCATTCTTGATGAAAGAACCCTCGCATTATAGCGCAAAAAGTTAATAATCTATCACTTGTTTTGAAAAAGTGATAAAAATTAACCGATTTTTCTTTAAAGTTTAGTCTGTATCACTAAATATATTTACTAGCATTAAATTAGGATTTTTTATAGAGTTGATTTAATTTAGATCTGATCTCATTTAAATAGGGAAATCCTTTTTGTTTTATAATGAAACTCATTCTCTTAAGGGGATAGGGGGGTATTTTGAAATAACTCTCCCCCTACAACCCCCCTTAAAATCCCCCTAACCCCCAAGACCGCTTTTTTAGTAAAGTTATCGCTTGCTTGACGCAAGCTCTTTACTATTTTATTATCTATCTTTTATTAAAAAAACTTGTTATCATGCTAAACATGAACACACACACAAGAGGCATTGACAGCAATCTGATTTATTCGCTCCAAAGCATTTCATTATCCATGTTTAGAAAGGGTTTTTTTGGGCTTTATCAAGGCTCCATTTCGGCGCGCATTGGCGCAAATCAATTTGTGATCAATAAAAGAAACGCTGTTTTTGATCAATTGAATGAAAACACCTTACTGGTTTTGCATGACAAGATAGATTACCGCTGGAAAGAAGCGAGCCTGGATTCGCCCATTCATGCGAGCGTGTATAGGGAGTTTTTGGACGCTAAATTCATCGCTTACGCGCGCCCTCCTTATAGTTTGGCGTATTCCTTGCGCCACAACCGATTGCTCCCTAGGGATTATTTAGGGTATCGTTCTTTGGGCGAAGAAATTTCCATTTTTAACCCCAAAGACTATGACAGCTGGCAAGAAAGAGCGGATACAGAAATTTTACGCCAACTGCAAGAGAGTAAAAAATATTTTGTTTTCATTAAGGGGTGTGGGATTTTTGCCTACCACAGAGAGCTTTCTAAACTCATGGAAGTTTTTGATTTGATTGAAAACTCATGCAAGGTTTTACGATTGGGCGATTTAATGGATTATTGCTATAATGATGATCCACGATTGAGCGTGTAAAAAGCTAAAAAGGATAAAACATGACCATCAACACCCATTACACCCCTAATTTCACACAGCTCCAAACCTTGAACAATATCAATAATGACGCAACCATAAAGGACAGGAATCAAGCAGAGCAGGATTTACAACAAAGCAGTATTCAAGATGGTTTCAGCCAAGATAATACGCCAAACGCCCCTGATTTTGACCGGTTACAAGCTTTAAACGCTATCAATAACGACGGCGAGATTAAAGACAGATCCCAAGTTGAAAAAAGCCTTATTGATGGCGGAAATACCCCTGAAATTTATTCCAGCCTAGACACATACGCTTAAAAAGGGGTGTTTTACCATTCCTTCAAAGCCATTTTGATCGCTTCTATCACGCAATCCATCCCACCCGCTAAACTAAAAAGCCAGTATTTGTGCGCGTAAATGTATTCTAATTGCTTAGCCCTTAATCCGTATTCATTACTCGTTTTTTTACACACGATTTCAGCGATATGCAATTCCTGGTGGAAGATGTAAGATTGTATCGCATCCATAAAATACGAATTGAATCGCTTGTCATCAAAAAGCTCTTTAATGTTGTCAATTTCAGCGCTCAAATTTTCTAATTCTTTAAAATCCAGCTCTTCTAATTTGTTTTTTTCATGAAGCTTTTCCACTTCTTCTAAAAATGGTGCCACCTTTAGAAACGCTTCTTCAACTTGCGTTTTTTTCTCATTGGCGTATTTGATGATCTCTTCGCATTTTTGCTTGGCGATCTTTAAATTTTTAGCCTGTTCTGATTGGGTGGGATAAATAAGATTGATAGGAGGCTTTGGCTTGGATTTGTCTATTTTTTCGCACACTTCTTTAAAAGGCATTTCTTTAGTCCCTTTAATCCTAGCCCCTCCTTCAGTAGCGTTAATGACTTCTAGTTTATAGGGCGTGTTAAAAATATCTTTTTCAAAAAATTCTAAGAAAAGTTTCCACACTAAAGTGGTTTCTACTTCCCCATTACCCCCGTATTTTTCTATAAAAATCTTGTCTTTATCTTTTTTAGGCTTGATCTCCCTATCGCCATAAATCGCCCCACTAGCATGGCTGTTACCGCTTTGTGAAAAGCTCAAATCTTGCCCGATAAACACGCACCTTTTGAAACGAGAATGCACCACTAATTCATACGCCATGTTCGCTGCGCTCATGCCTATGCCCACATAACCATACTGGTGCAAACCAAAAAGGTTGGTGTAACCAAAGGGGCGGAAACTGAATTGCTTAACCCCCTTTTTAATCGCTTGAATCAATCGTTTATGCACAATGGAAGTCAAAGCAAAAATAACGCCTTCTTGAAAATCTAAGGGGGTTTCTTCGTAAAATTTCGCCGTCAAATCCACCCTTTCTAAAGACAGCACAATATCAGGCTTGATACCGGCTTTAGCCAAAATAGGGAAAGAAGCGTCTATGCAAAAAAGCGTCGCATAAGGGGCGATTTCTTTTAAAAGGGGGAGTTGCTTATTTAAACTAGGCCCGGTTGAAACAATGATAGCGGTATCTCTGTTTTTTAAAGCGTTCACAAAATCCACTAAACTAGGGCTTTTGATGACTTCAGGCAAATTAGCGGCATGCTGTTTGATGCCTATGAGTGCGTCTTTAGCGTCATTGCCCACGCTAATAGCGCCATGCTCTAAAGCGCGCGTGAAATGCTGGTTGATTTCTATCATTTGATGGGAGTATCGTTCATAATAAGCGTTAAAAAGTTTTAAATCATACATTCTTGCGTATAAACGAGATTTTTTATCCATATCAAACAATGAAGCGATCATGTTGTAATTGCAAAAACTTGCATGCAATAAAATCAAACGATTTTCTAAAATCTCAGTGGAAAAATCCAAGAGATTCAGCACAATGAAAATAACCTCTATTTCAGGCTCAATGACCACCAAGCGTTTTAAATTTCCATTACCTAAAAGCAAGCGATAAAACACCCCATTACCCAAGCCAAAATAATACAAATAAGGATAAAGCATGTAAATTTCGCTATTTTTGTATAGCTCTAAGCTTGAATCTAGCGGGCTTTTTTCAAATAAGGGCGTGTTTGTTTCTTTATCTAAGAGGTTGAAATTCGCGCTATCATTCCCTAAAAACACTTCGTATTTTTTGTTTTCTTTAATGGCTTTGAGCTTTGCGAATAAGAGAGGGTCTTTTTTGAAAAGAGCTTGCAAGTTTTTTTGATAAATATCCATCATTTTAACTTATAAAAATAACTGATAAAAAAGGCTAACGCCCCTTTGAATCAAGGGCTGTTATTGTAAAAGCCTTAAGACATTCTGTTGCACCGCATTCGCTTGCGCCATAGCAAAACTCCCGCTTTGCGCCAAAATATTGTATTTAGAAAAGTTCGCGCTCTCTTCAGCAAAATCCACATCTCTGATTTGAGATTCAGCCGCTTTAACATTCACTTGGGTTACAGAAATATTATTAATGGTGGTAACCAATTCCATTTGCACCGAACCCATATCCGAGCGGATCTTGTCTAATTGCGTGCGCGCAGAATCCGCCATATCCATCACAATCATCGCCCCTTTAAGGCTTGTTACCCCAGCCCCTATACCTTGAGAATTGGTCTCCGCTTGCGCGCCATTAGCGTTCGCCCCGGCTGCTGAAGCCACATTCGCATCAAAAATGCCCCTAACCGCTCTCAAATTCACGGTGTATTCTGCCACCCCTTGAGCGGAATGAAAGCCCACATGGCTAAAATTCACACCGCTCACAATGATGTCTCTAGCGTCGGTCCTAGTCAAGGTTAAGCGCCCAATCACCGCATGCTGTGTTCCAGAAATCCCTGCAAAATTCCCTCCCCCAAAAACCTGACCGCTCGCGCTCGCTGCATGCACAGAAATCGCGCGCCCGTCAATGGAGTGCAAATTAATGCGCCCTTGAATGTCCAAGCTCGCTTCCACGCCGGTGCGATCTTTGACGGAGTTAATGGCGTTAGTCAACCTCCCATCAGCGTCGTTTTTATGCACATCATTCACGGTTCCAATTTCTACGCCATTAATGGTAAGCTCCCTCACGGTTCCTGATTGTACTGGTGTACCGCCGGTGGCCATGACGTTATAAGAAGCCCTAACGCCTAGAGTGTTAGAAAAGCGGTTGATGATTTCGCTTAACGCCCCAATCCCTGTGCCAGCGCTCGTAGAAATGCGCACGGTTTCAATCTTATAATCGTTCACGCCATTGACTTGTTTGAAATTCAATCCCACTTCAGTCAAGTTTTGCGCCGCCGCGCTAGCGAGCATGCCTGCACCGCTAAAAGAAGAGGTTTCCATGCGCACATGCCCAATTTTATCCGAACTCGTTGAGCCAATAGACGCTTTAACCGTGGTGTTAGAATACGCGCCAATTTGAAATTCTTTGTTAGAAAAACTTCCTGAAAGCATTTGTTGGCCGTTAAAACTTGTGGTGTTAGCGATATTGTCTAGTTCTTCTAACAACCTTTGAATATCGCTCTGGAGCGCTCTTCGGCTTTCTAAAGTTTGCCCGTCTTGAGCGGCTTGAACGGCTTTGGTTTTAATGGTGTCTAAGATTTTGATTTGCTCATCCATCGCTTTATCTGCGGTTTGAACCATACCAATAGCGTCATTAGCGTTGCGGATCGCTTGACCCAAATTCGCGCTTTGACTCCTTAAGCTATCAGCGATCGCCATCCCACTAGAATCATCAGCGGCTTTATTGATCCTAAGCCCTGAGCTTAACTTTTCAAGCGAGCTTGAAAGGTCTCTGTTGTTTTGAACCCCTACCGCATGAGAAGTTAAAGCGGCGATATTGGTATTTATCCTAAAACTCATGTTTGCATCCTTTGCATAGATATTTGCTTTTAGTCAAGCAAAGGGTGTTCCAACTCTTTGATTTTTAGCGCCGTTATAGAATTTTATGGTTTAATGAATCGTTTAGTCAAAATTCTATGCTACAATCATTCATTAATAGGTATAAACATTTTATTAAAGGCGTTCAATGAAGCACCTTATTATCGTAGAATCCCCCGCAAAAGCCAAAACCATTAAAAATTTTTTGGATAAAAATTATGAAGTCATTGCCTCTAAAGGGCATGTCAGGGATTTATCCAAATTCGCTTTAGGCATTAAGATTGATGAAACCGGCTTCACTCCTAATTATGTCGTGGATAAAGACCATAAAGAGCTTGTCAAACAAATCATAGAGCTTTCTAAAAAAGCATCTATTACTTATATCGCTACCGATGAAGACCGAGAAGGGGAAGCGATAGGTTATCATGTGGCATGCTTGATTGGAGGGAAATTGGAGAGCTATCCTAGGATTGTTTTTCATGAGATCACGCAAAATGCGATTTTAAACGCTCTAAAAACCCCACGAAAAATTGACATGTCAAAAGTCAATGCCCAACAAGCCAGGCGCTTTTTAGATCGAATCGTAGGCTTTAAATTAAGCTCGTTGATTTCATCAAAAATCACTAAAGGTTTGAGCGCTGGGCGGGTGCAAAGCACGGCTTTAAAGCTTGTGATTGATAGAGAAAGGGAAATCAAAGCCTTTAAGCCTTTAACTTACTTCACGCTAGACGCTTACTTTGAGCCGGATTTAGAAGCACAACTCATTAGCTATAAGGGCAACAAACTCAAAGCCCAAGAACTCATTGATGAAAAAAAAGCTCAAGAGATTAAAGACGAACTGGAAAAAGAAAGCTATATTATTTCTAGTATCGTTAAAAAATCTAAAAAATCCCCCACGCCGCCCCCTTTCATGACTTCCACTTTACAGCAAAGCGCTTCCAGTCTCTTAGGCTTTTCGCCCACAAAAACCATGAGCATCGCTCAAAAATTATATGAAGGCGTAGCCACCCCGCAAGGCGTTATGGGGGTGATCACTTACATGAGGACCGATAGCTTGAATATCGCTAAAGAGGCTTTAGAAGAAGCGAGGAATAAGATTTTAAAAGACTATGGCAAAGACTACTTACCCCCTAAAGCCAAAGTCTATTCTAGCAAGAATAAAAACGCCCAAGAAGCCCATGAAGCGATCAGGCCCACTTCTATTATTTTAGAGCCAAATGTTTTAAAAGACTACCTTAAGCCTGAAGAATTAAAGCTCTATACTTTAATTTACAAACGCTTTTTAGCTTCTCAAATGCAAGACGCTCTTTTTGAAAGCCAAAGCGTGGTTGTGGCTTGCGAAAAAGGCGAGTTTAAAGCTAGTGGGAGAAAACTCCTTTTTGATGGCTATTATAAAATTTTAGGCAATGACGATAAGGACAAATTGCTCCCCAATTTGAAAGAAAATGACCCCATTAAATTAGAAAAATTAGAGAGCAACGCCCATGTTACAGAGCCTCCAGCGCACTATTCAGAAGCGAGTTTGATTAAAGTTTTAGAAAGTTTAGGCATAGGCAGACCCAGCACCTACGCCCCAACGATTTCCCTTTTGCAAAATAGAGACTACATCAAGGTAGAAAAAAAGCAGATCAGCGCTTTAGAGAGCGCGTTTAAAGTGATGGAAATTTTAGAAAAGCATTTTGAAGAAATCGTGGATTCCAAATTCAGCGCTTCTTTAGAAGAAGAACTTGACAATATCGCTCAAAATAAAGCCGACTATCAGCAAGTCTTAAAGGACTTTTACTACCCTTTTATGGATAAAATTGAAGCCGGGAAAAAGAATATCATCTCTCAAAAAGTGCATGAGAAAACCGGTCAATCATGCCCTAAATGCGGTGGGGAATTAGTCAAAAAGAATAGCCGTTATGGGGAGTTTATCGCTTGCAACAATTATCCTAAATGCAAATATATCAAACAAACTGAAAACGCTAATAATGAAGCCGAACAAGAATTGTGCGAAAAATGCGGAGGGGAAATGGTGCAAAAATTCAGCAGAAACGGGGCGTTTTTGGCTTGCAACAACTACCCTGAATGCAAAAACACCAAATCGTTAAAAAACACCCCTAACGCCAAAGAAACAATAGAAGGCGTGAAATGCCCAGAATGCGGAGGGGATATTGCCTTAAAAAGGAGTAAGAAAGGCTCGTTTTATGGCTGTAACAATTACCCTAAATGCAATTTTTTATCCAACCATAAGCCCATCAACAAGCGTTGCGAGAAATGCCATTATTTGATGAGTGAAAGAATGTATCGCAAAAAAAAGGTGCATGAGTGCATCCAATGCAAAGAGCGCGTGTTTTTAGAGGAAAATAATGGCTAAAGAAAATCCGCCTGTCGTTTTTGGGCCTGTTTTATCCAGGCGTTTTGGGAAGTCTTTGGGCGTGGATTTATCGCCCTCTAAAAAACAATGCAATTACAATTGCATTTATTGCGAGTTGGGTAAAGCCAAGCCCATTGAACGCATGGAAGAAGTGATCAAAGTAGAAACCTTGATTAACGCCATTCAAAACGCCCTAAACAACCTTGCTACCCCCATTGATGTTTTAACCATTACCGCTAATGGCGAACCCACGCTATACCCTCATTTATTAGAGCTTATCCAAAGCATCAAGCCTTTTTTAAAGGGTATTAAAACTTTGATTTTAAGCAACGGCTCACTCTTTTATGAGCCAAAAGTCCAACAAGCCTTAAAGGAATTTGACATCGTTAAATTTTCTTTAGACGCTATTGATTTGAAAGCTTTTGAAAGAGTGGATAAGCCCTATTCTAAAGACATTAACAAGATTTTAGAGGGGATTTTGCGCTTTTCTCAAATCTATCAAGGGCAATTGGTGGCTGAAGTGCTGTTGATTAAGGGCGTGAATGATAGCTCGAACAACTTAAAACTCATCGCTGCCTTTTTAAAACAAATCAATATAGCCAGAGTGGATTTAAGCACCATAGACAGACCCTCAAGCTTTAAAGCCCCAAAATTGAGCGAAGATGAATTATTAAAATGCTCTTTGTTTTTTGAAGGGCTTTGCGTGAGTTTGCCTAAACGATCCATTACTCAAGCTAAAAAATTGATTTCTTGCGATGCGGACGAATTGCTCGCTTTAATTTCCAGGCGCCCTTTAAGTGCAGAAGAAGCCCCCCTAATGCTAGATTCTAACGCTTTTAAGCATTTAGAAACTTTATTAAACCATAAGCAAATTACGATTAAAAAAGTCGGCTCTTTGGAGTTTTATTGCACGTTTTAACCTCCATTTGTAAGTTTTACCTTATTTTAGGGATAGTTTAGGCTTCTAAATAAGGATCTCTTTTATTACCAAATGACGCTACCATAAAAAATCAAAAGCCGACAGATAGCTAAAAACTTGGTGTAATGTTTTAATCGCTACACCCTTTTACTATAACCATAACCCGCTTTTTCTGCTTTCTTCTCGGTATTAGCAACTATTTTTATTTCTTTATTAATATCAGCAAATATTTTTTGAACGAACAAAAGGCTTTGAGAGGTTGAAAGGTGGGCTTGTGGGTCTGGTTTTAAATCCCTCATTTCAAGCATTTTAGCTTGAGTTTTAGAGCGTATTTTTAAATTTTCTTTTCGCCATTCTTAATCTGCATAATTTTCCCCATTTTAAATTTGAGATTTATTTTTCATTCTTTTGTGCGTTATTACCGCTATTTTTGACAGCCTACTTATTTTTTAATGGGCGCAATATGGATAGTCATGGCAAGGCAGTTTGGGCTGAAATGAAAGATATTATTAAATGCGAATATAGGATTTTTAATATTTTTAAAGGCTTGTTCTTGATTTTGTTTTTACCTCTAATGCTTGTTGTCTCCAGCTTTACGCTATTGCCTATTTTTATAGGGTGTATATTTTATGAAGTTTATCAACTTGCCAAGAAAAGACCTAAGATTTTCTTTACGATCTTATCTTTTTTAGTAGTGATTTGTGTCTTAACCTTTATATTTAGGGGATTTTTAAGTGTAAAACTAACGCTATTTATGAAATATCTAAAAGGATTATTTTAAATGAGAGAAAAATTCAAAACATTAAGAGATAAATTTAAGGATAAAACCAGCAATTTATTCCATAAGCTTAATAGCATTCAAAAAGATTATTACACTAAAACTCTCCCTAAGGCTTGCAAAGATGTCTTTACGCTAGGTTCTTCTAAAAGTTACCCTATGACCTTAAATTTTAACAAAGGTTTTTGTGTGGGGCTGTATAAAGGTTTAAATTCGCTTAAGCCTACTTATTATGATGCTCCGCTTTCTACTTTAATCATCGCTCCTCCTGGAAGTGGTAAAACCGCAGCTGTGGCTGTGCCTAATCTTTTAAATGCGCCTAGCTCTTGTGTGGTGTTAGATATTAAAGGGGAGTTATTTGATTTGACGGCTGGTTACAGACAACAAGTTTTAAAAAATAAAATTTTTGTGTTTGATCCCTTAGGAAATGATAACACGCTTAAATTCAATCCGTTTGACAAACGCATTGCAGAAAAATTAGATTTTAACCGAAAGCGAAGGCTTGTAGATGAAGTGGGTAATACTATTTTTGCTGAAGATGGGGCAAATAAAGACCCTCATTGGACACAGCAAGCTAAAAATTTATTTGTCTTTTACGCTCTTTATGATTTGTGCGTGCATAACACTAGCACCTTTTTTGAAATTGCAAGCGCTCCTATAAAAAATTATGTCCCCTTAATCAATCCACAAAGCCGATTTTATACTGAATTATATGAATGTCAAAGTAGCGATAATGGTTTTGTTAAAGAAAATGGGCGTTATATGGCTAAAGTAGAAAATGGCGTTAAAAAAATGAAACCTAATGTTAATGTGGAATTGCTATGGTATAAACAAGTAGCCGAACAAGTCTATACTGACCCAGAAAATCCTAAAAATTATGATGGATCTGTGAATCATTTAGAAAAAGACGATCAAGGCAATATTATAATGAAAGAGGGTATGTTAGATCCTATTATTAGAAACGAAGCGAACAAATGGGCTAAGGCGAATGATAAAGAGTTTGCGAGCATTAAATCAGTTTATAGCCGTTTTATGCAAGTCTTTACAAGCTATCAAGTTAAAAGCGCTACAGACAGCATGAGTTTTGAATACGAGGATTTAAGGGCTGACAATATTTCACTCTATATTAAAATCGCTCAAACAGATATTGACACGCTCGCACCGCTTATCCGTATCCTTTTGGAAAGTATTGCTAAAAATCTTTTATTGAAAGAGGGTAAGAAATTTGAAGAAAGGGTTTATCTGTTTTTAGATGAATTTGTGCGTTTTGGTAAATTGCCTTTTTTGTTAGAAATGCCCGCATTGAGCAGGAGCTATGGTGTGGTTTTAATTTTTATCACGCAATCCAACGCTCTTATTGAAAAATATTATGGCAGAGAAGATGCAAGAATTGTTAATAGCACCGTGGCTTACAAAATAATTTTCAAAATGGATGATTTAGAATACGCTAAACAAGTGAGCGAAGAAATCGGTAAGATGACTAGAAAAACACGAAGCCACTCTACAGAAAAAGGACAACTCATTACCGGAGGGACTTCTAGTATAGGTAAAGAAGCGTGGGACTTATTGAGCGTGCAAGACATTATGAATATTGATAAAGATGAAGTGATCGTTTTAGTAAGCGGCCATAAGGCCAAACCCTTAAAATTAAAAGCGAATTATTATTTCAAAAACAAAGAATTACTCTCTCGTATTAATTGGGAAGTCAAGCCCAATGAAGAAGTGTTTTGATGAATTAAAAAAGTTTGCATGAGTGTTTTTTAATTGCTTTTTAAAAATCGCTTTCTACAACTCCTTATCCTTGTTGCTAAAAAAAGAATACACCAATTTCTAACACGGATTTGCGTTAGATGATCAGTAAGATTTAAGATAAAGATTAACATTTTTGTAGTGTGGTTTAGCGTAGCTTATTTTTAGAAATTAGCATGTTTATTTTAAAGTTAGCGCAACTTGAATTAAAAATTAGCACGGATTGTTGTTGTGGATAAATTTTCTTGTATATTGTTTGATCACTTTTTAAATAGCTCACTATGAGTGTCTAGACGCAATAAAACAAGTTCGTTTTCTTGTTTTTTGATTTCATAAATCAATAACAAGTTTGGCTTGACATGGCATTCTCTCAGCCCTTTAAGATTGCCGCTCAAAGCATGGTCGCAATATTTTTGTTGGAGTGGTTTTTGTTCTTTTAGGCAATCAACAACGCTTGTAACATCGCTTTCTGTAATACGCCCAGACAAGATATGCTTATTAAAGTCTTTAAGAAAATCTTTCTTAGTTCTGACTTTAAGCATTATGCCTTTCTCTTTCTTGTTTTGCTATTTGCAAAAAATCATTGAAGCCTCCAAACGAAACATCGTATTCTGGGTCATCTTTTGAGGCGATCGTATTTAACAAACTTGGTGTGGGTTCTTTTTCTTGAGAATGTTTTTGGGCTAAAACCTGTCTGATCATTCGTTCTTGCAATTCACACTCTTGGATTTTTTTTATCGCTTTATTTTTATCCCTTTCTGCCTTAAGCAATTGTTTTTCAATAGAGTTTAAGAAATTGTGCAGTTGCTTTTCACTGTATTGCGAGTAATCTGTAATAATATTTGACATATTGAACTCCTTTTTAATAAAAGATAGTTAGCGCAACTTGTTTTCATTTTAGCGCAACTTGCAATATATTGAAAGTTTTAAAATAAGTTTTTTTTGATTAAGTTTGATTTAAGAATATCTTAAAAGTGCGTGTTTTAGCCACCTGCAAGGTCAAATTGACTTCAATTTTTACGGAATTGAAGTGTTATCCTGCACTTTAAAAAGGGGGGGATAATAATGTTAGAATAAGGGCTAAGAAAGTTAAAACAAGCGAAAGTTTTTGGGAGAATAAAATTATAATAAAATGGCGTTAGAAAAAAGTTATAGTAAAGACTTTGAAAGCGATGAGCTTTTTGATTATGAGATCATCAAGCCCAAAAAGACGCTTAAGATACAATACACTTATGCTAAACGCTACTATAAAGAAGTAGAAAAGTTTGCTAAAAATTTAACCCAACTCACACAAGAAAAATTCATGCGTTTAAGAGAGCCACAAAAACAAGTGGTCATCAAAAACATAGGCAACATGACATGCTTGCATTCAAAAAGGGCGATGGATTATATCGCTAAACATGGCGAGCTAGTGAGAGATGAATTTTTTAGTAGAGTTAATTATAATGATATAGCAGAGCAATGGAATGAGCAATTTGAAAGAATATTAGAAAAGAATAGCCGTATTAAAAATTACGCTTTACATCTAGTGTTTAGCATTGATGAAAATTGTAATGAAAAAATTTTAAAAGCTTTGGAATTAAGCGTGTATCAAACACTCACTAACACGCTAGGTTATGATTACCCTTTTATAATGAAACTCCATGCGTACCAAAACAATCCGCATGTGCATGTGATTATCAACAAAACTAACAAAATTACCAATAAGCAACTACGCTTTCATTCTAAAGACAGCTGTAAAGAGTTTTACCACACACTGAGAGAAACATTTAAAGATTATTTATTTGCTAACTCAAAAGGCGAATTGCAATATTCTAACACGCCCAATATTCATAAGGCGATTAAAAGTATAGAAACAGAGCTAGATGCACTAGAAAAACAGGCTAGAAACAATAAGAGTTTTAGGCATGAAAACTATTTTTATAAAGTTTTGGGCAGCGCGACTTCTCAAATAGAAAGCTTGAAAAAAAGAGAAAATGCCCTATCTGATCATTTAGATAGTCTAAAAAATCTATTAGAAAAAACACATTGGGAAAAAGAAAAATTCACGCCCCCTACAAATGAAAAAGAACTTAATAGGCAACTTAAAGAAATGAAATGGTTCAATAAAGAAACTCCAACTTCTAAAAACACTTATAAGAAAATTCAAAAATTAGCTGTTTATAAAAGCCCTTTAATAAAAGATTATCTTGTATACCACCAAAAAACTTTTTGCCACACAAAAAAAGATTATAGATTTAGAAAAAGATTATAAAGATTTAAGAGCCTTAAAGGAAGAATTTAGCAAAGATTTAGAAACTGATTTATCCCATTCAAAAAACG
This sequence comes from Helicobacter pylori, assembly GCA_008032935.1. Classification (NCBI taxonomy): domain Bacteria; kingdom Pseudomonadati; phylum Campylobacterota; class Epsilonproteobacteria; order Campylobacterales; family Helicobacteraceae; genus Helicobacter; species Helicobacter pylori. The sequence continues at coordinate 81,339 of CP032039.1, read as the reverse complement.
CTTTGAGCTTTACACTAAATTAAAAAGCATGAGCAAAGTTTTCACAAGTAAGAGTATTGTTAAAAATTTAGAAAAAATTGCTTTAGATTTTAAAAGCGATAGACATAGTATTTCACAAAGAGCTTTTGAATTTTTTAGGTATATGAATTATCAAAATTTAAGCTTGACTGATAAAAGTAATATGTTTTTAGTGGCTAAGTTTTTTAAAGATAGCGCTTTACTTGTTAATATTGCTCGGCTTGAAATAAAAAAGATAGATGATAATGTTAGAAATTCTAGCCCACAAAATAATCTATTAGACAAACAAGCTTGGCTCAGTCTTTTAGAACATTTAAAAAGACTTGAAGAGGAAAACTATTGTTTCGCTAAGAAACGAAAAGAATTCTTAGAAACTAGAGCGATGGAGCTATCAAAAGATTTAAAATTTTTAACACAGGCTAATGAAAATGATTTGCCCATTTATGAAAGAGGGCAAAGGGATAAAATCATTAAACGCTGTGAAAAATCGCTTAATTTTTTGCAGAAAGAATTACAATGCTTTAAAACCTTATTAAAAAGCGCAAGTATAGCTTTAGAAAACTTGCAAAATAACCATCAAATCACAGCCGTTACACAAGACACGCAAGAAAACACAAACGCACTCAAAAATACCACTCAAAATTTTAACAAAACCACTAATGAACCCACAAACCCTAACAATAACTATGAAATGGATTTTTAAAACCATCCATAAAATTAAATAACTTTACTTAGCGTATTTTTTAGCCAATTCTTCTAAAGTGAAGCCTTTGTTATCGTCCCTCAATTGCTCTTTTTGGCATTGTGAAATATTTTGCTCCACTTCTTCTTTAGTATTAGAAGTGTCTAAAAGACAAGTTTTTAAGTCTTTTTGGTAATCTTGTATGAATTTGTCAAAGCGTTCTTTGTTGTTATAGATTTTGGCTTGCGATTGGGTGCAACTCTCTTTAAGGCTGATAAATTCTTCTTTTTTATGTTCGTTACGCTCCATGCAAATATCTGCAGCAAAAGCGATTAAGACATCTTTATTCTTTCTCAATAACCCCGCAGATTGAATAGCCAACTTGTTTGCATCAATAAAAGGGCTTTGCTTTTCTAATTTAGGGTTCATATTTAAAGCGATTTCTTTCAAGCTCTTATTGTCTAATTGCGTTCTTTGGCAATGGGTGGATTTTTTATAAGGGCTTATAAAAACGCCATTCATCAGAGCGGCTTTTTCTAATTGTGGATCAACTTTTTTAATGCAAAAAGAAATAGCTGATTGAACGCTCAATTCTTTAGAGCTAGAATAAGGGTCGTGAAATTTTTCATGCACTTCTTTTTGGCATAGTCTTTCCTTGTTAGCTAAATGGGGCGAATTTTTAACGCATTCTTTGGTGAAGTAAGGGATAATGTATGGTTTATATTGTGCGTATTCTTTTTCAAACGCTTCTAATTGCGCGAGATTGATTAGCCTTTTTTGTTGGTATTGTTGTTTTTCATAAGCGTTAGTTTTGTCTTTGCATTGTTCTTATAGCTCTGGGTTATGGAAATCAGAGCAGCTAAAACGGCGCTCTTGTTTTTGGATGATGGGCGTTAAAAGAGTGTTTAAATAGGCATCGTTTCTTTTAAAGCACTTATCTTTTAAGCCTTCATTAGTGAAATCACCGCATTGATACCGATCAATCTTTTTAGTGATGATTGGTTCAATAAGCTCTTCTTGAGCCTTTAAGCATTGCTCTATCCCATTGTATTTTTTAGGGAAAGACCACATTTCTTTTTGGCAATCGTATTTTGGGTTATTTTTAGCTTTAGTCAAATGGTCGTTTAAGATTTGCTTATCTAAAAACGCGCACCCGCTCACGCCTAATCCCATTAAACATGCTAAAGCTCTCAACTTTAAAAGTCTTGTTTCTTCCATTTAAACTCCTTGATATGAAAATTGATATGAAAACACCATAAAATCACAACTTGCTCGCCTTATCTAAAAGCATTTGCTTCATTTCTTTTTTCTTGTGTTCTAAATAAAAAACAATAGCGTCTTGAACAAACACGCTTTTATTTTCCCTGAACGCTCCAAATTCATTCAAATACTCTTCTACGCTATGCATCACTTTCTCTGAAATATAGAGCGTGTGGGCTTTTTTCCTGTCTTCTTTTTCATGTTGGTTTGTTTCATGCTTGTTGGCATTCTCAAAGCGATTTTCTAAATCGCTCAGCCTGTCTTTTTTAGTGTTTTTAAATTCCATATTTAGCCTTTAAAGTAGATTGTTTTTAATATCATAACACAATTAAGCGTTATTTAGAATTAAATTATAAATTCTATCATTTTCATTTTTTGCCCCCTAAATACCCGATCAATTCATCATAGAATTGAGACCATTCGTTTTTAGCCTTATTGTCATTGTATTCCATCACACCCATACCTTCACTCACTGAACGCTTATAAGCTATCCTTTCGCTTAATAGATTATCCATTAAAAACACGCTTTCATTAGCGTTATTTTGGTTGATGAAATCAATGAGGGCTTTTTTCTCTTTAAGGGTGGGGATAGTAGGGATACGGTTCATTGCAATACAAGCTTTCAAATTTTCATTCAACGCTTGGATGTCTCTAATCCTTTCTAGCATGTCTAATAACACCGCTGTGTCTAGTTGGCTTGGCGTGGTGGGTATTAGCACCCAATCGCTCAATAACATAGCTCTTTGACTTTCTTTGGAATGTTCGCCTTTAGTGTCAATAAGGATGTATTCGTATTTATCCATCATCTGTTTTAAGGTATCTGTGATATTGCCTGTGCGGTTAAAGAGCGTGAAATTGGGCAAACTCGTTTCGCTTCTAATGTTGTTAAACACTTCCAAACTTTTTTGGCTATCAGTGTCTAATGCGGCAATGTCTTTCTTGTCTAGCAATAATTGGACGCACAAATTCAAACACAAAATGGATTTACCGCTCCCTCCTTTTTCGTTAGCTATGGTGATTATCATCGCTTATTCCTTTATCATTTTGTTAAACATATTTTAAAGATAAATAGCTTAAAAGTATATAAAATAGAAAAACTTAATACTATGTTATTGTAAATAGTTATATTATCTGTTAGTTCTTTTTAAAATGGTTAGTAGAATTTTATTAGTGGTGGTTTTTAGGGTGTTTTTAAAAAGGGAAAAGTTTAGAGAAAAAGAATATATAAAAGGCGTTACGCTAAATCCAATAACATTGTTTAAAACATGTTATTGAAAACATTAGTGAAACTCACATCTCGTAATCATCATTAGCCGCTTTTTTCATTGGGCTATACGCTTCTTGGTTGGCTTGCTCTTTTACCTCTTCCCTCTCATTCTCTAAACTCGCTCTTTTTTCAGCGTTCATTTTCTCTAAGACTTCTTTAGATTTAGGGTTGAACGCAGGCTTATAATCTCTGTCTTTGCTCATTTTAGCCAAATCATCTATTAGAGTTTTATGATCCCATTTTAAAGCTTGCAAGTATTCTAATCGTGGGTAAGGAAGTTTTTGCTCCACTAATCTGGTGTATTTAGCGATATTTTCTTGAGTGGTTTCAATGGAGTTTTCTAATTCCTTGATTTTTTCAGGGAGTTTAGTGATAGCGTTATCCAGTCTCTTTAAAAACCCATCAAACTTGATCTCAGCGCAGAAATTATAAGAGCTAAACATGTTGGCTGTATCGTTTTTATAAACCATATTGCTAGGGCTATAGGCAATATTGGGATTGTCTTTAGGGCTTAAACTAAACTCCACTTGATACTTAGTTTTATAAGCATTCACCACAAAGCCCTTGTATTCTAAAAGCTTATAATCTTCTTCATTCAAAAACAAGGTGTTCAAATTGCTTGCAAATTGCTTTTTAATAGCATCCAGTTTTTCTTTGTTTTGTTCGGCTATTTGCTTGTTTTGTTCTTTGAGTTTCTTGTGCGTTAATTCTTCACTCATAGAGGCGTTTTCTTTTAAAGGCTCTACTTCTTTAACTTTGATAAGCTCATAATCCTTACTTTCTTCATTTTTCAAATCATAGAGCTTGATCTCTGTATGAGTGGGGATTATTACGGATCTTTGAAGCGTTTCTAAATCTTTCAATTCTTGTTTGAGATAATCCCATTGAGAAGCGTTGTTTTTTAAGCTTTCTTCATTGAAGTAATGTTCTTTATTGAAAGCTTTGTATTTTGCTTCTTCGTTTTTGATTTCAGCCCTCAATTTGACTTCTTCAATAATCAAGGGATTGCCTGTCGCTTCTGCTTTCATCTCGCTCGCATTAGAGCTACCCATATTAAAGTCTTCTAATTCATTCAAGCCTAATTTGTGCGCGTTTCTAAATTGCTCTATGCCTTTAGATTTAGTTTCTATGATTTGCCACATACGGCTATCATAAGTCTTTTCAGTGGCGTAACGATAGATTTTCATTCTAAAGTTTTCAGGATCATTTTGGTGCAAAATATTGCCTTGCCTTATCCCACGCCCTTCCATTTGCAACAATTCATCAGGCCTCCATGGGCAATCTAATTCATGCATAGCGACTAATCTTTCTTGCACGTTAGTGCCTACGCCCATTTTAGCAGGACTGCCCAATAAAACCCTAACTTCGCCACGATTGAGCTTTTTGAACAAATCCTGCTTTTGCTCTTCGGTTTTAGCGTCATGGATGAAAGCGATTTCATTTTGTGGGATACCCATTTGGACCAAATGCCTTAAAACATCGCTATAAACATCAAACTTACAGCCTTTAGCTAGTTCTTCATCTAAATTGACGCTTTTAGCCTCTTTCTCTTTGAGTTCGTTCTCTAATTCTTTCTTGCTAGGAGCGATAAGATTGCCCTTTTCATCATAACTAGACAAGCTCTCTAAAAGTTCTTGAGTTTCATCTAGGGGATTTTTATTTTCTATTCCATGAGCGTTATCTAACACTTCTAAACTGACTTTTTGGCTATGGGTTTTGGGCGTGGATAGCCCTATGAAACCAAGTTGTGTGCCTTTAGTGGCATGAGTTTCTAAATAATTCTCATAGATATTTTTTGCCATAGCATAGCTTTTAGAAAATTCTTTTTCCACTTTAGCGTTTGGATCAATCAAGCGGTAATCCAAAGCCACTTTTCTAGCGTCTGTGGTGCAAGAAAGGATATTATCTTGCCCTTTTTTATTTTTCTTGCCCTCGCATTTTTGCATCCTATCAATGATAGATCCTTCATTATATTTTCCATTTTCTAAAGCCACTCCAATGAATTGAGCCACTTCTTCGCTTCTTTTCACCACCACATTGATAGGTTTATCCCCATACACTTTAGGCACAAAGTGGGGGTTATGCTTTAAAATATCATCATTACAGACAATATCTGCAAAGGCTCTATACATGGTGCTTAAGCCTTGCACATCGCTAAATTTAGAAAAGCGATTAACCATTTTATAACTTTGAGCGGAAGTGTCTAATTCAAAATCATTCACCACTTCCCCATAAGTCTTAGCCCAATCATCAAAGAATTCTAACCCTCTTTCTTTGAGCGCATCAGGGGTTAAATAGCGTTGCAAGTGATACATTTCACTCAAAGAATTAGCTATAGGCGTGCCGGTTAAAAACATGATTTTCTTATCGTTTTGGTGCAAATAGCGGGTTTTGAGATACAGATCTCTAGCGCGATTAGAGCCTTGTTGGTTACCAAGCCCTGCAATTTTTTCCATAGAAGTTTCAAAGGCTAGATTCTTGAATAAATGGGCTTCATCCACGATCAAATTATCAATCCCCATTTGACTAATATCAATATGAGAGCCTTGTTTTTCTAAAATCGCATCGTATTGAGCGCGGATTTTATCTAACTTGTTTTTGAAGGCTCTTTCATTGGGTTTTTTAGTTTCTCTAGGGTTATTTTTATGAGCTAATTCTTGCCTTTCAAAGTTTTTTTCAGCATTCACTAGCTCTTCTTCTTTCAATCCTTCTATGATTTCTCTAGGGTTAGACAACAATTCCAAATGGGTGTGCGCGATAATCACAGCATCATAATTGTTGTTAGCGATTTGGTTATGTGAAACCACCCCTTGCTAAAGCAAGGAGCTTCCTAACTAAAGCATTCTAATGGACACTAACACGAAAGGCTTTGTTCTTTAAAGTCTGCATGGATATTTCCTACCCCAAAAAGACTTAACCCTTTGCTTAAAATATTGTTCGCAGCGTTGATGTCTCTGTGTTCTCTATACCCGCATTCTAAACACCAATATTGCCTATGATTTAATTTAAGCTTGTGGTTGATATTCCCACAACAATGGCAAGTTTTACTCGTATATTGTGGGGGAACTTTCACTAACAATTTGCCATTATGCTGTTGTTTGTAATCTAAAAAAGAAATGATTTGATAGAATGAAGCGTTTAAAATAGATTGATTAAGCCCACTCTTTTGTTTAACATTTTTGAGTTTAGCTCTTTTAGTCATGTTTTTTACTTGCAAATCTTCAACTACTATCCATTCAAATTGCTTTGAAAGTTCGCTTGTGATTTTATGGTATCTGTCTGTTTTTTGATGACTAGACTTGTCAAAGGCTTGGTTTAATTTCTTTTGGGTTTTGTAAAAATTACCTCCTAATTGGGTTTTGTTTTGTTTAGACTTTAACACCATACGGCTTTGTTTTCTTTGCAATCTTTTAAATTTTTTAGAGTATTTTTTTAAAGAATACAATTTGGAATAAGTAGGGATGAGTCGTTTAGTATCCAACTCTTCATCTATTTCTATCCCTAGTAATTCTTTCATGTCTATTGGGTATTGCTTAAAGTCCGTTAGTTTTTTGTGATTATTCACCCCACAAGAACAAGCTATATCAAGGATATTCAAATCTAGCCCCACACCATTTTTAGGGTTTTTGATGGGAGTAATGTCTTGTTCGTATTCCACGCTAAAGCTAACAAAATATTTTCTATGGTTGCAAGAGATACTAATTTGTTTCACTTTAAAATTAGGGGGGAAGTCTCTATGCATGCGCATGAGTAAAGGCATTTTCATCAGAGTGAATGTCTTGAAGCGCTCCTCATCGCTATCCTTAATAGAGAAACCTTGATTGTTCCACGAAAAAGATTGTTTGGCGGATTTAGAGTTTTTGAATTGAGGAAAGCCCCTGTTTTTAACTTTAAAAGCATCTTTTAAAGCCCTTTCAACATTCATGCGTGATTGTTGGGCTATCACACTACTAAAGCTTAACCCCCTAGCGTTCAAGTGGTGTTTAATCGCATGATCTAACTCGCTTGATTTTTTCCACTTTCTTTCTTTGGGAGGTGAATCTTTGTTGGTTTCATATTGCTCTTGCAGTAAATTCAAGCCAATATTATAAGCTTGATTATAGACAAAAAAGCAGTGTTGCAATTTATCCTGTTGTTCTTTAGTGGGATACAAGCGGAATTTAAAACCCTTATTGACTTTCATAGAAGTATTTTAACCTCTTTTAGTTAAAATAAGTCTATGAAAAAAATTGATGATATGAGACACGGAAGGCATTGTGTTTTTTTAATACACGCGCATTTGGTATTTGTTACTAAATACCGGCGTAAAGCGTTCAACAAGGAAGTGATAGATTTTTTAGGATCGGTGTTTGCCAAAGTGTGTAAGGACTTTGAGAGCGAGTTGGTAGAATTTGATGGGGAGAGCGATCATGTGCATTTGCTTATCAACTACCCACCCAAAGTGAGCGTGAGTAAGTTAGTCAATTCTTTAAAGGGCGTTAGCAGTCGTTTGACTAGAAAACACCATTTCAAAAGCGTTGAAGCTAGTTTGTGGGGGAAGCATTTGTGGTCGCCTAGTTATTTCGCTGGGAGTTGTGGGGGTGCGCCTTTAGAGATGATTAAGCAATACATACAAGAACAAGAAACACCGCATTAACTAGCTAACTTTGATTTTTATAGAATGCGCTAAAAAGCGAATGGATCCAAGTGAAACGATATTCAAATAGCCTAACGGCTAAGCACTTACATCTCCGCCCTAAAGGACGGAGTTTTTCGTGCTAGTGGGATAAAACTTGGCGGTACTTTTTAATTTGCTTATGACTTCAAGCATGAACTTTTCATAACTAGCTTCACCTCTCATAATTAAATCCAAACATTCTTCAAATTGTTTGGTAGTGCTTCCTAATTTGCTCTTATCCTTGCTTGTAAGAGCGATGAAATCCACTTCTCTATCTTTTTTGAAAAATGAAATCACTTCTAATCCTTGACTAGTAGGGGTGATAGCGTTAGTTTTTGTATCAATGCTAATATATTTACGCTTCAAAAGAAGATCTAAGAAGCTCGCATAAGTGCTAGGACGACCAATCCCCTCGCTTTCTAATAAAGGAATAAAGGCGCTTTCTTTATAAGGTTTAGGACTGGGTTTTTCTATTTTTTTAATAAAAACTTCTTTTAACGGGACACTATCATTTTCTTTTAATGAAAAGTTTTCTATTTCACTTTCTTGTTCTTCCTTGTTAAGTTCTTCTTTGCCTTGAATGAGTTCTTCAATCTCTAAAAAACCCTTTTCTTTTAAAAGTTTGAAAGAGAGCTTAAAACTCTCGCTTTTAATTTTAAAGATACAATCATATTGATTGTATAAGGCGTTTCTACTTTGAGAACAAATTGTATTGGCATAAATAAGTTGATACAACTTCAGCGCTAATTCTTCGCTTATTTTAGCGTCACTGCACACTTTTTCTAAGTCTTTTAAAGCATGCAGATGTGTAATTCTTATGGCTTCATGCGCTTCAGTTTGTGAGTTTTTGCCAGCCTTATACTCCCTGTATTGATAAACACTCGGATAAATAGGTTTAAAAAACACTTTATGTTCTTTGAGATACTCAGGACTTAAAAATTCACTATCAGTTCTGTGATAAGTGATGAGACCAGCTTCAAAAAGTTTTTGAGCAAGTTGTGCGATTTCTTTAGTGGGTATTTTTAAGGATTTGCTCGCTTGGGATAAAAGTTTAGAGGTGGTGAAAGGTTTTTTGGGTTCTTTATTGGATAGACTTTCTTTTACTGAAACTAGAACACTCATAGAGCCTAATCCATCCTTTAGATCTTTTAAAAATTGAGATGCTTCGTTTTTGTCTTTAAATTTAAAATCCACTAGTTCGTTTTTTTCATTCGCTCTTACATGCTTAATAATCACTTCTTTTTCATTGCACACAATATTAGCTTGGATTTGATATTCTACTTTTTCTTCAGCATCTAACTTATCAAAATCCCTTATTTCTTGATCTCTTTGGCAGATTAAAGCTAGAGCTGGAGTTTGTACTCTACCAGCGCTCAATTCACTAAGATTTAAACTTTTTCTTAAATAGCTTGTTAGAGCAAATCCAACAACTTGATCGCTTGCAATCCTGCCTAAGAATGATTGGTATAAATTAGTGTTAGAACGAGAAAATAACACCGCATTTTTTAAGCCGTTTTCAATACCGCTTGGTGTGATCTCATGAAATTCTGCACGATAAATTTCACTAGCTACATTTTTAATTTTTTCATAAAATTGATAGCCAATACCATAGCCCTCTCTATCAGGGTCAGTAGCGATATAGACTTTTTTGTCCCTACAAGCATTGATTAAAAAATTTATTTTCTTAGCCTTGTCTTCTTTGATTTCAAACTTACAAGCAAAATTATTTTCAATATCTACGCCTATAAGGTTAGTGAAATGCCCTATAGTTGCATAAACTTCCGCACCTGTTAGTTGTTTAATCTTCTCAACCTTATTAGGGCTTTCAATGATAATCACGCTATCTTTCATTCCTACTCCTTTGTCAAGTAAATTTCTTTATAATCCTTTGGATTATCTTTTTTAAGCGTTTCCAGTTCAAAAACGCTAGACGCGCTAGAGTTATACGCTCTTAAAAATTTTTTACTGGTGCTGTTTAGCTTTTCTAAATTGATTTCTAAAAATACGCTAGATTGAGTGAGAAGGTTTTTCACTAATACTTGCCTAGAGTTTAACGGCGTTTTGTTTAAAAAGGATTTTTCAATAGGACTTAATAAAATGCCATAGCTCTCTAATTTCTCAAAATTGTTTGTAGGATAGAGTATGACTTGAGCGGCGTTTTCTATAATGGACTTTGCTCCCTCTACGCCATCAAGTTGGTTAATGTCTTGAAAAGCTAAGGTTAAAACCCCATTGAGTTTTCTAGCTTGAGCGAGTGTGTCTTTGATTTTAGCTAACATGATGGGATTTTCAATAACAGATTTTGCTTCATCAATGAATATATAAAAAGGCTTGTTTTCTAATTTAGCTCTATTCATGACTTTGTAGAATAGGTATAGCACTGCCAAGTTGAAATCTTTTTTACTACTAGAAAGAGCATCCATATCAATAACAGAAAGCTTTTTAGCAAAGTCTAAACAATCAGTAGAATGCTTGTATAAGTCTTTTGAACTCTCTTTTTCTAAAATGTCTTTGCTATCTAAATAGTCTCTTTCTAGCGTGTCTTTAAAATCTCTTAGCTTAAAAATAGCACCCCCTTGTTTTGTGATATTGTTATAGCAAACTCTGATTGTTTTGGATAAAGCGCTTAAAGTCTTTTTTCTTTTTCATCTTTAGTATCTTCATCAATATTGAGCATGAATGCCAACCAACTCACTAAAAAGGTGCAATTAGCGCTTGTATCTTTTAAAGAAAACGGATTAATGTAGAAATCATTGCTATCGTTGTATTGACCATCTAAAAAATCAGTCATCACACGCATGCCATTATTTCTGTCTAAAGCCAAAATACTTAAATCTTCATATTTAAAACAATTGGTGATTAAAAATTCAATTAAAGTGGTTTTACCAGCCCCTGTGCCACCAAAGATGATGGTATGCCCTGATACCATATCATTTTTTCTTTTTGCCTCATAGGCATGGAAATTGAATAAATAAGGCGATTTGTCTTGGTTTCTAAAAATAGTTAAATGGCGATCGCCCCATGAATTTCTAGAAAAACCACAATTTTGTTTTTCTAATACGATTAAAGAAGCAATATTTTGACTAGACAACAAACGCTTTCTAAAATTCAAGCGATTACGATTGGGGAAAAAGCTAAAAAACATAGGCAACATGCCAATACTCTCTTGTGTGCTTACAATGCCTTTTTGTTTAAGCAAGTTGGTAATTTCTATACAAGCACTATCTAAATCGGTTTTAGTTTTGGCATGAACTAAAATGTTTAAAGAAATCTCCTGCATCAAAACTCTGTCTGTTTTAATAAGGTCATTCAATTCATCAATTTCAACTCTAATGCTCTTATTCGCTCTTTTTCTTTTAGTTTCAATCCTTTTTTCAGCCTTTGCTTTAGGAATATTGTCAATGTTTAAAATCACATCAAATTCTAAAGATAAATGCAACACTGAAGAAAGAGCAGTGCTGACAATTTTGTCTATATCATAAGTCTTAATGCTGATGAAACGCTTGAAAATCTCTTTACCATTATGAATGTGAGTGAAAAAATCTTTTTTAAAATGCACATCAGAATTGATCATTCCATCATGCAAACGACCTCTAGCAAAAGTGTATTCACTAGGAACACCATTGATATATTCCGCATAAAAATTAAGCAAACTATTGGCATCTATTTTTTCTACAAACAAGCCAGAAAGCATGTTTTTAACATTATTGATAATGCTGTCTAATATTTTAGATTTATCTAATAGATTAAAATTATCAAAGCCTATGAAATAGTTTTCTTGATATTTAACTTCATCTTGTTTATTATTTTCTTGAATATTTTCTAATTCATTGGTAGTGATTTTTTTCTTAAATCGTTCCAAATAACCTTTAATGCTATCATTCTTAGTTTCAAAAATTAAGTAATAGAAATTTTGATAAACATTCTCAACTCCCTGCTCCCATAAATTGATAACCTCTAATGCAAAAGGATTGCTTATCTCCTCTTGAGTATATTCATGGTGCATGAAAATCTTACGCCTTTTAGCTACGATTTTAAAATGCACTCCATCTACAATCTCATTAAGAGCTAAAATGCGTTCATTAAATTTTTGCCCTATTTCTTTGTCATCTAAAGACAAATAAGAAATTCCCTCTAATTTAAGAGCGCCTACAAGGTTTGATTTTTCACTTAAAAGATAATGTTCATTGTAAATGCCAACAATGTTAGTTTCTTCTTTCATGCTATAACGCTTAGGAACTAGCGAGCATAAAGAATTAAAAATTTTCTCAAGCATAATAATTTCTAGCTCCTGTTCTTAATGTGAAAAGTGCATGCAAAATGGCTGTTATATCTTCATCAAAAAATTCTAAAATGTAGAATATAAACACACAACTAGCCATTAAACCCATAGCATAAAGTGGTTGGAATGAAAGTAACCATGCCGACATTAAGAAACTAACAATCCAACTATCCAAGTTTAATCCCAAAAAAGTTTCTCTTTTGCTGATTTCTCTAATGTTGATACTTTCAACACAAACAATATGCAATGCCATCTAAAATAACCATTGACTTAAAGTTTTAGCATTAGAAATAGCAGCGGTTATAATGATAATCCCAACGCATTTCCAACCAATTTCTCCAAGCCTGTCCCAATTTTTATAGGCGTAAATGCAAGTCCCAACAATGATTAGACCACCGATAGCTTTGATAAAGTCATTGCTTATGAAATCCAATATTTGAGTGAATTTTTGTTTGTAATCTGGTGCCGCCAATAAAAAACTAGGCATTAATATTGCCAAACTCATCATTCTACGAATTTGCTTAAACATTCTTATTCCTTTATGTTTTGTTTTCATCTTTCATGTCCTTTGTTTTGAGATTGATTGTTGGTGTAATAGGCAGAATTAGCTACATATTTAGATCCAAATCCATGATCTTGTTGGTAACCATGAAACACTCCTTGTAGTAGTTTAGGTTTTGGCATTAGATCTTGTAGTTTTTGTAATTGGTTAGCCAAGATGCTTTTTTGTGATGGTGTGGTAATAGGGTTTTGCATTTTTTCTTTGGCATCAAATAAAAAATCTTGTAAAATCCTATTGCTAATTTGCTTCAATCCTAATGCTTTAGCGATTTTCAAATCATCGTTCGCATCTTTGCTGATAGGCGTATAGATGTTTGGAATTTCTTTAGTGTGAGCGTAAAAAATTTTTTCCAAAATAGCGTTGAATTTTCGCCCCTGTTCATCATTATCCATTGCTAAAATAACATTAAGATTTAAATTAGGAATTTTTGGTTCTTTTAGGCGTAAGGCTAGAGCGGGCTTAAAAACGGGTCTAGGGATAAGATTATTTTTATCTCTTATGGGCGAGAAAATGGGATCATTAGGGACTTTTTTAGGGTCATTATCGTGTTTAGCTAACTCTTTAGCACGCCATTTTTCATATCTTTTTTGAAAATTTATATAATTTTCATAGTCCTCTAATTGCTTGTTGTAGCGATCAATTTCTTTGTGGTATTCATTGTATTCCTTACACTTATAAGTGTTGATGGTATTAAGAAATTTATCTACAAATTTTTGCATTCTTTCTTCTGTGAAATTACCAATAGTAGAAATAATAGCTGTTTGATTGGGATCAAACCCTTGCATTTCTAACACGCTTAAGCCATCAAAAACGCTTTCAGCTACAATGATATTTTGAATATTTTTAATATTTTGTGGGGATAAAACTTCAAAACCCTTGATAGAACCTGTCTGCATTAAGTGTTTAGTGGGATTAGTAGCGCCTTGCATAGTGAAAGGTTTGGATAATCGCTTGTTATACCCACCTTGTATTAAGTTTCCATTATCATTGATCAAATAGCAAGGCACGCATAAATTTGCATGTTCATCTTCTTTGAGTAAATGATTGTAAGGTTTTAGTAAAGTTTTATCCAAAGAGCGACTATCCAGCAAGATGTGAAACAAATCTGAGCTTTCTATATCGTAGTAACGGAGCTTTTCAAATTGTTTCACTACTTTTTGACGCTCTATTTCCTGTTCTTTGGTAATGATTGTATAAGGCTTGGAATTGTTATATTTGTGGTTTGGCTTATCGCTAATTTCTAAATCATCTCTGTTTTTGATCAAATCATTAAAATCTAGCCCACGATTTTTACAGAAAGCGATAATCGTGCCTTTATCTTCATCATTATGAGCGTTAAAATAATGATAACTCCCATCAGGCTTTCTTGAAACAATAAGTGTGCCTTTAATGGTATCGTATTCATTATAAAGAGCCGGGTTATTTTTGCTTGATTTCTCTACTTTGTGTTTATAACCATTAGAGAGTAAAATCTCATCTAATGGTAAGAATTGTAAATTAGCGATATAAGCCATAGTTTTTCACCCAAATCTACTCTTTTTAATCTCTTTGGCTAATCTCATTTCATAATGTTTGGCTCTCGCATCATACAAAACACGATCCATTGCTTGAGTGAGAAATTTCATGACTTCAATCGCAGTCTCTACTTCGTTGATTTCAAATAATAATTTCATAGCGATTTCAATTTCCCTATGCACTAATTTAGGTAGATCTTTCACCAAAAGATTTTTGTATTTTTTGTTTGTAGGGTCAAAGCCTTTAGGGATCACATATTTTTGTGAAATTTCTAAATCTTTTTTGAGTGGGAATTGCATTTTTTGTCCTTTGTTTTCTTTATGATGCTAGAATTTTCTTATCTATAGATAGTTCTTCTAATGCTCTATAGATATTCTTTTTTACAATTGCTTGTTGGTAAGAGCATTTGATGTTCGGAATTTTTTTACCAACAAGTTGATCATAAGTCAATCTATAAGAAAGACAAGGATTATTAACCGACACAAACTCCAAAAAATATTGTTAAAGTTTTGCATTTGAAAATGCTTAGGAATTTTCAAAAAGAATACACCGTGCTTGTTTGCGAGATTGAATGCTCTATCTTTTAATTTCTTGAAGAGTTTTTTCAAATACCCACAAATTCCTAAAAAGAAGCTATTAGGTAAATTGCTCTCCCCATTCAAACCTAAATGTTCGTAGTTTTCTATTTTAGTGAAGTCATGCATAGACAAAAAAATATAACCTTTTTTGTTCTTAAAAGCAGTTAGAAATCCTATTCTCTCTAAAATTTGGAGATTATGTCTTAAGGTTCTATCGCACCATTGCAAGCGAGTTAAGGCATAATGGCGGTTTAACGCGATTTTAGAACTTCTAGAATCTATAACGATTTCACTTAAAAGTTCCATGAGTTTCTTACAACCTGTGCCACCAAAGAAAGTTGTATTGCTAGGAAAGTTTAATATCTTTTTAAAGAGTCTACATTCAACATAACCAAATTTATCAAATTTGAAAGGAATAAACCTATCTTTTGAATGCTTGGAATAACAGACATTGTTCGCATGCATTTCTTTTAAGATATTCGCATCTAAAACTTTTCTTTTAAAAACTCTTTCTTGCATGGTCCTAATTCCTAGATATTGATTTCTTAGAGATTAGAAAATAATTGCATTTTCTAAAGAACGTAATTTATAAAAAATCAATAATAAGGAGCCTATTTATATAAAAAGAATAAAAAGATATATATAATATAGTAATTGCAATTATATAATTATCTCTCTCCCCTATTAATAATTAAATTGTAAAGAAAAAATTTTCCGATTTATAAAAAAACAAATTTTTAAAAATTTATGGTAGAATGCAGAAATAGTTTTTAAAAAGTTAGCATTAGAAAATTAAGAAGCTTAGAGCTAGCTAAATAATTACATTCTTCTGTAACATTAAAATCTCTAGGGTCTAGTTCTAAATAAGCGATAGAACTTGGTCTATAGAAATTCACTTGTTTAGCGATAGCTTTTTGCGAATAGGGCAGAGATTCTAATTCTTTTTGCAAATAAGCTATAAGCTCTTGTGCTTTTGATCCTCTTTGAGAGCGGGGTTGTTTAGAGTTTGGAAGGTGTTTTGGCTGGATAGGGGTTTGGTTTGTTTTTGTAGGTTTAGGGGTTTTGCATTCAGCTTCTACTTCTATAGCAATGCCACCCTTAATTCCTACTTTTTTAATAAAGAATTGACTATGATTTTCTTGGCAATTTTGTTCTGCTTTTTCAACCAAATCTTTTTGTGTATTATTTGTCTTTTGTTTTTCTTGTTCTGTCTTTTGTTGTTCTTGTTCTACTTTTATTTGATTATTAGCGAGTTCTATCCCACTCTTGTTTGTTTTCTGTCTTTCTTGTTCTAACTCTATCCCACTCTTATTTGCTTTCTGTTTTTCTTGTTCTGTTTTCTGTTGTTCTTGTTCTGTCTTTTGCTTTTCTTGTTCTATTTGTTTATCAATATCACCAACACTACAAGCGGCTAATAATAAACTTGTCGCTATTGTTAATCCTGAATATTTCCACCAATTGATTTGATTTTCTTTTTCAGCTTGTTTGGATTTATCTTGGACTTTATCGTCCAATTCTTTCGCTTTCTTGCACGCAACATGGGTCAATACTACTAATGCCGCCTTGCTTTTCTTGGGGTGTTTTTTACAAGTTCTCTAACTTTCTTTACGATTTTTGTAAAAAACCCACCAATTGATCTGATCGTATTTGTAATGGCACTCGCTTGTTTAGAATGAGTCTCTTTATTTGCCTTTGTGTTAGTTATCTCTGCGTTTTTGCCAACTTTATTTGTTTTTCCTGTTTTTACTGATTTTATTACCAACCTTTTTTCAAAAAACACTCTTACCCATCAAAATTAAATCATGGAAACTAATACGAAAAAATCCACTCAAGTTAGAACAATTCATTCATTATCAATGCGCAGTTAAGCCATGGTCTTTCAATTCTTTTTCTAACTTGGCTACAGCGTTCCAAGTGGGGATCACGCTATCAGGGTTTAAAGAAATGGAAGTGATTCCCTCTTTGACTAAAAACTCTGTCACTTCAGGGTAATCGCTCGGAGCTTGCCCACAAATCCCGCAATATTTGTTGTGCCTTTTACAAGCTTCAATCGCTTTTTTAAACATTTTTAGCATCGCTTCATTCCTTTCATCAAAGACATGGCTGACTAATTCGCTGTCTCTATCCACGCCTAAAGTGAGCTGGGTTAAATCGTTTGATCCAATAGAAAAGCCATCAAACAAGCTTAAGAAATCATCAGCCAAAATGACATTCACCGGCAATTCACACATGATATAAATTTCAAGCCCGTTTTTACCGGATTCTAAATTGTTTTTTCTTAAGATTTCTAGGACTTTTTTACCCTCTTCAATGGTGCGCAAAAAAGGGATCATCACTTTCATGTTCGTTAAGCCCATTTCTTCCCTTACTAGCGCTAAGGCTTCACACTCCCATGAAAACGCTTCATTATAGCTTTCTGAATAATACCGACTAGCCCCCTATAACCAAGCATGGGGTTTTCTTCATTAGGCTCATAGCTAGAGCCGCCAAGCATGCGCATGTATTCATTGGATTTGAAATCGCTAGTCCTTACAATCACAGGTTTAGGGTAAAACGCCGCGCTGATCATGCCAATGCCTTCAGCGATTTTTTTCACAAAAAAATCTTTAGGGTTAGCATAGCCTGCCATGAGGTTTTCAATTTCATTTTTTTCTTTCACGCTTTTTTTGTGGTGCAAATCCACTAAAGCTAAGGGGTGGGCTTTGATTTGGTTTAAAATAATCATTTCCATTCTGGCTAACCCTACGCCGTGATTAGGGAGCTGAGAAAAGCTGAAGGCTTTTTCAGGGTTTCCAATATTGATATAAATTTTTGTTTGAGTTTCTTGCATGTTAGAAAGCTCCACCCTTTCAATTTCATGCTCATAAATGCCCGCATACACATAGCCCTCTTCGCCCTCAGCGCAAGAAACCGTGATTTCCATGCCGGTATAAAGGCTATCAGTCGCCCCGCTCACCCCAACAATGGCCGGCACGCCAATTTCTCTAGCCACAATAGCGGCATGGCAAGTGCGCCCCCCACGATTGGTGATAACCGCGCTCGCTTTTTTCATGCAAGGCTCCCAGTCTGGGTCGGTGTTATCGGTAACTAAAATTTCACCCTCTTTAAAAGAATTCATGTGTTCCAAATCATTGATGATGCGCACTTTCCCTGATCCGATTTTACTCCCAATCGCTCTGCCTTGCAAGATAACCTCTTTCTTTTCGTTAGGGTTTTTGAATTTGAATTTTTCAAAGACTTGATTTTCTTCTTTACTTTTTTGGCTTTGAACGGTTTCTGGGCGCGCTTGAACGATAAAAATTTCCCCGCTATCGCCATCTTTGGCCCATTCTATATCCATGGGGCGGTATTGTTTGGCTTCTTTAGAGTAATGTTTTTCAATTTCAATGGCGTATTTGGCTAAAATCAGCACGTCTTCATCGCTCAATGAAAAGGATTGCCATTCTTTTTTGGTGGTTTTAATGTTTCTGGTGGGGTGTTCGCTACCCCTTGGGGCATAGACCATTTTTTGCGTTTTATTGCCGAGTTGGCGTTTGATAATGGGGCGTTTGTTTTGCTCTAAAGTGGGCTTAAACACATAAAATTCATCAGGGTTTATTGTGCCGCCCACCACATTTTCGCCCAACCCCCACGCTGAAGTGATAAACACCGCATCCTTAAAACCGGTTTCGGTGTCAATAGAAAACATCACGCCCGCGCTGCCTTTATCCGCTCGCACCATTTTTTGCACCCCCACACTCAAGGCGACTTTTAAATGATCAAACCCACGACTCGCTCTATAACTAATCGCTCTATCGGTAAAAAGCGACGCCAAACAGGATTTGATATAGTGGATCAATTCGGTTTTACCCTTAATGTTTAAATAAGTGTCTTGCTGCCCGGCAAAAGAAGCGTCCGGCAAATCTTCTGCAGTAGCGGAACTCCTTACCGCCACATCGGCTTCTTTCATGTCGTATTGTCGGCTTAAAATTTCATAAGCTTGAAAAATCTCATCTCTCAAATCGCTAGGAAAAGGCGTGCCAAAAATAAGCTCTCTGATTTGTTTGGAGCGGATTTTTAACACATCAATTTCGGTGGCATCAACATTTTCTAAAAGCTCTATGATTTTTTGTTTAGCCCCCCTTGCTCCAAAAGATACCAATACGCTTCGCTCGTGATCGCAAAGCCATCAGGCACTTTAATGCCAATTGGCACTAGTTCTTGAAACATTTCACCAATGCTAGCGTTCTTACCCCCAACCAGATTCACATTCTTATTGTTCAACTCTTTGAAAAACTTGATATATCGCACAAAACTCCCTTAAAATGATCATTAAGTCTCTTAAAACATAAAATATAATAATGATAGCATGATAGAGCTTTAGTTTTAGCTAGTTTGTATTCTAAGCTTTTTAATAAGGGGCGTATTCTTTTTGGTTTATGATTTTATTGTATAATGGGCGGTTAGTTAGGTATTTTTGAATAGAAAGGGTGGTTTTGTATAGGCGGTTGTTATTGAATTTGCTTTGTATGGTATTTTTACAAGCGTGTTTAAAGCCTATGAGCGACCCTAAAGCTGAGAAAGTGGATTCGCAAGTGCAATGCGGGTTTGGATCAAAAGATTGCTGAATTTTAAGGTTTAAAGAAAGGAAACATAAGTTTTAAAGAATGAGTGCGGAACTGATTGCTGTTTATAAAGACGAGCAAATAATAGATTTAGAGAGCGCGAAAGTCTTAGGGCTGAGCGATGGGATTAAAGCGTTAAAAGGGAGCGAGCCGATATTTTTTGATGATTCGCCTTTGGCTTTAGAGGTGATCAGGCATTCATGCGCGCATTTGCTTGCGCAAAGCTTGAAAGCCCTTTATCCGGACGCGAAATTTTTTGTAGGTCCTGTGGTAGAAGAGGGGTTTTATTACGATTTTAAGACCGCTTCAAAAATCAGCGAAGAGGATTTGCCTAAAATTGAAGCGAAAATGAAAGAATTTGCGAAGTTAAAGCTCGCTATCACTAAAGAGACTTTAACCAGAGAGCAAGCTTTGGAGCGTTTTAAAGGCGATGAATTAAAGCATGCGGTGATGAGTAAAATCAGTGGCGATATATTTGGCGTGTACCAACAGGGCGAGTTTGAAGATTTGTGTAAGGGGCCTCACCTCCCAAACACCCGTTTTTTAAACCATTTCAAGCTCACTAAATTGGCCGGGGCTTATTTGGGTGGCGATGAAAACAATGAAATGCTCATTAGAATCTATGGCATCGCTTTTGCCACCAAAGAGGGCTTAAAAGACTATCTTTTCCAAATAGAAGAAGCGAAAAAACGAGATCACAGAAAGCTAGGCGTGGAGCTAGGGCTTTTTAGTTTTGATGATGAGATAGGGGCGGGCTTACCTTTATGGCTGCCTAAAGGGGCAAGACTCAGAAAACGCATTGAAGATTTATTGAGCAAGGCGTTACTTTTAAGAGGCTATGAGCCGGTTAAAGGCCCTGAGATTTTAAAGAGCGATGTGTGGAAAATCAGCGGGCATTATGACAACTATAAAGAAAACATGTATTTCACCACGATTGATGAGCAAGAATACGGCATAAAGCCTATGAACTGCGTGGGGCATATTAAAGTCTATCAAAGCGCTTTGCACAGCTATAGAGATTTGCCTTTAAGGTTTTATGAATACGGCGTGGTGCATCGGCATGAAAAAAGCGGCGTGTTGCATGGGCTTTTAAGGGTTAGGGAATTTACCCAAGATGATGCACATATTTTTTGCTCTTTTGAACAGATCCAAAGCGAAGTGAGCGCAATTTTAGATTTCACGCATAAAATCATGAAAGCATTTGACTTTAGCTATGAAATGGAATTATCCACTAGACCGGCTAAATCCATAGGCGATGATAAAGTTTGGGAAAAGGCCACTAACGCTTTAAAAGAAGCCCTAAAAGAGCACCGCATTGATTATAAGGTTGATGAAGGAGGAGGGGCTTTCTATGGGCCTAAGATTGACATTAAAATCACTGACGCTTTAAAGCGTAAATGGCAGTGCGGCACGATTCAAGTGGATATGAATTTGCCTGAACGCTTCAAGCTCGCTTTCACTAATGAACACAATCACGCTGAACAGCCGGTGATGATCCACAGAGCGATTTTAGGCTCGTTTGAAAGGTTTATTGCGATTTTGAGCGAACATTTTGGGGGGAATTTCCCTTTCTTTGTCGCGCCCACTCAAATCGCTCTCATTCCTATTAATGAAGAGCATCATGTTTTTGCTTTGAAATTAAAAGAGGAATTAAAAAAGCGCGATATTTTTGTAGAAGCGTTGGATAAAAACGACAGCTTGAATAAAAAGGTGCGATTAGCCGAAAAGCAAAAAATCCCTATGATTTTAGTGTTAGGGAATGAAGAGGTGGAGAGCGAAATTTTATCCATTAGAGACAGAGAAAAACAAGCTCAATATAAAATGCCCTTAAAGGAGTTTTTAAACATGGTTGAATCTAGGATGCAAGAGGTTAGTTTTTGAGTAGAAACGAAGTGTTGTTAAACGGAGACATTAATTTTAAAGAAGTGCGTTGCGTGGGTGATAATGGCGAAGTGTATGGGATTATTTCCTCTAAAGAAGCGTTCAATATCGCTCAAAATTTAGGTTTGGATTTGGTTTTGATTTCAGCGAGCACGAAACCTCCTGTGTGTAAGGTGATGGATTATAATAAATTCCGCTACCAAAATGAAAAGAAAATCAAGGAAGCCAAAAAAAAGCAAAAGCAAATTGAAATCAAAGAGATCAAGCTTTCCACTCAAATCGCGCAAAACGATATTAACTACAAAGTCAAGCATGCGAGAGAATTTATTGAAGCCAATAAGCATGTCAAATTCAAAGTGGTTTTAAAGGGTAGGGAGAGCCAAAACTCAAAAGCCGGGCTTGATGTGCTTTTGAGGGTCCAAACGATGATGCAAGATTTAGCCAACCCTGAAAAAGAGCCAAAAACCGAGGGGCGTTTTGTTTCGTGGATGTTTGTGCCTAAGACTAAAGAAGCCCCCAAAAACGAAAAGAAAACCAAAGAAAATAACCCGCCTTTTAATCGTATTAACCTTATGAAAGGAGAAAATCATGCCAAAAATGAAGACTAATCGCGGCGCGTCTAAGCGTTTCAAAGTTAAAAAGAACTTGATTAAGCGTGGCAGCGCTTTTAAAAGCCATATTTTGACTAAAAAAAGCCCTAAGCGTAAAGCCAATTTAAACGCGCCAAAACATGTGCATCACACTAATGTGCATTCTGTCATGTCGTTGCTTTGCAGGGCTTAGGAATGCTCATTAGGAAGTGGAGTTAATCCCCTTATTTAAGGGAAAGTCGTTTGAAAAACGCACCTAAAAATATTTTAAAAAGAAAGGTAAAGAAATGAGAGTTAAAACAGGCGTTGTGCGCAGAAGACGCCATAAAAAAGTCTTAAAACTCGCTAGAGGGTTTTATAGTGGCAGAAGAAAGCATTTTAGAAAGGCTAAAGAACAGCTTGAAAGAAGCATGTATTACGCCTTTAGGGATCGCAAACAAAAGAAAAGAGAGTTCAGGAGTTTGTGGGTGGTAAGGATCAATGCGGCTTGCAGAATGCACAATACAAGTTATTCGCGCTTCATGCATGCCCTAAAAGTGGCTAACATTGAGTTAGACCGCAAGGTTTTAGCAGACATGGCGATGAACGACATGCAAGCCTTTAAGAGCGTGTTAGAGAGCGTGAAAGAGCATCTTTAATCTCTATTGGCTGTTAGGTTTTGGTTTTAGCCTAAAAAAGGTGAGAGGATTTAGGAATTTTTACTAAAAAGTTCCTAAAATTGATTTTTGTTTCAATTTATTCTCATTCAATCGCTATATTTAATCAAAAAGAAAGCAATTTTATAGTAGAATGTAGCATTTAGAACTCAAGTAGAGAAAATGTAGAAGGAAGGAATACATGAAGAAATCTGTTATAGTAGGTGCTATCTCTCTAGCAATGACAAGCTTGTTGTCAGCAGAGACCCCTAAGCAAGAAAAAGCTATTAAGACTAGCCCTACCAAAAAAGGTGAAAGAAATGCTGCTTTTATAGGGATTGATTACCAATTAGGTATGCTCAGCACTACCGCTCAAAATTGTTCCCATGGGAATTGTAATGGTAATCAAAGTGGGGCTTATGGCTCTAATACGCCTAACATGCCCACAGCGTCAAACCCCACAGGAGGGCTTACCCATGGCGCTCTAGGGACTCGTGGGTATAAGGGCTTAAGCAACCAACAATACGCTATCAATGGTTTTGGGTTTGTTGTAGGGTATAAGCATTTTTTTAAGAAAGCCCCGCAATTTGGAATGCGTTATTACGGATTCTTTGATTTTGCAAGCTCTTATTATAAGTATTACACTTATAATGATTATGGCATGAGAGACGCTCGCAAGGGTTCTCAAAGTTTCATGTTTGGCTATGGGGCTGGCACAGATGTGTTGTTTAACCCGGCTATTTTCAATCGTGAGAACTTGCATTTTGGGTTTTTCTTGGGCGTTGCGATTGGTGGCACCTCTTGGGGTCCAACAAACTATTATTTTAAGGACTTAGCTGAAGAGTATAGAGGGAGTTTCCACCCATCAAATTTCCAGGTCTTAGTGAATGGCGGAATCCGCTTAGGCACTAAACACCAAGGTTTTGAAATTGGCTTGAAAATCCAAACCATTCGCAACAATTATTATACCGCTAGTGCGGATAATGTTCCTGAAGGGGTTACTTATAAATTCACCTTTCACCGCCCCTATGCCTTTTATTGGCGTTACATTGTAAGCTTTTAAGGTGTTTTAGGGTTAATCTTATGGGGGCATAGAAAAGGGCTTTTGCTCTTTATGGCCTTTTATGATTTTCTTTTCTTACGCCAAAGCCGTTGCTTAATCAATACGGCCACTCAGTAAAAATGAAATCGCAATCCTTACAAGCAATTGAACTCACTAACAACCGCACACAAACAAGTCTTTGAAAAATCAAAAATGAGTTCATTATTTTTAAAAATAAGGGATATAGGTTAGCTGTTTTAATAGAGCACTGATCATAAAATCTAAAAATCAATTGGCTATTAAAGTGCTATAAGTTATCTTTAATCAATCAAATGATAGAATTTATTCTTTATTTTTGAATTGGGAGCATTTGATGAAAAAATTAGCGGTTTCTTTATTATTTACAGGGACTTTTTTGGGGCTTTTTTTGAATGCGAGTGATTTTAAGAGCATGGATAATAAGCAACTATTAGAGCAAGCAGGGAAAGTCGCTCCTAGCGAAGTCCCGGAGTTTCGTGCGGAAGTCAATAAACGATTAGCAGCGATGAAAGAAGAAGAGCGTAAAAGTTATAAAGCGGATTTTAAAAGAGCGATGGATAAGAATTTAGCTTCTTTAAGCCAAGAAGATCGCAACAAGCGTAAAAAAGAAATTCTTGAAGTGATTGCTAACAAAAAGAAAACAATGACCATGAAAGAATATCGTGAAGAGGGGTTAGATTTGCATGATTGTGCATGCGAAGGCCCTTTTCACGATCATGAAAAAAAGGGAAAAAAAGGGAAAAAACCAAGCCATCATAAGCATTAGCGCTTAGGGTGTGCTAACTTTTTTTGATTTTTGTAAAACCACGCCGTAAATCCCTAGCTTTTGGCTGTGGGGATTAGGGCGTTTTCGTGTTATAATTGTCATGGCGTTTGGGCATTGACTTTTAAAATAGAGACTACTTGCTTGGTGGGTGGGCTTTGCTACTCTTAAATCCTCTAGCTGTAAAGAGTGTCTCAATTTTTTAGGGTTAAAGTTTTTGGAGTGTTTGTATTTTTTGGATATTTATAGTATCATACCCAATAGTAAAGACCCTTTGAAAGTCTGTATTTTAAGACGGCTAAAACAGCTTGAATTCTAGGTGGTTTTTTATCAATAGAAGAAGATTTCAAAAGAGAGCTTTTATGAAGAACGGTATCTATTTTTGTTGCGGTTATTATTTAATTAGGAGTTTGGTGTGAAACGGATTTTATTTTTTTTAGCGGCTACGACTTTTTTGTTGAGAGCAGAAACGGATTCTGCCACTATTAACACTACAGTTGATCCCAATGTTATGTTTTCTGAAAGCTCCACGGGGAATGTGAAAAAAGACCGCAAGAGGGTTTTAAAGAGCATGGTTAATTTGGAAAAAGAGCGCGTGAAGAATTTTAACCAGTATTCTGAAACCAAGATGAGTAAGGGCGACTTATCCGCTTTTGGAGCTTTCTTTAAGGGGAGTTTGGAAAGCTGTGTGGAGCAAAAGGTCTGTTATTATGAGCATAAAGATGGTAAGGTTTCTTTTGTGGTGAATGACAGGGAGAAGTTTTATAAACATGTGCTTAAAGACTTAGGGACAGAGCTTTCGCTCCCTTTGTTCAATTGGCTTTACAAAGGCTCGGATTTTGGGGCTTTGCATGAGCAGTTTGGGGATATGTATGATGGGTATATCAAATATTTGATCAGCATGGTTAGGGTGAGCCAAAAAGAAAAGGCTAGAAAACTGGATGCAGCCACTTTTAAGAAAATGGAAGAGCAAGCTGAGAAAGACACCAAAGCAGCGTTTCAAAAGAGGAGCAGTGGGGAGCTTGAAAGCCATACTGATAGCCCTGAATTTATAAGCTCTTCTAAGAGGACACAGAACGCTTCTAATTCGGATCTAGATTCTACGACCAATGCTAACGCACTCAAAGAAACAGCTTCAAAAGAGCCAGAGGCTTCTTCAAAAAAAGAGAAAAAGTCTAAGAAAAAACGCCGCCTTTCAAAGAAAGAAAAACAACAACAAGCCTTGCAACAAGAGTTTGAAAAACAAATTAGCGACTCTAGTAAGTCTGAAAAATAGTAAAATAGCCCTAGCTTACTTTTTTGGCTAGGGGGCTTTAAATAAGTCTCTTAAGCACTCCTTTTTAGGCTTTATATTTAGGCTTTTAGCTCCCTATCACTCTATCCTATGTTTTAGGCTATCTTTTTAAAAACCACCGCTTTTTTAAAATCTTTAGACTTCAAGCTTTTTGGTTTTCTTTTGTGGTAACGATTGGTAACAATTAGCTTAAGGTTTTGTTACGCAAAAATCTTTGAAATATAGCGATTGATAGAGTTAAAAATAATCTCCTTTTAAAACTCCTTAGCAGAAATCCCAATCGTCTTTAGCGTTTGGAATGAATGCCACTTAATTCATAGTAATATCCCCATTCGTATCTAGTATAGGAAGTGTGAAAAGTTACGCCTTTGGAGATGTGATGTGTGAGAGAGAATGCGTTGGAGCTTAAACTCTGTAAAATCTCTACGATAGGGATACAGAGTGAGAACCAAACTCTCCCTAACATCAGTCTAGGAAGCCCAAAGCGTCTTTGGCGATTGGGCACTTCACGATATTTCAACGCATTTTATGAAAGCGTGTAAAAATTTTTGGTTTTATTTTAATGGAATATTAGTAATCAAATTTAAAAAATACCTTTGAGTATTTTTACAATCAAAATAAAAAATCTTGTGTAAGCAAGAGATCGTTTTTCATGATGCGCTCTTAGGGGATTTTAAAAAAGGGGGTTGTAGGGGAATGATTTCAAAATGCCCTATTCTCTTATGAGTTTAAATAAACTTAATGAGTTTTATTATTAAATGGAATTTAAAAACGATGAAACAAAATTTTAAAACCCTATGCTTAAAAATTTTTGAAGGATATTAAAGTTGGATAAAGCTTATTTGTATTTGTTAAAAACAAAGCCTTTTTATTTTGAATTTAAAGCCCTAAAAGTTGAGGGCTATCCCTTAGCATTTTAAGGTTTTGGCTAACCCCCCTAACGAAGTCTCTTTGTATTTTTCATTCATGTCTTTTCCGGTCGCATACATCGTAGCAATCACTTCATCTAGGCTCACTTTAGGCTTGTATTCATCTTCTAAGGCTAATTTAGAAGCGCTGATCGCTTTAATCGCCCCTAAAACATTGCGTTCAATGCAAGGGATTTGCACCAAGCCCCCCACCGGATCGCATGTCAATCCTAAATGGTGCTCCATAGCGATTTCACTAGCGATCAAAACCTGTTGCGTGGTCGCTTGGCACAAATAGGCTAACCCTCCTGCAGCCATAGAGCTTGCCACGCCAATTTCAGCCTGACACCCCGCTTCTGCGCCGCTCAAGGAAGCGTTTTTCTTGTAAAGATAGCCAATCGCCGCACTAGTGAGTAAAAAATCATTGATAGACTTTTGCGATAAATTTTCAAACAAATGGTTTTTGGCGTATAAAAGCACGCTTGGCACCACCGCACACGCCCCATTAGTAGGGGCGGTTACCACCTTGCCTCCGCTAGCGTTTTCTTCAGCAATGGCGCGAGCGTAAAGCGAAATGTAATCAATCAACGCTAAAGGGTCTTTCCCGCTTGTGGGGTGCTTTTCTAGGCGCGTTTTAATGCTTGGAGCTAATCGTGTTACTCTCAAAGAACCAGGCAGATACCTTTCTTTAGAATTAACCCCATTACAATAACACTCAAGCATCGCATGATAAATTTTAGTCATCGTTGCATCAGGGCAGTTTTTCAGGGCATTTTCTCTCAAACGCACGATTCCAGCGATGCTTTTTTGGTGTTTTTGGCATAATTCTAGCAACTCCTTAGCGCTTGAAAAATCATAGGCGACGCTTTCATTCCCGCCTTCTTTAGATAAGTTGTCTAATTCTTTTTCAGTATAAACAAACCCTCCACCAACAGAATAATAAGTCTCTTCTTTTAAAACCTCATTTTTAGCGTTAAAAGCTTTTAGAATGAGAGCGTTTTGGTGTCTGGCTAAAGGCTTATGGTCAAAAATCAAATCTTTAGCATAATCAAAATGAATGCGATGTTGGTTAGCGAGTTTTAAAACTTTATTCTCAAGCACTTCATGCAATAAGGCTTTTTTGGTTGTTACCTCTAATTCGTTAGCGTAAATGCCATGCAAGCCAATTAAAACCGCCTCATCGCTCAAATGCCCTTTACCGGTTAAAGCCAATGAGCCATGCAAGGTGATTTGAACGCGTTTAACCTGCTCTAAAATGCCTTTTAACGACTCGCAAAATCTCGCCCCAGCTTCCATAGGCCCTATGGTGTGTGAAGAGCTAGGCCCCACGCCGATTTTAAAAATGGATAAAATGGAAAAACTAGCCATTAAAATAGTCCTAAAAACACGCTCAAAGCCGTTAAGCTCCCAAAGACAAACACAAAAATATCCACTTTGAAGTTTCTAAAACGCTTCAAACTAGAAACGCTATAAAAAGCTATCATGGGCATCACAAACAGAATGAGTGCGATAATGGGGCCGCCTAAATTTTCAATAAAATCCAAGATATTGGGGTTAATATAAGCCACCAGCGTGATAGTCAGCCATAAAAAAATCGTTACGCTCACGCTCAAGGTTTTAGAAGCTTTTTTCAATTTTAAACTTTGAATGATAATGCCTTCTAAACCCTCTTTAGCCCCATAATAATGCCCAAAAAAAGATGAAAAAATCGCTAAAAAGGCCACCACAGGCCCCGCATAATTGATTAAAGAGTTGTTTAGGGTGTTAGCAAAATAGCTTAAAATGGGGATATTTTGTTCCCTTGCTTTCACAAAATCATCAGCATTCAAGCACATGACGCATGAAAACACAAAAAACATCACAAACCCTAAAAGCATCAGCGATGTCCCTAATTCAATTTGATTGAGTTTATACTCTTTGAAAGCGCCGTATTCTTTTCCCACATTTTGAGTGAAGGTTGAAATGATGGGGCTATGGTTGAATGAAAACACAAGCACCGGTAAGGTTAGCCAAATAGCTAACACAAATTCTTTAAAACTCGGCACCACAAAAAGGTTAGCGCCTTGCCAATAAGGGATAAGATACAAAGAAAAAAGCAATAAGATCAAGCATAAAGGATACACTAAAGCGTTACAAATGCGTGTAACAATCGTAGCGTTAAAAACCATCACCAACATCATTGAAGAAACTAACGCTACAGCCAATAAGCCCCGATTAAAAGGCGCTAAATGCAACTGGTTAGTGAAAAAATGATCAAACACATTAGTGATACCCACCCCATAAGCCAAACAAATAGGATAAATCGCAAAGAAATAAAGCAAAGTGATAAGAAAACCCCATTGAGCACCAAAATGAGAGCGAACGACCATGGTAATGTCTTCTTTATCTTTAGATCCTATGAAATAAGCTAAAGCTCTATGCCCTAGATAAGTTAAAGGGAAAATAATCGCGCTCATCACCACAATAGCCCATACCCCATGCCCACCGGCTCTAATAGGCAAGAATAAAATCCCAGCCCCCACCGCCGTGCCAAATAAGGACACCATCCAACGCAAATCAAACGCATTGAGTTTTTTAGGATCTCTTATGACCGCTTTTTCTTGTGCCATGCTATTAAACCGCCCTTTTATTGTGTTAAAGAGCTTTCATTGTAGCATAAAGCTTTTTATGATTGGGGTTTTTTGAGATTAAGGGGTGGTTTTGGGCGTGCATTTATTCCCTAAAATCCACGATTTAACCCGCACAAGCTATAATAACGCTTAAAAAAAGATTAATAAAGGATTATAGAAATGTCAAACACAACTTGGTCGCCCACTTCATGGCATTCTTTTAAGATAGAGCAACACCCCACTTACAAAGATAAGCAAGAATTAGAAAGGGTCAAAAAAGAATTGCACTCCTACCCTCCCTTAGTGTTTGCTGGCGAAGCGAGGAACTTGCAAGAGCGCTTAGCCCAAGTCATTGACAATAAGGCGTTTTTGTTGCAAGGGGGCGATTGCGCGGAGTCGTTTTCTCAATTTAGCGCTAACCGGATTAAAGACATGTTTAAAGTGGTGATGCAAATGGCGATTGTCTTAACTTTTGCTGGCTCTATACCGATCGTGAAAGTGGGGCGCATTGCCGGGCAATTTGCCAAGCCTCGCTCCAATGCGACTGAAATGCTGGATAATGAAGAAGTGTTGAGTTACAGAGGGGATATTATCAATGGGATTTCCAAAAAAGAAAGAGAGCCAAAGCCTGAGAGAATGCTTAAAGCCTACCATCAAAGCGTAGCGACTTTAAACCTTATCAGAGCCTTTGCCCAAGGCGGGTTAGCCAATTTGGAACAAGTGCATCGTTTCAATTTGGATTTTGTCAAAAACAACGACTTTGGGCAAAAATACCAGCAAATCGCTGATCGGATCACGCAAGCTTTAGGGTTTATGCGAGCATGCGGAGTGGAGATAGAAAAAACGCCTATTCTTAGGGAAGTGGAATTTTACACCAGTCACGAAGCGTTACTGCTCCATTATGAAGAGCCTTTGGTGCGTAAGGATAGTTTGACTAACCAGTTTTATGATTGTTCCGCGCACATGCTATGGATTGGCGAAAGGACAAGAGATCCTAAGGGCGCGCATGTGGAGTTTTTAAGGGGGGTTTGTAACCCTATTGGCGTGAAAATCGGGCCTAATGCGAGCGTGAGCGAAGTGTTAGAATTGTGCGATGTTTTAAACCCGCATAACATTAAGGGGCGTTTGAATTTGATCGTGCGCATGGGTTCTAAGATGATTAAAGAGCGTTTGCCTAAGCTTTTACAAGGGGTGTTGGAAGAAAAACGCCATATTTTATGGAGCATTGATCCCATGCATGGCAACACGGTTAAAACCAGCTTGGGGGTTAAAACAAGGGCTTTTGATAGCGTGTTAGATGAAGTGAAAAGCTTTTTTGAAATCCATAGGGCTGAAGGGAGTTTGGCTTCAGGGGTTCATTTGGAAATGACGGGTGAAAATGTTACAGAATGTATCGGTGGATCGCAAGCGATCACCGAAGAGGGTTTGAGCTGCCATTACTATACGCAATGCGATCCAAGACTAAACGCCACTCAAGCCCTAGAGCTCGCTTTTTTAATTGCTGACATGCTTAAAAAACAACGATCTTGATTGAAATCAAGATAATAAGAGGCTTTAGTCAAGCGATCGTTTCTTGTAATGCGTTCTATAGGGGGATTTAGTTGGGGGTTGTAGGGGGGGAGTTATTTCAAAATACCCCAGTTATCCCCTTAAGAGAATGAGTTTTGTGTAAAATAAAGTTTTAAAAATTAAAGGATAATAAGGTTAATAAGGTTTTGAGTGCCGACATTTAATGAAAACAGAGCCAAATATTAATCTATCTTTAACTCTTTTACTTTATAATTATCATTAGCATTTTAATATTCAAAGGAGCTTGAAATGAGAATTTCTCTTTTAGCTGTAATTTTAGCGTTATTGTTTGTGGCTTGCCATGAAACTAAAAAACAAATCTTACAAAACGAAGCCGATAGCACCCCTTCAGAAAAAACCATTTGGCAGCCTGAACAAAAATAAAAATTGTAAAAATACTCAAAAGCGTTTTTAAAATAACACAATCAAAAAGCTAGTGGGTGATAGTTTTTTTGTAAAGCGATCTTAGGGTTGTAGGGGAATGATTTCAAAACACCCCCTATCCCTTATGAGTTTTATTATCAAACGAAGTTTAAAAAACAAGTTTTTAAAAGCAAGAGAATGGTCAAAAAGCTTAAAATTAAAACGAGCGAAAGCTTGAGAGCTAAACTACAAACTCTCTAAAACCTTTTGAGCATGGCCTTTCGCTTTGACATTGTAGAAGCATTTTTCTAAAACGCCTTGCGTGTTGATAATGAAAGTGGAGCGGATAATCCCCAAATGCTCCTTCCCATAAAGCATGCGTTTGCCATAAGCTTTGTAAAGATTGGCGGCTTTTTTATCTTCATCGCAGAGCAAAATCACATTCAAAGAGCATTGGCTGATAAATTTTTGATGCGATTGCGCGTTATCAGGGCTTACGCCTACGACAACAGCGTTTTTCTTTTCAAATTCACTAAACAGAGTGCTAAAGTCTTTGGCTTCTAGAGTGCATCCGGGAGTGTTGTCTTTAGGGTAGAAATACAGCACCACTTTTTTATGGAGCAAATCTTTTAAAGAAATTTCTACGCCATCGCTGTTTTTCAATCTGAAATCAGGGGCTAATTGCCCTACTTCTAATTTTTCCATTCTTATCCTTTAATAGAGAATGATAGCGACTTTTTGAGGCCCATGCACCCCAAAAACGGTTTTTAATTCAATATCGGCTGTCCGGCTAGGCCCGCCAATAAGGAGCATGTTTGTGGGCAATACGCCGTTTTTACTCTGGTTTTTTAAAGCTTGCACGCCTTCGCTCAAGTTGCGCACAATGGATTCTTTTTTCAATAAGATAATGCAATTAAGGGTGATGAGCGAAAGCAACCGTGGGCTTGCATGCGAAGAAACCGCCCCAATCATGCCCAAGCTTGAAATCCCACAAACCCCATGCAATAAAGCCGTATCAATCTCAAACAATTCTTCACGCATCGCTTCAATTTCTTTATCATAGGGCTGTAAAGTGAAATCCTTAAACGCTTCAAAATTCAAATTTAAATCCGTAGAGTGTAAGACTTTTTTGCTTTGAAAATTTTCTAAAGCCTTTAAAATGGCTTGCTCTAAATTCTCTTTAGCGCTTTCAATGACTTCAGCTTTATTCAACACCTGGAAATGCTTGTATTCTTCCACCAAGTCTTCAAACTCCACTTTAATGATATTTCTATAAATAGGGTTTGCTCCCTGAATGGCATGCTTGGCTCTGGCTTCTTTAATGCACTTTAAAATAAGCTCTTTACTCATAAATCACCCCTTCTAAGTGTTGGACTTTGGCATGCAAGCTCGTGTCCATATTGGGTAAGGTCCTAACACTTGCCCACTCTTTGACTAAAGGCAGCATAGGTGCTAAAAGCTTGCCTAAAGGCGAGAAAAATTGAGCCATTTTCAATTGAAAACGCCACTTAGCCCCATCGCTTGCCATTTTGGCAAACATTTTCATAGAGAATTTTTCCATCCCGCTGTGTTGGGTGCTTTTAGCCCCCCTAACTACACCCCTACCCTCGCCCACTTTATCGGCTCGTAAATCCCTAATGAGTTCGGCTAAAGGGATTTCTACGGGGCACACTTCAGTGCAACGCCCGCAAAGACTGCACAAATTAGGGATATGCCCGTAATTATTCAAGCCAAAGAGTTGGGGGGATACCACCACGCCTATGGGGCCAGGATAAGTGGAAAGATAGGCATGCCCACCGATTTTATCATACACAGGGCAGTGGTTCAAACAAGTCCCGCAACGGATGCATGAAAGGGCGCGATAATACTTTTCATCAGCCAAAATATTAGAGCGGTTGTTGTCTAATAAAATGATATGGGCTTCTTTAGGGCCGTCTAAATCATCGTTTTTTCTGGGGCCTGTGATGATGTTTTGATAACAAGTGATAGGCACGCCCACCGCACTTGGGGCGAGCAAATTGTTTAAAATCGCTGCATCATCAAAGCTTTCTACTAATTTTTCAATCCCGCAAATAGCGACATGCACATCGCATGCGGTGGTGCTCATTCTGCCATTGCCTTCATTTTCCACTAACCAAATCGCCCCCTCATTAGCGATAGCGAAATTCACCCCACTGATCCCCATTTTAAAGCTTTCAAATTCTTTGCGCATGTGTTTTCTGGCGATCGCATTGAGCTTTTCAGGCTCTTCTTCATAAGCGGCGTTGAGTTTTTCTTCAAAAATCTTACCGATTTGCTTGCGGTTTTTATGGATAGCCGGCACGACAATATGCACAGGGTGTTCATTGATGAGCTGGATAATCAATTCGCCCAAATCCGTTTCTTGCGCTTGAATGCCCTTTTCTTTCAAGTAATGGTTCAAGCCAATTTCTTCGCTCGCCATGGATTTTTGCTTTAAAATGTGCTTGATATTCTTTTCTTTAGCGAGGTTGTAAATGATTTCATTAGCTTCATCGCCGTCTTTAGCGTAGTGGATTTTAAAGCCGTTTTGAGTGGCGTTTTTTTCAAACAATTCCAAATACTCATCAAGCCTAGATAAAATTTTAAGCTTGACTTCTTTGCCTAATTCCCTTAAATTTTCCCACTCGCTGTAACGATTTTTAAGGAGATTCTTACGATTAGCCCGTAAGGTATCCATTGCAGAACGCAAATTTTCCCTTAATTGCATATCGCCTAATTGGTCGGTGATGATTTCTTCGTATTCCTGGTCGCTATGATATTTTTCCATGATCATTCCTTAAAACAATTCTTTAATGTTAAAGCCCAAGCCTTGAGGCTAAAAAGTCATAAAAATGCATGGGTTTTGTGGGTGAGCCCATTTTTTGCATAGCGGTGCTGATATTCATCAAACACCCCGCATCCGCTGAAACAATCACATCCACTTGACGGCTTTCTATGTCTTTAATCTTTTCTTTAACCATAACCGCTGAAATTTCAGGCTCTTTAACCGAAAAAGTCCCCCCAAACCCGCAGCATTCTTCTTCTTTTTCCAATTCAATGAGTTCCACATTTTTAAGCTGTCTGATGAGGTTTTTCGCCGAGTCAATCACTTTAGCCACCCTTAAGGCATGGCAATTAGAATGCCATGTGATTTTAAGGGGTTCGCCCTTATCTTCATATTTGACTTGCAATTTTTTATCCAAAAATTCGCTCAATTCATACACCCTAGAGCAAAAATCTTTAACCATGTTAAATTCCGCATGCCCTTCAAACAATTCCAAATAATCATGCCGCATCATCCCTGTGCATGAACCGCTAGGCAAAATAATAGGGTAGTCGTTATTGGAATAAAGTTTGATATTGTATAAAACGACTTTTTTTGTCTCTTCATAGTATCCTGAGTTATAGCTTGGCTGGCCGCAACATGTCTGGTCTTTTTTAAAAACCACTTCCAAATTTTCCTTGCGGAGTAATTTGATAGCGTTAAGCGATGCGTTGCTGTATATGGCTGCTCCTAGACAAGTAGCAAAGAAATTGACTTTCAAAGAAGGCTCCTTAAATTCCAAATTAAGAGTTTCAAACACAATATAATACTCAAAATTAGTAAGATTGTAACCACAAGTTGATAAACCCACTCGCTCAAATATTGTTACTAAAATAAACCACAAACCCATTAAATTTGACTTAATATTAAATGCTACTTAAAATTAGTTTTTTCTTTTAAGTAAGATAAAAAAATACTTTTAATTATTCAAGGAAAATTTATGGAATTTTATCAAGTCTATGACCCATTAGGCCATATTTGGCTGAGCGCTTTAGTCGCACTTTCGCCCATTGCACTCTTTTTTATCTCTCTTATTGTCTTTAAACTTAAAGGGTATAGCGCTGGGTTTTTAAGCTTAGCGCTTTCAATCCTTATTGCGTTATTTGTGTATAAAATGCCTGTTCAAATGGTGAGCGCGAGTTTTTTCTATGGTTTTCTTTATGGCTTGTGGCCGATCGCATGGATTGTGATCGCTGCGATTTTTCTTTACAACCTTTCCGTGAAATCCGGGTATTTTGAGATTTTAAAAGAAAGCATTTTAACCCTAACGCCGGATCACCGCATTTTAGTGATTTTGATTGGCTTTTGTTTTGGCTCGTTCTTAGAAGGAGCGATTGGTTTTGGAGGCCCGGTAGCGATCACAGCAGCGATTTTAGTCGGCCTTGGGCTAAACCCCTTATACGCTGCCGGATTGTGCTTAATCGCTAACACCGCTCCTGTAGCTTTTGGCGCGGTGGGCATTCCTATTACGGCAATGGCTAGCGTGGTGGGTATCCCTGAGTTAGAGATTTCTCAAATGGTGGGCAGAGTGTTACCCATTTTTTCCATTGGTATTCCTTTTTTCATCGTGTTCTTAATGGATGGTTTTAGAGGGATTAGAGAGACTTTTCCTGCAGTGGCCGTTACCGGGTTTAGTTTCGCTATCGCGCAATTTTTAAGCTCTAATTATCTAGGGCCGCAACTCCCGGATATTATTTCAGCTTTAGTGTCATTGATTGCTACCACTTTGTTTTTAAAATTTTGGCAACCCAAACACATTTTCACGAGCAATGGCAAAGAGCCTACGATCAGCACAGAAAAACACCATATTTGTAAGGTGGTTGTGGCGTGGATGCCTTTTGTGTTGCTCACGATTACGATTATCATATGGACGCAACCCTGGTTTAAAGCGCTCTTTAAAGAAGGTGGGGCTTTGGCGTTTTCTAGCTTTGCTTTTGAATTTAATTCTATCAGTCAAAAGATTTTTAAAACCGTTCCCATTGTTACTGAAGCGACCAATTTTCCTGTGGTGTTCAAACTCCCTTTGATTTTAACGACAGGCACTTCCATTTTTTTAGCCGCCATTTTGAGCGTGTTTTTGTTGCGCGTGAAAATCAGCGATGCGATAGGGGTGTTTGGGGCCACTTTAAAAGAAATGCGTTTGCCGATTTTAACCATTGGCGTGGTTTTAGCGTTTGCGTATGTGGCTAATTATAGCGGCATGAGTGCTACGCTCGCTTTAGCGTTAGCGGATACTGGGCATGTTTTCACTTTCTTTTCGCCTGTTGTAGGCTGGCTTGGGGTGTTTTTAACCGGAAGCGATACGAGCTCTAATCTTTTATTTGGCTCTTTGCAAATGCTCATCGCTACACAGCTTGGCTTGCCTGAAGTGCTTTTCTTAGCAGCCAACACTTCAGGGGGCGTTGTGGGTAAAATGATAAGCCCTCAAAGCATCGCTATCGCTTGCGCAGCGGTGGGGTTAGTGGGGAAAGAGAGCGAATTGTTCAGATTTACAGTAAAATACTCTATCGCTTTGGCGATCATTATGGGGATTGTCTTCACTCTTATTGCTTATGTCTTCCCCTTTATTATCCCCATCATTCCTAAATAAGGGGGTTTTTAAAGAGAACTAGCACTAAGAGAATATTTTTAAAAAGGGATTTTTTAGTGCTAGAATTTCATCAAGTTTATGACCCTTTGGGTAATATTTGGCTGAGCGCTCTTGTAGCTTTATTGCCGATTTTGTTATTTTTCTTATCTTTAATGGTTTTTAAACTCAAAGGTTATACAGCGGCCTTTTTGAGCGTGGCTCTGTCAGCCATTATTGCGGTTTTAGTGTATAAAATGCCTGTTAGCATGGTGGGTTCAAGCTTTCTTTATGGCTTTCTCTATGGCCTATGGCCGATCGCTTGGATTATTATTGCGGCGATTTTTTTATACAAACTCAGCGTTAAATCCGGCTATTTTGAAATCTTAAAAGAAAGCGTCCAGTCCATCACTTTAGATCACCGGATTTTAGTGATTTTGATTGGCTTTTGTTTTGGCTCGTTTTTAGAAGGAGCGATCGGTTTTGGAGGGCCTATTGCTATTACCGCAGCGATTTTAGTGGGCTTAGGGTTAAGCCCCTTATATTCTGCCGGATTGTGCCTAATCGCTAACACCGCTCCTGTAGCCTTTGGCGCGGTGGGTATCCCTATAAGCGCTATGGCGAGCGCGGTAGGGGTGCCAGCGATTTTAATTTCAGCCATGACGGGTAAAATCCTCTTTTTTGTGAGCTTGTTAGTGCCGTTTTTCATTGTGTTTTTAATGGATGGCTTTAAGGGGATTAAAGAGACTTTTCCGGCCGTTTTTATCGCGGCTTTTTCTTTCGCTGGTGCGCAATTTTTAAGCTCTAATTATTTAGGGCCAGAATTGCCTGGTATTATTTCAGCCCTTGTTTCACTCGTTGCAACAGCGCTCTTTTTGAAATTCTGGCAGCCTAAAGCGATTTTTAGAAGCGACGGCAAAGCGGCCTCATTCACTAAGAGTAACCATCATATTTGTAAGGTTTATGTCGCTTGGTCTCCTTTTGTGATTTTGGTTTTAGTGATTGTGCTATGGATACAGCCTTTTTTTAAGGCTTTATTTGAAAAAGACGGCTTGTTAGCTTTTTCTAATTTTTATTTTGAATTCAATAACATCAGCAACCATATCTTTAAAAGCCCGCCCTTTGTAGAAGCCAATCAAAGCGTGAGTTTTCCGGTGGTGTTTAAATTTCTCTTAATCAACACCGTAGGCACTTCCATTTTTTTAGCCGCTCTTGTTAGCATGCTCGTTTTAAGGGTGCGAGTGAGCGATGCGCTGAGCGTCTTTGGCGAGACTTTAAAAGAAATGCGCTATCCCATTCTCACCATTGGTTTAGTCTTAAGCTTTGCCTATGTGTCTAATTACAGCGGGATTTCTTCCACTCTAGCCTTAGCGCTCACGCATACGGGTTTGGCTTTTACTTTTTTCTCGCCTTTGATCGGGTGGGTGGGCGTGTTTTTAACCGGGAGCGATACGAGTTCTAATCTTTTATTTGGCTCTTTACAGCAACTCACCGCCCAACGATTGCACCTCCCTGAGGTTTTAACCCTAACGGCTAATACCGTGGGAGGCACTTTGGGCAAGATGATAAGCCCTCAAAGTATCGCTATCGCTTGCGCGGCGGTGGGGTTAGCCGGGAAAGAGAGCGATTTGTTCAAATTCACGGTTAAATACTCCCTTATTTTTGTAGCGATCATGGGAGTCGTGATCAGTGCGATTGCGTATTTGATCCCTGAAGTGGTGCCTGCGATAAAGTAGAGCCATTTTAGATTTGGCAGGGTTTAACCCCCAAATAAATTTTTTTGTTTTAAAAAATGCAAGATTTTAAGCGTCATAGAGCTTATGGGTAAGGTTTCTAAGTCTTTAAGACTATAAAAACGAACGGGGTTTTTTAGATCCTTTATTGTGGCTGAATAGAGGTTTAAATTGAGCTTGAATTTAGTGTGGCTGTGTTTGATGGCGCCTAAAAAGGGGAGTTTGCATTCTAAATTTTCTTTTAAATTAGGGAAATGGTGCATCCCCAAATAGAGTTTTTGCTCTATTTTTTCTAAAGCGATTTGGTTATTTTGGATCACAACGCCCAAGTAACGCTCTTCTTGAACGATTTCTTGTTTTTTCTTAAGCGTGTGTTTTTCTAGGTGGTTTTTTCCTAAACAATAAGGATTGAAAGGGCAAATCGCGCATTTGGGTTTAGGGGAGCAGATTAAAGCCCCTAGATCAATTAGGGCTTGGTTATGATTAAAGCTTTCATTAGGATTAAGAAAGTCATTCGCCTTAATTTGTAAGTCTTTAGCGTGGATATTAGGATCCAAACCAAAGAGCCTTAAAAGCACGCGCTTGATATTGGTATCCACGCATGCGCTCTTTTCTCTAAAGCCAAAACATAAAATCGCATTAGCCGTGTATGCGCCAATCCCGGGGAGTTTCAACAGGCTTTGATAGTCATTGGGTAGTTGTGAGTGGTGTTCTTTAACGCAAATTTCAGCGCTTTTTTTTAAATTTTTAGCCCTTGAATAATAGCCAAGCCCTCTCCAAAGCAATAAAACCTCTTCTAATTGAGCGTTCGCTAAGTCTTTTAAAGTGGGGAAAGCTTCTAAAAAAGGGGAATAAAAACGCTCAACCACCGTGTTGATTTGGGTTTGTTGGCTCATCACTTCACTGATATAGACTTCATAAGGAGCGTTAATGCCCTTTAAATTCCTAAAAGGTAAATCCTTTCGCCCACATTCTTCATACCATTCTAAAAGGGCGTTGTGTAAAGTTTCCAACTACAACCACCTATAAGCGATGAATTTGACCCAAGGTATGCACACGCTTAAAAACACGATCAAATACAAAAAGCCAAAAATAAACCCCCATTTCCAAAAATCCTTGCTTTGAATATACCCGCTCCCGTAATAAATGGTGGATGGGCCTGTGCCATAGGGCGTTAAAATCCCCATAATCCCTAAAGAAAGCATTAAAAACAAGCTCAATTCTTGCAAATTGACCCCTTGAATATGCGAACCAATCCCTACAAAAAGCGCGAATAACGCGCTCACATGAGCGGTGATGCTAGCGAAAAAATAGTGCGACAGATAGAATAAGGCTACAATAAACAATACCGCTATTAACGGATCCAAGTTAGCATGCTCTAAAAAATTTTGAGCCGCATTGCCGATAAAATTTAAAAACCCTACATTTTTAAGCCCGCCAGCCATCGTGAGCAGCGATCCCAGCAATAAAAAAATGTTAAACGCGCTCTTGTTTTTAATGATGTCTTCATAGCTTACAATCTTACAAAACACCATTAAAACCATGACAATCAAAGCCGTTGCGCTCGCATGCAAACCTAAAGGTTTGCCAAAAATCCAACCCAATAAAGCCAATAAAGTGAGGCTGAGCATTAAAATTTCTTTTAAAGAAAACCTCCCCATGCCCTCTAATTCTTTTTTGGCCCACAAACTCACTTCTTTTGAGCCTTTTAAGGTGGGTTTGCAGGTTTTATACGCCAATAAAGGCACAAGCAAGATCAAAACCACCCCACAAGGCAAGAACGCTAAAAACCACGAAAACCATGAGATTTCATTCACGCCCATTTTGGCAGCGATTTCCATTGCTAGGGGGTTAGGAGCGAGCGCGGTTAAAAACATGGACGAAGTGATGCAAGTTGAAGCCAAAGCGACCCACATCAAATACGCGCCGATTTTGTCAGGGTTATTATTAGGAGTAGAACCCATTAAAGGCGGGATAGAAGAAACGATGGGATAGAGTATGCCCCCACTTCTAGCGGAATTGCTAGGGATAAAGGGGGCTAGACACAATTCGCTCAAACCAATCGCATAGCCTAAACCTAAAGGGGTTTGCCCTAAAAACCTAATGAGTAAAAGAGCGATCCGTTTCCCTAACAAGCTTTTTTCATACCCTAAACCCAAAATAAAAGCGACAAACACAAGCCACACCGTTTTATTCGCATACCCGCTCAAACCCCACGAAATGGCCTTATTAGCGCTCGCTACCTCATCGCTCGCCCCAATTTTTAACGCTATACACAGCACTAACGCGCTTAATGCTATCAAACCTGATGGCACCGGCTCTAAAACTAGCCCTATAATCATGCCTATGAAAATACAAAAATAAAGCCATGCGTTAGGGTTTAGCCCGTCCGGTGCGCCTAAAAAATACAACAGCGTTGCGATAAAAAAAGGGGCAAGAATGGTGAGAGTTTGTTTAATCATGTTTAACCTTTAGCCAAAGATAGTAATAATTTGGCTTAAAAATGCCATTCAAATGGGATTAAGTTATTACAATGTTACAGAAAAAGATTAAAAATTAAGCTTTTTGAAAAAGATAAAATTTTATAATTACATTTGTCTTTGTTGAATTTACTACAAATAGGAGTATTGCATGCAAGAAAATGTGCCTTTGAGTTATGATTATTCCATTAGCAAATTGTTTCTTTATGCGATGGTTGGCTTTGGGATAATAGGCATGTTAATAGGGATCGTGTTAGCTTTTGAATTGTCTTTCCCTAACTTGAATTACATTGCAGGGGAGTATGGCGTTTTTGGCCGCTTACGCCCTTTACACACGAATGCGGTGATCTATGGTTTCACTCTTGGAGGGATTTGGGCGAGTTGGTATTATATCGGTCAAAGGGTGCTTAAAATCACTTATTACCAACACCCTTTTTTGAAAATTGTAGGGTTATTGCATTTTTGGCTCTGGATTCTTCTTTTAATTCTAGGGGTTATTAGCCTGTTTGCTGGTCTTACTCAATCTAAAGAATACGCCGAATTGATGTGGCCTTTAGATATTATCGTGGTTGTGGCATGGGTGCTATGGGGGGTTAATATGTTTGGGAGCATGAGCGTTAGGAGGGAAAATACCATTTATGTGTCTTTATGGTATTACATCGCTACTTATGTGGGTATAGCGGTGATGTATATCTTCAATAACCTTTCTGTCCCCACCTATTTTGTCGCTGATATGGGGAGTGTTTGGCATTCTATTTCTATGTATTCAGGCAGTAATGATGCGCTCATTCAATGGTGGTGGGGGCATAATGCGGTCGCTTTTGTCTTTACGAGTGGGGTGATTGGCACGATTTATTATTTCTTGCCTAAAGAGAGCGGTCAGCCTATCTTTTCTTACAAACTCACTTTGTTTTCTTTCTGGAGCTTGATGTTTGTTTATATTTGGGCGGGCGGGCACCATTTGATTTATTCCACCGTGCCTGATTGGGTGCAAACCCTTTCTAGCGTGTTTTCAGTGGTGTTGATCTTGCCTTCGTGGGGGACAGCCATTAACATGCTTTTAACGATGAGGGGCCAGTGGCACCAGCTCAAAGAAAGCCCTTTGATCAAATTCTTAGTTTTAGCTTCAACTTTCTACATGCTTTCCACTTTAGAAGGCTCTATTCAAGCCATTAAGAGCGTGAACGCTTTAGCACACTTCACCGATTGGATTATAGGGCATGTGCATGACGGCGTGCTTGGGTGGGTAGGCTTCACTTTGATTGCAAGCATGTATCACATGACGCCTAGGCTTTTTAAAAGAGAGATTTATTCAGGCAGGCTTGTGGATTTCCAATTTTGGATCATGACTTTAGGGATTGTGCTTTACTTTTCGTCCATGTGGATTGCAGGGATCACGCAAGGGATGATGTGGAGGGATGTGGATCAGTATGGGAATCTTACTTACCAGTTCATTGACACGGTTAAGGTGCTAATCCCTTATTACAATATTAGAGGCGTTGGGGGTCTTATGTATTTTATTGGATTTATTATTTTTGCCTACAATATTTTTATGACCATCACAGCAGGCAAAAAATTAGAGCGTGAGCCCAATTACGCCACGCCTATGTCTAGATAGGGGAGGTTGGAGATGTTTAGTTTTTTAGAGAAGAATCCGTTCTTTTTCACTCTTGCGTTTATTTTTGTGTTTGCGATCGCGGGCTTGGTGGAGATTTTGCCCAATTTCTTCAAATCCGCTCGCCCGATTGAAGGCTTACGGCCTTATACGGTTTTAGAGACAGCGGGGAGGCAAATTTATATCCAAGAAGGTTGTTATCATTGCCATTCCCAGCTTATTCGCCCTTTTCAAGCTGAGGTGGATCGATATGGCGCGTATAGTTTGAGTGGGGAATATGCGTATGACAGGCCATTTTTGTGGGGTTCTAAAAGGATTGGCCCTGATTTGCACAGGGTGGGGGATTATCGCACAACCGATTGGCATGAAAAGCACATGCTAGATCCTAAAAGCGTTGTGCCGCACAGCATCATGCCCGCCTATAAGCATTTATTCATCAAAAAGAGCGATTTTGACACCGCTTATGCAGAAGCTTTGACGCAAAAAAAGGTTTTTGGCGTGCCTTATGACACAGAAAACGGCGTGAAATTAGGGAATGTAGAAGAAGCGAAAAAAGCCTATTTAGAAGAAGCGAAAAAAATCACAGCCGACATGAAAGATAAGAGGGTGCTAGACGCTATTCAAAGAGGTGAAGTGTTAGAAATTGTGGCTTTGATCGCTTATTTGAATAGCTTGGGTAATTCCAGAATCAACGCTAATCAAAACGCTAAATAAGGGGTGAATGATGGATTTAGAAAGTTTGAGAGGTTTTGCGTATGCGTTTTTCACTATTCTTTTTACGCTCTTTTTGTACGCTTATATTTTTAGCATGTATAGAAAGCAAAAAAAGGGTGTCGTGGATTATGAGCGATACGGGTATTTAGCGTTAAATGATGCTTTAGAAGATGAGTTGATTGAACCACGCCATAAAGAAGTTCATGATAAGGGCATAAAGGAAAGTTGAAATGGATTTTTTAAACGACCATATAAATGTTTTTGGCTTGATTGCAGCGCTTGTGATTTTAGTTTTAACCATCTATGAATCCAGTTCGCTCATTAAAGAAATGCGCGACAGCAAATCCCAAGGTGAGCTTGTAGAAAATGGGCATTTGATTGATGGGATAGGGGAGTTTGCCAATAATGTGCCTGTAGGCTGGATCGCAAGCTTTATGTGCACGATTGTATGGGCTTTTTGGTATTTCTTCTTTGGGTATCCGCTGAATAGCTTTTCTCAAATCGGGCAATATAATGAAGAGGTTAAAGTGCACAACCAAAAATTTGAAGCCAAATGGAAGCATTTGGGTCAAAAGGAATTGGTGGATATGGGGCAAGGCATCTTTTTAGTCCATTGTTCGCAATGCCATGGCATCACCGCTGAAGGCTTGCATGGGAGTGCTCAAAATCTGGTGCGCTGGGGTAAAGAAGAGGGCATTATGGACACCATTAAGCATGGCTCTAAAGGCATGGATTATCTCGCTGGGGAAATGCCCGCTATGGAATTGGACGAAAAAGACGCTAAAGCGATCGCAAGCTATGTGATGGCAGAAATTTCTAGCGTTAAAAAAACCGAAAACCCTCAACTCATTGATAAGGGCAAGGAGCTGTTTGAAAGCATGGGTTGCACAGGCTGTCATGGCAATGATGGTAAGGGCTTGCAAGAAAATCAAGTGTTTGCGGCCGATTTGACCGCTTACGGCACAGAGAATTTTTTGAGAAATATCTTAACGCATGGCAAAAAGGGCAATATAGGGCATATGCCATCGTTCAAATATAAAAACTTTAGCGATTTGCAAGTTAAAGCGTTAGCCGAATTTATCCAATCGCTAAAACCCTTAGAAGATTAAAGGAAAAGAGATGAAATTTTTAAACGGATTAGCAGGGAATTTACTGATTGTGGTTATTTTATTGTGTGTGGCCGTTTTTTTTACGCTCAAAGCGATCCATATCCAAAAAGAGCAAGCCACCAATTATTACCGCTATAAGGATATTAACGCTTTAGAGGCAAAAAGCACCCAAAACCACGCTAATTATGAATTAGTCAATCAAGGGAGTAAAAAATGAAATTCACGACTTTAGAAAAAATCTTAGCCTTAATGGTAGTAGCGACCATTTTAATGACAATTGTTATTTCTTTTGTGCCTAACTTGTTTTTGTTTAGCACATGAGGATCTTATGGCTTGTAATAGCCTTTGTTTGTTGTTTGGGGGCTGATGATTATGTTTTTAATAATTCTAAGGGGCGTTTGGTAGAAAAAAGCGTTGTGTTTGTGGAGGGCGTTTCTAAAGAGCTTTATCTTAAAACAGGCGTGCGTTTTGCGATTGATATGACGGATTTTGAAAAAAATCCTATCGCTTTGGCGGATAAAAATAAACGCCAAAAGTATCAAGAGAGCTTTTTAAAGCAGCTCAAACCCCCTTTTGTGGTATTCTTTTTCTACCATGACGCTCAAAAAA
The DNA here is from genome assembly GCA_008032935.1 of Helicobacter pylori. Taxonomy (NCBI): domain Bacteria; kingdom Pseudomonadati; phylum Campylobacterota; class Epsilonproteobacteria; order Campylobacterales; family Helicobacteraceae; genus Helicobacter; species Helicobacter pylori. Next base: position 36,571 of record CP032039.1, on the reverse strand, counting down.
TAGAATTAGTGGCTAACCCTAAAGATTTGTTAGACACTGATAAAATCTTTTTTGAAAAAATAGCTCCCTTACTCCCCACAAACGCTAAAGAATACACGCCCCAAAGGATTTCAGCCATGCTCATTAACGGCTATTCGGTCGCAGTAGATTCTTTAGCGGAAAAATATCATGTGAATATCGTGCAGAATTTTAACGCTCCTAAGGGAGTAACTTTTGTAAAGGTGATCATTTATATTTTGTTATTGACGCTTTTGGGCGCGTTTTTGGGGCTTTATTTTTTTAAAAAATCTTAAGAGAGAAACCAATGAAAGAAAAAAACTTTTGGCCTTTAGGGATCATGAGCGTGCTTATTCTTGGGCTTGGGATCGTGGTGTTTTTGGTGGTGTTTGCCCTAAAAAATTCGCCTAAAAACGATTTAGTGTATTTCAAAGGGCATAACGAAGTGGATTTAAACTTTAACGCTATGCTTAAAACTTATGAAAATTTTAAGTCTAATTATCGTTTTTTAGTGGGTTTAAAACCCCTTATTAAAAGCCCTAAAACCCCCATTTTGCCCTATTTTTCTAAAGGCACGCATGGGGATAAAAAACTCCAAGAAAACCTTTTAAACAACGCTTTGATTTTGGAAAAATCCAACACGCTTTATGCGCAATTGCAACCGCTCAAACCCGCTTTAGATCCGCCAAACATTCAAGTGTATTTAGCGTTTTACCCCAGCCCATCACAGCCCAGATGGTTAGGAACGCTTGATTGTAGAAGCGCATGCGAGCCTTTAAAATTTGATTTGTTAGAGAGCGATAAAAGGGGGCGTTATAAGATCCTTTTTAAATTTGTTTTTAAAAATAAAGAAGAATTGATTTTGGAGCAACTGGCTTTTTTAAAGTAGCGCGTTTAAAAAATGCCTTTAGCGTTTTTATTAACACTCAATCATTAAAAAAGCCTGAATTTTCTATCCAAACGGGTATAATAAGGCTATGGGTTTTTTAAAAGTTTTTAAACATGATGCTTTGGGGCAATTAGGGAATGTTGTTGTGGGGAATTTTTTAATAACGCTCACTATTTTAGCGGTTTGTTTTTCCTCTCAAGGCGCTGAAGAAACGACCATGCTCACCCTAAGCTACACGCTCTTTTTTGTCTTGGGGGCGTTTTTACTGATTGCAATCAGTGTGGGAGCGATCAAAAACCTCAATGCGCTTTTTTCTAAAAGGGGGGTTTTAAGCTTTTCTTTACCTATTAGTTTAGAGTCTTTATTGCTCCCTAAGATCTTGCTCCCCATGGTGTTTTTTATCTTCAGTTTGTTCTGGTTTGTGGCGAGCGTGCGTTTGGGCTATTACCTTTTTAATGCGCAATCCAGCGTGCTGTTTATCTTGCACACCGCTTTAAAAACCTTTGCGTTAAAACCCACTAAAACTATAGGCGTTGCGCTGTTTTTAGGGCTTGTTTTAATGAAATTTTTATTTGTTTTGAGCGCTTTAAACGCTACTAGGATCAAAAAAGCGCGTTTTTTACTCGGAGGGCTGTTATTCATTTTGGTGGGGGTTGTTTTGGAATTAGCGTTCAATTCGTTATTGCCCTTAATGAGTTCTAGTTTAAGCATCAATGAGGGATTTTATTATTTCTTGCAACAACAAGAATTACAAGAAAAACAATACTATCTTTTATGGGGGGTGGATTTTTTAAAAATCCTTTTATTGTATGGGGTGATCCGTTACTTGCTTATGCATAAACTAGAATTGGATTAAGAAAAACGGTATTTTAAATATTCATCAGTGAGCAAGCAATCTTTAGTCTTTAACAAACTGGCATAAAACCCATGCTGATAGCCCAATTCAAAAAGCTTGTCTATGGCGAGAATTTGAACCTCACTTAAGCGCGTTGAAGTTTCATTCGCATACAAGCTTAAATAAGTTCGTAAGCGCTCTTTATTGACACGAATGAGCGAACGCTCTAACAGCATGCTAGAGAGCAAATTTTGGTGTTTTAAAGCGATTTCAACCGCTTTAATCAAAGCCTTTTTAATCAAAATCGCGCGATACAAAGGGATGGATCGCCTAATCGCCATGCCCCCTAAAGGCAGGGGTAAATCCACTTCAATGAGTTCTTTCCAAACATCCCACAATTCTTTTTCCACTTCTAATTCGTTATGAAAATCCAAGATACTCTCATGAATCAATACGCCCGCATGCACTTTTTCTTCCAAAACCGCTTTTTCAATGTCTAAAAAATTCATATAAGTGATGCGCGCATGTTTGTAATAGATCTTAAACAAGAGAGCGTTGGTGGTGTGCTCCCCACTTAATGCGACTCTAAAATCTTTTTTCAATTTCACGCCCTTTTTTTTCACTAATTTAGGCCCATAGCCATTCCCAAAACTTGTCGCTGTAGGGAGCAAAGCGTAATCGTTCGCAATTTTAGGGTATAGCCCAAAGCTTATCGCACTCACATCATAAGTGTTTTTTAGGGCTTCTTGGTTTAGGGTTTCAATATCCAGGGCAATGTTGTGGAATGTTTTATTTTTAATAGGGCAATCTATCCAGCCAAACTTAATCGCATAATACATGAAAATATCATCAGCATCAGGGCTATGAGCGACACTAATCAAAGTAAAATCCTTTTGTGATAGGGTAAGTCCTTTTATTATAATAGATTTTAGGCTAGGATTTGATAGAATAAACAAATCAAATTCAATAAGGTGATTTAATGGCAATAGATGAAGACAAACAAAAAGCGATTTCTTTAGCGATCAAACAAATTGATAAGGTTTTTGGTAAGGGGGCGTTGGTGCGCCTTGGGGATAAGCAAGTAGAAAAGATTGACGCTATTTCTACAGGCTCGTTAGGATTGGATCTGGCTTTAGGGATTGGGGGCGTTCCAAAGGGTAGGATCATTGAAATTTATGGGCCAGAGTCAAGCGGGAAGACCACTTTAAGCTTGCACATTATTGCAGAATGCCAAAAAAATGGTGGCGTGTGTGCATTCATTGACGCTGAACATGCCCTAGACGTGTATTATGCTAAGAGGTTGGGCGTGGATACGGAAAATCTACTCGTTTCCCAACCAAGCACAGGCGAAGAAGCTTTAGAGATTTTAGAAACGATCACCAGAAGCGGAGGGATTGATTTAGTGGTGGTGGATTCGGTGGCGGCCCTTACGCCTAAAGCAGAGATTGATGGGGATATGGGCGATCAGCATGTGGGCTTGCAAGCAAGGCTTATGAGCCATGCGTTAAGAAAAATCACCGGTGTTTTGCACAAAATGAACACTACTCTCATTTTCATCAATCAAATCAGGATGAAGATTGGCATGACGGGCTATGGGAGTCCAGAGACTACAACTGGGGGTAATGCCTTAAAATTCTATGCGAGCGTTAGGATTGATATTAGGAGAATTGCGGCTTTAAAACAAAACGAACAGCATATCGGTAATAGGGCTAAAGCCAAAGTGGTTAAAAATAAAGTCGCTCCGCCTTTTAGAGAAGCGGAATTTGACATCATGTTTGGGGAAGGGATTTCTAAAGAGGGCGAAATCATTGACTATGGCGTGAAATTAGACATTGTGGATAAGAGTGGGGCATGGCTTAGCTACCAAGATAAAAAGCTAGGGCAAGGCAGAGAAAACGCTAAAGCCTTACTGAAAGAAGACAAAGCCCTAGCGGATGAAATCACTCTTAAGATTAAAGAGAGCATCGGCTCTAATGAAGAGATCATGCCCTTACCCGATGAGCCTTTAGAAGAAATGGAATAAAAAGGATTTTGATGCTAACCATTAAAGATATTCATGCTTTAGAAGTGATGGATAGTAGGGGCAATCCTACCATTCAAGCCAGCGTGGTTTTGAGCGATAACACTAAGGCGAGCGCGATTGTGCCTAGCGGGGCGAGCACCGGTAAAAGAGAAGCGTTAGAGTTAAGGGATAATGACAAAACCCGTTTTTTGGGTAAAGGGGTTTTAAGGGCATGCGAGAATGTCAATAGTGTGATCAAACACCATTTAATAGGGCTTGAAGCGATTAATCAAGCCTTTGTGGATGAGAGGTTAAGGGCTTTGGATGGCACGCCTAATTACGCTAATTTAGGGGCGAACGCTGTTTTGGGCGTTTCTATGGCGTTAGCAAGGGCTAGCGCGAAGGCTTTAAATCTGCCATTATACCGCTATTTAGGGGGGCTAACGCTCTGACTTTGCCGGTGCCGATGCTCAATATCATCAACGGCGGATCGCATGCGAATAATTCCATAGACTTTCAAGAATACATGATCATGCCTTTAGGGTTTGAAAGCTTTAAAGAAGCCTTAAGAGCGAGCACAGAAGTCTATCACACGCTTAAAAAACTTTTAGATGAAAAGAATCAGCTCACAAGCGTGGGCGATGAGGGGGGTTTTGCGCCTAATTTTAACAACAATGTAGAACCCCTTGAAATCATTTCTCAAGCCATTGAAAAAGCCGGCTATAAATTAGGCGAAGAAATCGCACTCGCTTTAGATGTAGCGAGCAGTGAGTTAGTGGATGAACATTTCAATTACCATTTAAAGGGTGAAAATAAGATTCTAGATTCGCATGAATTAGTGGCTTATTACAAAGAATTGGTGGCAAAATACCCGATCGTGTCCATTGAAGATGGTTTGAGCGAAGACGATTGGGAGGGTTGGGCGTTTTTAAGCAAGGAATTAGGGCGTCAAATCCAGTTAGTGGGCGATGATTTGTTTGTAACGAACGCAAGCATTTTGCAAAAAGGCATTGAAAAAAACATTGCGAACGCCATTTTGATCAAACCCAATCAAATCGGCACCATTAGTGAAACTTTAGAAACCATAAGATTGGCCAAACACCATGCCTATCAATGCGTGATGAGCCATAGAAGCGGGGAGAGTGAAGACAGCTTTATCGCCGATTTTGCTGTCGCATTGAATACGGGAGAGATTAAAACCGGATCCACCGCAAGGAGTGAAAGGATCGCTAAATACAACCGCCTTTTAGAGATTGAGCATGAATTAAAAGGGGGGATTTATATCGGTAAAGAGTTGTTTAAGCATGGCTAGTGGCCTTTTTGAAAACGATGAAATCAAAGGCAACAAAGCACGAGATTTTTTTATAGCCATAGCTCCCTTATTGTCTTTTTCCTTTTACTGCTTGGGTTTGGGTATTATTTAGGGAAGTTGCTTTTTGGGGGTTCTTCTTTAGAGGTTTATTTGGATTTAAGAGACAAGCATGAACGATTGCAGCAAGAAATCACCGAATTGCAAAGCAAGAACGTGCGCTTGCAAAAGCGTTTGTTTGAATTGAGGGAATTACGGCCTAGAGATTAGATTTAAGGAAATGGCAGTGTTAAAAAAGATGATAGGTTTGGTGGCGGTTTTAAGCGTTTTATTAGCTAGAGACAACCCTTTTGAGCCTGAAATCAATTCCAAGAATTTGCAAGGGGGCTTTAATGGGATCTATGATAGCTATTTTAAAGAAATCCATGTGGATTTGCCCACGAGCGCTAGGATTTTAAAACAAATCACGCTCACTTACCAAGATATTGATGGCTCTATCCATTCTAAAGTCGTGGGTATTGATAAAAGCATTGATTGGCATTACCCCTTAAAACTCTCCCAACACACCCTTAATCAAGCCGCTTTTGAAAAACGCTACCAGATTCAAGATTTTGATTTTTTAATGGCAAACAACACGATGATTTTGCGCTCCCCTTATAAAATTTTGCGCTCTTTTGTGCTAGTCAATCCTTATAGAATCGTGTTAGACACGCAAAAAGGCCCGTTGGATATTTATCAAAACATGGATTTAAACCAGAAGTTTTTTTCTCACATTAAAGTCGGTACGCACAAAGATTATTACCGCATCACGCTCATTTTAGACGGGAAATACCGCTATCTTTTGGAAGAAAAAAACGGGGCGTATGAATTAAAATTGAAATAAAAGCATGCAGCATTTAGTCTTAATCGGTTTTATGGGGAGCGGTAAAAGCTCCTTAGCGCAAGAATTGGGGTTGGCTTTGAAATTAGAAGTGTTGGATACGGATATGATCATTAGCGAGAGGGTGGGCTTGAGCGTGAGAGGGATTTTTGAAGAGCTTGGCGAAGACAATTTCAGGATGTTTGAAAAAAATTTGATTGATGAATTAAAAACGCTCAAAACCCCCCATATTATTTCTACCGGTGGGGGCATTGTGATGCATGATAACCTTAAGGGTTTAGGCACAACTTTTTATCTCAAAATAGATTTTGAGACCTTGATTAAGCGTTTGAATCAAAAAGAAAGGGAAAAACGCCCCCTTTTGAATGATCTCACTCAAGCCAAAGAGCTTTTTGAAAAACGCCAAGCTCTCTATGAAAAAAACGCCTCTTTTATCGTTGATGCAAGGGGTGGTTTAAATAATTCTTTAAAACAAGTGCTACAATTCATCGCATAAATTTTTTTTAAAGGCCTTTTGATGTTAAGTAGAGACATTGTCCAATATTCCAAGATCCGCACCGAGCTATACGCTTATCTTACCTATTTGTTTTCGCACAATATCCGCAACCACCTCCCTGAAATCACTTTGGATTATTTAAACAAACAGATCAAAAAAATGCATGCTGAAATCAAAATGGCAAAAAATTTTTTGTGTTAGACGCTAAGGGCATGCTAATTCTTAAGCCAAGCCAGCTTAAAGAGCAGGGGCATAAGGAAGGGATATTAGAGCATGATTTAACAGAAGGGGTTGAATTAGAATCGCATGTCAGTTTTAGTGATAAATATTATTTTTATCAAGCCGTGAGTGAAAAGCGTTGCATTTTAACAGACCCCTATCCTTCTAAAAAAGGAAACCATTTGGTGGTGAGCGCGTCTTACCCGGTGTATGATCAAAATAATGATCTAGCGTTTGTGGTGTGCTTGCAAATCCCTTTGAGGGTGGCGATTGAAATCAGCTCGCCTTCAAAGTATTTCAGAACCTTTAGCGAAGGGAGCATGGTCATGTATTTTATGATTTCTATCATGCTCACTTTGGTGTCGTTGCTTTTATTTGTGAAATGCATTTCTAGCTTTTGGACAGCGATTGTCAATTTTAGCAGTTTTGACATTAAAGAAGTGTTCCACCCTATCGTGCTTTTAACCCTAGCCTTAGCCACCTTTGATTTGGTCAAGGCGATTTTTGAAGAAGAAGTGTTGGGTAAAAATAGCGGGGATAACCACCATGCGATCCATCGCACGATGATCAGGTTTTTAGGCTCTATCATTATCGCATTAGCCATTGAAGCGTTAATGCTCGTGTTTAAATTCAGCGTGAGCGAACCGGATAAAATCACTTATGCGGTGTATTTGGCTGTTGGCGTGGCGGTGCTTTTGATCAGTTTGGCGATTTATGTTAAATTCGCCTATAGCGTGTTGCCCAAACGAGAACGCTAAGAGTTAAAAAATTTTTCTTTTAAGCGTTTGAAAATCCTATTCAATCTAAAAAAGACATATTCTAAAAGGGTTTTTGGGTTGAGTAGGGGGGCAAGAAATTCAAAGGTTTTTTGTTTGTCTTTAAGGCTTAAACATTCTGTCATTTGTTTAAGGAATTTCACGGAATATTCAGCATAAAAAGGGGTTTTTAAAAGAATCTCATGCCATTCTTTAGAATATAAAGCAGTGGGTGAAATCCAAGGTTTTCCTACAAAATAAAAATGCAGCATGACGATTTCTTTTTTGTCAGGGATGAAGCGTTTTTGATTGGCCATGAAAGGGTGGGTGTTATAAATATAGGGTAAGATTAAAACTTTTTGATAGCATGCGAGCGTTAAAAGATCCTGTTCAGGGTAAAACACGCATTGGCCTTTTTGATGGGCTAAATCCAATAAGCGTTCTTCTAAATGATCAGCACGCCACAGCTTTGAATTTACGATTAAAAACCCGGCGTTATAATTGCTTTCATAGATGATTTGCATATCGCTTTCATTAAGGTAATGCTCATAAAGGGAAAAGGCTTGACGAGGGTCTTTTTCTCGCGCTATTTGAAAATGTTTAGGGCTTTTATCGGAAGCAAAATCTTTAGCCGCTCCAAAATAATAACCATCTAGCGGGATAAAAAAACTTCCGCTCACATCGTTTAAAAACAAAGTGTCCGCATCAAACATGATGATTTTGTCGTATTGCGGGAATAAAGAAGCCAAAAACAAGCGGCACATGACCATTTTAGAAAAGCGCGTTTTAGCGTAAATATTGAGTTGCAAAAAAGCTTCATTGATTTTATCCATCGCAGAGGGTTCTATTGAAGAAAGATTGGGGGTTGAAATGTCTAAAAATTCTAGGCTCATAAAAGCGCTAAAGGGGGCTAGAGTCTCTTTTAATTTGCGCTGGTTTTCAAAGCTCAAGTTATCCACCAGGCAGTGGATTTTATAAAAAAGTTTTTCACTATCATTTTGTGATTGAGGATTTTCTACTTTAGCACAAGCTAGCATGGAATACAAGCTCACGCCAGCTGGGATCACATAGTTGTTGTCAAAAGCGATGACAATAGGAATAATAATACTCATTTTAAGTTGTTTTCCTAAAACAGGTTTTTAATTAAATTTAATCCAAAGTTGAATTTATTTTTTGAATATTATACTATAATAACCAATTAGATTGGGGTTTTACTGATTTTTCTTTGTGTGAGCTTTGGCTTAGTTTTGTAAGGAATGAGATGATAAAGAGTTGGACTAAAAAATGGGTTTTTATTTGGTTGGTGGTGGCGGGCTGTTTCAGTCATTTGATGGCTACAACCGGTGAGACATATTTTAAAATGGCTACTCAAGCCTTTAAGAGAGGGGATTACCATAAAGCGGTGGCTTTTTATAAGAGGAGCTGTAATTTAAGGGTGGGGGTGAGTTGCACGAGTTTGGGCTCTATGTATGAAGATGGCGATAGCGTGGATCAGAATATTCCAAAAGCCGTTTTTTATTACAGAAGAGGGTGCAATTTGAGGAATCATTTGGCTTGCGCGAGTTTAGGCTCTATGTATGAAGATGGCGATGGCGTTCAAAAAAACCTTCCAAAGGCTCTCTATTATTATAGGAGAGGGTGCCACTTAAAGGGTGGGGTGAGTTGCGGTAGTTTAGGTTTTATGTATTTTAATGGCACGGGCGTTAAGCAAAATTATGCCAAAGCCCTTTCTCTTTCTAAATACGCTTGCAGTTTGAATTATGGTATTAGTTGTAACTTTACAGGGTATATGTATAGGAACGCAAAAGGCGTGGAGAAGGATTTGAAAAAAGCCCTTACGAATTTTAAAAGAGGGTGCCATTTAAAAGACGGAGCGAGCTGTGTGAGTTTAGGCTATATGTATGAAGCCGGTCTTTATGTCAGACAAAATGAAGAGCAGGCCTTGAATCTTTATAAAAAGGGGTGTTCTTTAAAAGAAGGGAGCGGTTGTCATAATGTGGCGGTGATGTATTACACGGGTAAGGGCACTCCAAAGGATTTGGATAAAGCCATTTCGTATTATAAGAAAGGTTGCACTTTAGGCTTTAGCGGTAGTTGTAAAGTGTTAGAAGAAGTGATTGGCAAGAATTCTGATAATTTGCAAGATGACGCGCAAAACGACACGCAAGATGATACGCAATAAGCCAGAGTTTAGGGGCTATGATTAATCTTATAGAAATCTTTCCGCTTTCGCGCTATCAAATGGGGATTAAGTGCCTCTATTGGTGGGTATTGAGATTAAAAATCCACAAATCTAGGGTTTGGATTCGCTCTTATATTGATAATAAAAACACTCAAAGGCGTTTTAAAACAAATATAAAAGAGCTTACAAGCGATAATTTTTTAAAGCGCTCGGATTTAATGGAGTTAAAGGGGGCGTTATTTCAAAATCCCCTATCCGCTTTAAAAAATAACTTACAAAATAAAAATTAACTATAAAAAGCTTAAAAACAAGTTTTTTAAAAAAGAATATTGAAAAAGCTATTCATATTTGATCAAAACAAAAACCTTTATTCAATCAAAATAAGGTTAAAATCCAATAAAAATGAGTTTTATAAATCTTTATAGGATTTTACAAGCTTATAGCAACAAAACTTTTTGTCGGTTTTCATTGGCGAAGCGCCCAAACGCTAAAGACGATTGGGCTTCCTGATGTTGGGGGAGAGTTTCTCGCTCTGTGTCCCTAAGGGATTTTACAGAGTTTGAGCCTCAACGCATCCCCTACAGCTTTCACGCATCATATCTTATAAAGGCGTAACTTTGTGCGCTTCCTGCGCTAGATGCAAATGCATGGAGGTGTTATACTAAAATTAGCGGCATTCATCCCAAACGCTAAAGATGTTTAGGATTTCTTGCTTGGGTGGTTTTAAAAAATACTTTGAGCCTTTTTGCATTTCACTCAATATTCGTATAAAGCGCGACCACATCATCATCGTCTTCAATCCTGTCTAGTAATTTTTCGGTAAGCTCCATTTGTTCGTCATTCAATTCAATGGGCGTTGTAGCGATGCGTTGCAAACTCGCTTTTAAAATGGGCAACCTCAAGCTTTCAAACCCCTCATTTAAGAGCTTGAAGCTGTTATAATCCCCCCTAATAATAATCTTTTCTTCCACTTCTTCTAATTCTTCCAAGCCATAATCAATGAGAGCGAATTCCAAATCTTCTAGGCTGAGTTTTAAATTTTCCACTTCACTTTTCAAGCATTCAAACACGCTTTTTCGGTTAAACATAAACTCTAAAGAGCCATTAGGCACGATGCTCGCCCCTTGCGTTTTATTGAAATAGCTTTTAAGGTTAGCAATGGTTCTAGTGGGGTTATCAGTCATGCATTCCATAATGATTAGCACGCCAAAATTCGCCTTACCCTCATAAGTGATTTCACTCAAATTCCCCTCTTTACTGCTCGCTCTTTTAATCGCTGCATCAATATTGTCTTTAGGCATGTTTTGCGCTTTAGCGTTTAAAATCGCCGTTCGTAGTTTGGCGTTCGTGTCCGGCTCGCTCCCGCCCTCTTTTGCCGCTAGAGTGATCGCTTTGGCGAGCTTGGGGAAAACCTTACTCATCTTATCCCATCGTTTTTCTTTAGCCGCTCTTCTGTATTCAAACGCTCGTCCCATTCAATTCCTTTGTAATAAGTTAGCCACTTCTTTAGCATGATAGCTAATAATCATATCCGCTCCCGCTCTTTTAAAACAAGTCATCGTTTCTAATAAAACGCTTTCATAGTTGATCAGGTTGTGTTTTTGAGCGAGTTTGAGCATGGCGTATTCCCCGCTCACATTATAGAGCGCTAAAGGGAGCAAAGTGTGATCTCTGATTTCTTTAACAATATCCAAATACGCCAAAGCCGGTTTCACCATTAAAATATCCGCACCCTGTTTTTCATCTTCTAAACTTTCTAAAAGCGCTTCTTTTTTATTAGCGTAATCCATTTGATAGCTTTTGCGATCGCCAAAACTCGGCGCAGAGTTTGCCGCATCTCTAAAAGGCCCATAGTAATTGCTCGCAAATTTGGTGGAATAGCTCATGATGGGCGTGTGGGTATAGCCGGCGTTATCTAGCGTTTTTCTCAAGCTCAAAACATTCCCATCCATCATGTTGCTTGGGGCTAGAATATCCACGCCGCTTTCAGCCAAAATAAGCCCTTGAAGATTTAAAATCTCTAGCGTTTTATCGTTAGACACAGAATCGTTTTCTAAAATCCCGCAATGCCCATGGTCGGTGTATTCACAAAAACACAAATCCGCTATAACGATCAAATCCTTGAATCGTTTTTTAATTTCTCTCGTAGCTTTTGCGACAATGTGATCCTTATTTAACGCATGGCTTCCTGTAGCGTCCTTATGTTTAGGAATGCCAAACAATAAAACGGCTTTGACGCCTAAACCCACTAATTCTTCGCATTCTTTTAAAAGAGGCTCCATGCTCATTTGATAAACGCCAGGCATGGAACTGATTTCATTTTTAATATAACTATCGCTTTCTATGACAAATAAGGGAGCGATGAAATCATCAGTATTTAGACGCGTTTCTCTCACCATCGCCCTTAAATTTTCGCTGCTTCGTAATCTTCTCAATCGTTTGAACATGTTCTCTCTTTATTGTTTTTCTTTAACCCCACAATTGGCTTTTTCTGTCCCCTCCATTGCGCTCACCTCTCTCAAATTTTCGGGGGGGGGGGGTAGCTCTTCATCATCTTCTTCTAAATCGTAAAAACTATTAAAAACGCAATCATGGATAGTGAAACAAATTCTTCCATTGCTGTAATGATAGCTCAAATTCAATCCCATAGCCTCTAAAGCGTTTTTAATGATATACATGCCTAACCCAAAACCATGGGCTTGGCTGGGGTTAGAAGATTTAAAGTAGGGTTGCAAATATTTTTCAAAATCTTCTTTTAAAGGTTTGCTTTTATTGGACACCACCAAATCATTGCCGATGAAATCCAAAAACACCTGTTTGTCATCGCTGTATTTGATCGCATTATCTACCATGTTTTTTAACGCTATAGAAAACAATTCAAAGTCCGCTTCAATGATGTAATTTGAAGAGGATACATGGATAGGGCTTTTTTTATCCTCATCAATTAAAAGCATTTTTTCAATCTTGTCTATCAAATCGCTCATTAAAAATTTTTCTTTATTGCTCCCATAGTTTTTGGAAGCGAGCTGCTCAATGCGGGCAAATTGCTCAATCAGCGTGTTTAGGTGATCAAAAATGGAAATGAAGCGTTTTTGTGGCAATTCTTCTTTGAGTATAGAGCTTAATATCTTGCCCTTAGTGATAGGGGTGCGCAATTCATGCATGATAGAGCGCAAAAATAAAACCCGAGATTCATTCATCGCATTGATTTTTGGATGCAATTGTCAAATTCGTTAGCCAGATCCCCTATTTCATCTTTTTGCTTGCTTTTACAACTCACGCTTTTGTCCCCTTGAGCGAAGCGTTTCACTTGAGATCTTAACTCTCTTAAGGGCAACAAGCTCTGCAAAACAAATAAAAAGAGGAACAAAATCAACAATAAACCCACCGTAATCGCTAAGAAATAATTCCTATAAGAAACCGAATGCAAATCTTTATAAAGCACAAAATGCTCATCTTTTTTTAAAAGGATAAAAACCATATCGCTGAATTTGAACACTTCCGCATACCCAATATTCCTATGGTGCAACTGGTGGCGTCTTTTGGTTAAAACCTTTTCTAAATTTTCTATCGTGGTTTCTCTAAAACCGATTTTATAGAGATAATCTTCTATGGCTCTATAATCAGGGTAGTTATTTAAAATTTCATTGATAGTGGTAACAAACTGGTAATGGCGCATTTCGTTTTGATAGTTTTCGTGACTGATTTGAGAAGACACGAAATAATAAGCGAACGCTCCAAAACTAAAGAGCGTTATCATAAACAAAGCGACAACCTTAAAAAAGATAGAGAAACGCAAAATCCCTTAACTCCTTATTAGAATCAGTATTCTAATTTATAACCAATCCCTCTAACAGAGATGATGTATTGCGGTTGCTTAGGATTTTTTTCAATCTTAGATCGCAAACGGCCAATGATCACGTCAATGCTTTTATTAGAGCTTTCAGGGTTGATGCTCTCGCTCTCAATCGCAATGCTTTCACGGCTAAACACATAACCTTTTTTGCTAATGAGAAGCGAAAGGATTTCATATTCAGCCCTAGTTAAGTCTAGCTTTTTTTCATGCATATACACTTCTCGGCTATCCTTATCTACCCTAAAGATATTCGCATCGCCTGGCTCACTCACTTCTTCTTTTTTATGAGAACGCCTGAGTAAGGATTGGATGCGAGCTAGTAATTCTTTAGGATCATAGGGTTTAGGGAGGTAATCATCAGCCCCATAATCTAGCGCTTTAATCTTATCTTCCACATCGCTTCTTGCTGAAGAAATAATAATAGGGATATGTTTTTGTTTGGAGATGCGCTTACACACTTCAAGCCCGTCTAAATTAGGCAAAGTTAAATCCAACAACAACAAATCATAATTTTGTGTGTTAGCCGCACTAAGACCGGTATATGGCTCATCGTAATTGGTTACATGAATGCCATGTTGGAGCAAAAACTCGCTCAAAAACTCGGCTAGTTCTATATCATCTTCTATCATTAAAACTTCTATCATACTTCAATTAACTCCTTCAATGATTTTTACAACTTTAAAAACGATTAACTCTGTTAATGTTTTAAGGGACTAATTCTAGCATTTTATTACTAAAGATACCTTAAAGATGTCTTAAAAATAAAAATTCAAAACATTATCATAGTTATTAATGGAAATTTAAGGCTTTGTTTTCATGGAATATTGAAAATTAAAGCCTTATTTTTTAATGTTTTTAAAAAATTCCTTTGCTCATTTTTCACTCTGTGTTTTCTCGCTCCAAAGATTCCAACCGTTTTTCAAGCACGCTCAATTGGTATTGCAAGAAACGCACCACTAAATCCAAACGCTTCAGTGCGTCTTTTTCTTCTAAAGCTTGCATGCCTTTCAATAACACTAAGGTCCTCTCTAGTAAATTTTTTAAAAAAACCCTCTCGTTTGAAATTGGCACTTGCTTAGGGGTTTGTGGCGTGATTTCTTCTATAATGATTTCTTGTGCTTCTTCTTTTTCTTCTGTATTTTCTTCTGTGATTTTTTCTTGCGTTTCTATTTTAGCAGCGTTTTTTGGCTCTAAAGGGGTGTTAGCATTTTTAGGGTCTGGGGTGTTTTGCAAATGAGAGGGCGTTTTGAAAAAAGAGAGCGTTTTTTGCGCCGTATTAAAACCATCATCAATGGTTTTAGCCATTTTTTCAATTTCATTAAGGGTTTCTGAAATAATGTTTTTCAATTCCATTCTACCAGCCATTGTTCTAAATTCTCAACGCTCAAAAAATCCCCTTTGATAAAATTTAAATAGTGCCGCTCTAACAATGCATCGTGTTTGAAAGGAGCGCCATTTTTTTGGATTTTTTCCAAACGCTTCATTTGTTTTAACGCCTCTGCATGGTCAGGGGTTTTTTTAAAATATTAGTATAAATTTGCAACGCTTCTTCAAAAAACCCTTGTTCTTCATAAATACGAGCGAGCGTGATAGTTTCTAATGGCATGCGTTTCTCTTAATCGTTTGTAATCCCTAATCTCTAAATGCCATTTTTAGACTCTACTTGGGTGCGTAAAAAACTAAAAGCCGGTAAGGGTGCGGGCAGTCGCACTAAATTCACGTTCCCGCTATGGATAGTTTCTAACTCGGTGTTATTTTCTAAAAGGATTTTATACAGCACTAAATAAGAGCGTTTTTCAAAGGTGTAAATCTTGCCAATTTCATTGACTATGGGCGTGATAGCCGCATTTTTGGGGGCGATGATTTCATAAGCGGTGTTAGTGGTAGTGGTGAATTTGCATGCAAAAAAACGCCCGTCTTCAGTTATTTCGCCATTGACTTGAAAATCCCCTTCGCTAATGGCTGTTTGGTGGTTTTGAGTGTCTAGCCTTTCAAAAGGCCTTCGCATCAAATAGCCGTCCGTAAAACCCCTGTTTTTAAGCGTGTTCAATTCGCTAGCATAAAAACTCGGTTTTAAGGTGTTATGGTAAAAATCATCAACCGCTAAACGATAGATGCGTGTGGTTTGCGCGGCGTAATAACTGGACTTGGTGCGCCCTTCAATCTTGAGCGCGCTAATGGCGTTGGAGCTTAAAATTTCAGCGATATGGCCAGAGAGGTTCAAATCTTTAGCGTTAAAAATATGCGTGCCTACGCCCTCTTCTTCAACTAATCGCATCATCACGCCGTTATCAGGGTTTTTCACGTAATACTCATAATCAAACCGGCAATCATTCGCGCAACTCCCTCTATTAGGCACGCGCCCCTTTTGTAAGGCCGAAATCAAGCAGCGCCCTGAAAAGGCAAAGCACATGCTCCCATGCACAAAGATTTCTAATTCTAAATCGGGTAAGGCTTTTTTAATTTCAATCGCATCATTCAAGCTCAATTCCCTAGCGCACACAAT
Organism: Helicobacter pylori; assembly: GCA_008032935.1. Lineage (NCBI taxonomy): Bacteria > Pseudomonadati > Campylobacterota > Epsilonproteobacteria > Campylobacterales > Helicobacteraceae > Helicobacter > Helicobacter pylori. The sequence goes on along the minus strand of CP032039.1, from coordinate 20,645 downwards.
GCGTTTAACCCCTAGATCATAAAACACTTGCGCATCCAGCAAATTCAAGACATTCGCTTGCGTGGATAAATGGATAGGGATATGCGGGGCGATTTTTAAAGCGAGCTTGATGACACCAGGCGCAGCGATAATAAAAGCGTCTGGCTCTAATTCTGCCATTTTATCAATATGTTCTTCTAAAAGTTTGAGCTGTGAATTGAAAGGGAAACCATTGATGGTCGCATAGACTTTTTTATTCAAGGCATGGGCGTAGTCAATCCCTTCTTTAAAGGTCTCTAAAGTAAATTCCTTGCTGGCGCGATTGCGTAAAGAAAAATGGCTCACCCCCCCATAAACCGCATCAGCCCCATAGTTGAGAGCGATTTTAAGTTTTTTTAAATTACCGGCTGGAGAGAGTAATTCAACTTGATTCAAAATCACTTGGCTCCAAAAGAAGCGATCAAGGCTTCAATATCGTCCGCACTGGCTAAATCTTTATCGTCATCGCCGGTGATAAAAGTCGCTGAACTCACGCGCTTAGAATCATCAATTTTGCCTTCAAAAAGCGAATTCATGTATTGGCTGAGCGCTCGCATGACATTGACCACTCGTTCAATTTTTTGGCGGTGGATGTCTTGAAACTGCATAATATCCATCGCTTGCATGGAGCTATCAGAGCAATTAGCGGCTTCTTCTTCAATGCTTTTAAGGGCGTTTAGGATTTCTTGTTGCTCATTGAGCGCGGTTTTAAAAGATTCAACATGGGGGAAATGCGCATGCAAATTGTCAAAAATTTCTTGGTGTTTTTGCAAAGGTTCTTGGATTTTTTTAACCATTTTAGCGATTTTTTCAGCACTAGCCCCGATCAAATCCAATTGATCAAAAATTTGCGTGGCTTTCACTTCAGAATCTCTTGTAACATCATCTAATTGATGCACGACTTTATGCTCTTCAGTGGGGGGAGGAGGAGGCCATTCATTAGGGCTAATCTTGCCGTATTTTTCAGCGTCTTCTTTTTTGACGGTCATTTTTTGGCTAGAGCTTTCTTTGGATTCTTTAACCTCTTCTTTCTCTTTAGTTGGCTCTTTAGCCTCTTCTTTAGCCTCTAAGGCTTCCAAATTTTCCAAATCGCCACCATTCACCAAAGCGTCTAATTCTTCTTGTGTCATTGTTGTTCCTTGCCAATTGGTTTTAAAAAGCGTTTTTAACTATAATTCCTAGCCGTCATTTTAGCGCACTTAAGCTTTAGCAATCAAAACGCCCTCTAAAATCGCATCAATATCGCCGTCTAAAATCGCTTCCACATTGCTATAAGCAATATTGGAGCGCGCGTCTTTGACTTGCTGGTAGGGGGCTAGGACATAGCTTCTTATTTGATGCCCCCAACCGATCTCGCTTTTTTCTTCATTTTTGGCGCTGCTTTGCTGCTTTTCTAATTCCAATTCATAAAGCTTGGATTTAAGCATTTTTAACGCGCTCGCTTTGTTTTTATGCTGGCTCCTGTCGTTTTGGCATTGCACCACAATGCCGGTAGGGAAATGCGTGATCCTAACCGCACTTTCTGTTTTATTGACATGCTGACCGCCTGCCCCACTGGCTCTATAATAATCATAACGGACATCTTTTTCATCAATTTCTATATCAATATCATCGTCCAATTCAGGGCTAATTTGCACGCTCGCAAAACTCGTGTGCCGTTTGGCGTTCGCATCAAAGGGCGAAATCCTTACAAGCCTATGCACCCCGTTTTCATTTTTCAAATAGCCATAAGCGTTTTCGCCCTTAATGATAAAGGCGACCCCTTTAATGCCCGCTTCTTCGCCATCTTGATAATCTAAAATCTCGCTTTTAAAGCCCCTTCTTTCCGCCCACCTCAAATACATGCGATACAAAATGCTCGCCCAATCCTGACTTTCAGTCCCCCCCGCTCCAGGCTGAATGGTGATAATAGCGTTTGAAGCGTCGTTTTCACCGCTTAGCATGATTTCAATTTCCACTTTTTGCACGCTGTGTTCTAAAATGGGAGCCTCTTCATAGAGCAAGGATAAAGTAACCTCATCGTTATCGTTTTGAGCGAGTTCAAACAATTCCACGCTTTCATCTAAAGAATTTTTCGTTTTTTGATAGGTTTCTAGCAAGCGGTTCAAGCGCACTTTTTCTTTATTGGTGTCTCTAGCTTTTAAGACATCTTGCCAAAAATTAGGGTCTTCTTGCTCTTTTTCAATGCGTTCTAATTCTTGCTTGATCTTTTCAGGCTTGATGATTAAGGCGATATTATCGCATTTGTTTTGCAAGCTTTTTAACAATTCGCTATAGGTGTAGTTATCCACAAACAGAACCTTTATGAGTGGGGTTTTAAACTCATCATTATAGCATTGTTAAAAGCCATTTTAATTTTCAAACCTTAAAATTTCAATTTCGCCCTGAACTAATCCCACTCCTTCATCAATTAGAGCGATAGAATCCACTTGCGCAAGGGCTTGAATCGCTCCTGATTCATAGCGGTTGTTGTTGTAAGGAATGAATTGGTGGTTTGAATAGTTGCCTAAAATCAAATGCGTGCGTTTGTCTTTAAGCTTTAAGGGGGCATTGATTTGAGCCTTAAAGGGTTTTAATTTAAAATCTTTATTCAAGGATAAGCGCTCCAATAAGGGTAGAATCAAAACTCGTAAGACCAGTAAGCAACTTAAAGGATTACCCGGTAAGCCTATAATAATGCTTTGATTGAGTTGGGCTAAAGTTACCGGTTTTCCAGGTTTGAGATTGACTTTTTCGTAATAAAAAAGGGCGTTTTTTTCTTTCAAGGCGTCTTTAAAAAAGTCTTTATCCCCTACGCTCACCCCCGCGCTTGAAAGGATGACATCATAGTCTTGCAATTCAAGTATTTTAAGCTGTAAATTTTTATCATCTTTTAAAACCCCTAGAAAATGCGTGTTGTAGTTTTTAAGCATGTTAAAAACACCCACTGAATTCACATCATAAACCTGGCATTCTAGGGCGTTTTGCCCTAAAGGCACTAATTCATCGCCGCTGCTAAAGAGAGCGATTTTTAATTTTCTAAACGCTTTGATTTCTTTGAACCCTTGAGAGGCAATGAGCGCGATATGCCCATAATTCAAACGGGTATTTTTAGGGACTAACACGCTGTTTAAAGAAGCGTTTTCGCCCTTTTGACGGATATTAGCGTGAATTTTAAAATCTTTAGGAGCTAGGGCGAAATTTGTATGGCTTTCTAGCATGCATTCTATGGGAACGATCGTTTCTATTCCCTTTGGCACCATCGCTCCAGTCATGATTTTAACGCATTCATTTTCTTTGACTTCTAAAGCGCTCACATCATCTCCGGCAAAGATGTGTTGAACGATTTGAGTTTTTTGGCCCAAATCTTGCATTTTAAACCCATAGCCGTCCATAGCGCTTTGATTGAATTTAGGCAAAGTGTGAACGCAAATAATATCCTCTGCTAAAATGCGCCCTGCGCTTTCAAACAAAGAGACAACTTCTACTTCTAAGGGTTTTAGGGGAATGTTAGAATGGATTTTTAGAGCCTCTTTAAAACTAATCATGTTCATCCTTTAAAAGATTTTACTAATAACGCTAAAGGCCAGGCTGATTTCATCTTTAAAACGCCCCATGATAGCCGAAGCGATTAAAATAATGCCCACAAACCCAATCGCAATTTTAACCGGAAATCCGATAGCGAGCAGGTTGAATTGAGGGTGGGTTTTCATGATCATGCCAAAAATAATATCGCTCAATAACACCAAGCATAAAATAGGGAACGCCATAGAAAACCCTATGACAAACAAGTGCGAAAAGGCTTTGACAATGTTTTTAGCTAATTCTGGCTCAAAGACAAATCGCCCTAAAGGGACGGCTTTTAAGCTGTGATCCACAAATAAAATGATTTGATGGTGGAACGATAAATCCAATAAAATTAAAATCGCTAACAATAAAAGGGCTTGCCCCACGATGGGTTTTTGCGATCCTGAAATGGGATCATAAGCACTCGCCATGGTAAGCCCCATAGAAAAGCTAATGCTGTCAGTGGCAAACACCAAGCTCGCAAAGACGATCTGTAAAAAGACAGACGCGCACACCCCTAAAAACAGCTCGCATAAACAAGCGATGATAAAACCCTCTGGCGTGTAAGTGGCGTTTGAAAACTCTAAAGTGGGGTAAAAAATCGCGCTCACATACAAACTCAAAGCCCCACGTACCGATAAAGGCACTAAATGGTTTTCAAAAAAAGGGAAAAAAGATAACACCCCACTAACCCTTAAAAACAACAAGAAAAAATCCCCAACATGGGGGGTGCTAAGCTCTTGGAGGAAATCTAGCATTCTTTTTCTTTAAGGATAAAAAAGTAGTGCGTTAGCATTAGGGTTTGTAATAAAGTAGCAAAAAAATTAAAAAAAGGGATTAAGGAAAAAAGATAGCAAAAAAACGAGAAACGATAGTGCTTTAATCGGTGCTGTTTGAGTAAATTTTGATAGCTTTGATGATTAAAAATCATGCTGGCTATATCCAAACTCATGGTGTTTTTGAAAAAAAGGAAATGCACGATTATAGAAAAAAAGACCCCAAAGACCCCTATAAAGGGAATGAAATAAAGGGGCGTTAAAACCGCTAAGAATATAAGCATAAAAGCGAGCGCTTTTAAAAAATACTTAATAGAAAAAAGGATAGAGCCAAATTCTTCTAAAACAACATGAGGATAATATTTTTGGTGCAAATAAGAAACCACCAAAGGGGTGTAAAAAACAGACGCAAAAATATTGATGACTAAACTCAAAAGAATCGCAATCCAAAAAATAAGAAAATACACTAACGCTTTAAAAACCCATGCGAACATGCCAGCAAAAAAGCCTTGAGAATGGGAATAGTCATTCAAAGATTGCGGTAATAAGGTTTGGCAATAACCCACAATATTTGCGCCATTGTAGTAAAAAACAGCTCCAAAAAACGCCAAACTCAAAAGGATAGGGCCAAGATTGATTAAAAGCATTCTAGCACTTAAAAAATCATTAAAGCTTTTTTTAAGGATAGATAAAGACAAAACCATAACTTGAAATCCTTCTTCACTCACTTTGCTAGGGTAATTTAAGCGCAAAGTCCCTTAATCTTACATAGCAAGCTTATCAATATGAGATTGACTAAAGGTATAGAAATTACTTAATATGGAATAACATGCAGTAATAAATACATTATGGGGTAAAACAATACCATCAGTATCCAAGGACACAAAACGATTACAACGGCAATGGTAAATATAATATTCATTATTGTCTTATGAAATTTTGAATCTTCTTTAACATTCTTTTTCTTTCCAAAAAGAATAAAACTAACACCAAAAAAGATAATAAATATTATTACAACATCTGAGGCGAACACTTTTTACCCACTTTGAATGGAATGAACAACTTTAAGCATTTCTTACCCCTCAATGTGAGTTTTCTATAATCATGATAGCTGATTTTGTTTTAAATTTGCTATAATGTGAATTTAATGATGAAAATTAGTTTAAAGTGGAGAACACACAATGAAAAAAAATATCTTGAATTTAGCGTTAGTGGGTGCGTTGAGCGCGTCGTTTTTGATGGCCAAGCCGGCTCATAATGCGAATAACGCTATGCATAACACGAAAGAAACGACCGATGCTTCAGCAGGCGTGTTAGCGACAGTGGATGGCAGACCCATCACCAAAAGCGATTTTGATATGATTAAGCAACGAAATCCTAATTTTGATTTTGACAAGCTTAAAGAGAAAGAAAAAGAAGCCTTGATTGAGCAAGCTATCCGCACCGCGCTTGTAGAAAATGAAGCTAAGGCAGAAAAGCTTAATCAGACTCCAGAATTTAAAGCGATGATGGAAGCGGTTAAAAAACAGGCTTTAGTGGAATTTTGGGCTAAAAAACAGGCTGAAGAAGTGAAAAAAATCCAAATCCCAGAAAAAGAAATGCAGGATTTTTACAACGCCAATAAAGATCAGCTTTTTGTCAAGCAAGAAGCCCACGCTAGGCATATTTTAGTGAAAACCGAAGATGAAGCTAAACGGATTATTTCTGAGATTGACAAACAGCCAAAGACCAAAAAAGAAGCCAAATTCATTGAGTTAGCCAATCGTGATACGATTGATCCTAACAGTAAGAACGCGCAAAATGGCGGTGATTTAGGGAAATTCCAGAAAAACCAAATGGCTCCGGATTTTTCTAAAGCCGCTTTCGCTCTAACTCCTGGGAATTACACTAAAACCCCTGTTAAAACAGAGTTTGGTTATCATATTATCTATTTGATTTCTAAAGATAGCCCTGTAACTTATACTTATGAGCAAGCTAAACCCACCATTAAGGGGATGTTACAAGAAAAGCTTTTCCAAGAACGCATGAATCAACGAATCGAGGAACTAAGAAAGCATGCTAAAATTGTTATCAACAAGTAATTGATGAGGTGTTATCATGTTAGTTAAAGGCAATGAAATCTTATTGAAAGCCCATAAAGAAGGTTATGGGGTGGGGGCGTTTAATTTCGTGAATTTTGAAATGCTAAACGCTATTTTTGAAGCAGGAAACGAAGAAAATTCCCCGCTTTTCATTCAAGCGAGTGAAGGAGCGATCAAATACATGGGGATTGATATGGCGGTGGGCATGGTGAAAATCATGTGCGAACGCTACCCGCACATTCCTGTAGCCTTACACCTAGATCATGGCACGACTTTTGAAAGCTGCGAAAAAGCCGTGAAAGCGGGTTTCACTTCTGTGATGATTGACGCGTCTCATCATGCGTTTGAAGAAAATTTGGAATTGACTTCTAAAGTGGTCAAAATGGCGCATAACGCTGGAGTGAGCGTGGAAGCGGAGTTGGGGCGTTTAATGGGGATTGAAGACAATATTTCAGTAGATGAAAAAGATGCGGTGTTAGTGAATCCTAAAGAAGCGGAGCGGTTTGTCAAAGAATCTCAAGTGGATTACTTAGCCCCAGCCATTGGGACAAGCCATGGAGCGTTTAAGTTTAAGGGTGAGCCAAAATTGGATTTTGAACGCTTGCAAGAAGTCAAAAGGCTCACTAATATCCCTTTAGTTTTGCATGGAGCGAGCGCGATACCAGATGATGTGAGGAAATCTTATTTGGACGCTGGAGGCGATTTGAAAGGCTCTAAGGGCGTGCCTTTTGAATTTTTACAAGAATCTATAAAAGGGGGGATCAATAAAGTCAATACCGACACGGACTTAAGGATCGCTTTCATCGCAGAAGTGCGCAAGGTGGCTAACGAAGATAAGAGCCAATTTGATTTGAGGAAGTTTTTTTCTCCGGCCCAATTAGCACTTAAAAATGTGGTCAAAGAGCGCATGAAACTTTTGGGTAGTGCTAATAAAATTTAATCAACAAGGAAAGAGTGTAACATGGCAATTGGGATGAGCGAGCTCAAAAAGGGCTTGAAAATTGAATTGGGCGGTGTGCCTTATAGGATCGTAGAATACCAGCATGTCAAGCCCGGCAAGGGTGCGGCTTTTGTGCGTGCGAAAATCAAATCGTTTTTAGATGGCAAGGTGATTGAGAAGACTTTCCATGCGGGGGATAAGTGCGAAGAGCCTAATTTGGTTGAAAAAACGATGCAATACCTTTATCACGATGGCGATACATACCAATTCATGGACATAGAGAGCTATGAGCAAATCGCTTTGAACGACTCTCAAGTGGGTGATGCTTCTAAATGGATGCTAGACGGCATGCAAGTGCAGGTTTTATTGCATAATGACAAGGCGATTTCAGTGGATGTGCCGCAAGTTGTGGCTTTAAAGATTGTAGAAACAGCCCCTAATTTTAAGGGCGATACTTCAAGCGCGAGCAAAAAACCAGCGACTTTAGAAACCGGTGCGGTCGTGCAAGTGCCTTTCCATGTTTTAGAGGGTGAAGTGATTAAAGTCAATACGGAAACAGAAGAGTATCTTGAAAAGGTGAAGTGAGATTATTTTTATTGATCTAGTGCTTTAGAAACAGCCTTTTTGTCATAAGGGGTATTATCAGCCCCCTTATTTGAGCTTTGTTTAATGAGCTTTATTTAGAGCGTGTGTGGAATCTGTGATTAAAAATTATTTAAAATGGATTGACTTTTTTCATTGAGTGCCAATAAAAATGTTCAAAGGCATTTTTTAAGATTAAACATAAGAGATTGATATAAGAGCTTGATTTAATCAAGCGGATAATCTCTTAAAAAGCTGTCTTTAGGGGTTAGGGAATTTGATTGGGGGTTATGGGGTATTAAGTGCAAAATATTTCCCTAAAAAATGGGATTTATTATAAGGTTTAAAACGATAACAACAAAGTAATCTTGTTTTTATTAAAAAATTGAAGTTAATTGGAATTTAAATAAGGCTCTAGTTGCAATATGTGATGAGAGTGATATTCCCTATCCCCTTAAGAGTTTATAAAATAAAGAAAATGAGTTTAAAATCAAATCTAAAACCACAAAACAAATTTGAAAATCCCATTTTTTAATCAAATCTACAGTGAGCGTTCTATATCATCAGCGCTTAAAGGGGTGTTGGCTTTTAAAAATTTTGATGCCTTTTGACCTAAAATTTCTTTATAAAATTTAGGGTGTAAGCCAAGGTTGGGGCGTAAGGCTTTGATATTATCGCTAGTCAATGCTTCGCCTTTTTGAATATCCTTAATGACAAATAAAGAGCGCGCAAAAAATCTTCGCTTCTCTAAAGTCTTTGGATTGATTTTAGGCTCTTCTTCGCCTAAGGCTAAAACGCTTTGCTTGATGGCTTCAACCATGCTTTTAAATTCGTTAAAATCCATGCTAAAAGCGCTGTCTGGGGTTTGTAAGGATTTGTTTAAAATGAAATGCTTTTCTATCATGCTCGCTCCTAAAGTGGTGGCTAAAATGGGACAAAGAGAACCAATCGTGTGATCGCTCAAGCCAAATTTAACGCCAAAGGTTTCGCCTAATTTAACCATGCTTAATAGGTTAGCATCTTCTATTTTACTGGGATAAGCGCTCACGCATTTTAAAAGGGTGATGTCAAAATTGCCCACTCCTTTGCACAACGAGATAGCGTCTTGCAATTCGGTGTGTGTGGCGATACCGCTAGAAAGGATAATGGGCTTTTGTGTGCGAGCGGCCTTTTCAATCAAGTCCAAATCAACGATTTCAAAACTAGCGATTTTATACATGGGGCAATCTAGGCTCTCTAAAAGCTCTAAAGCTTTTGAGCTAAAGGGCGAGCTAAAAATGCCTAAATCAAGCTTTTTAGCCAACTCAAACAATTCAGCATGCCATTCTAGGGGGGTAGAAGCCTTTTGATATAATCCATACAGATTTTCTTTATCCCATAAAGTGCCTTGAATGATGAAAGGATCTTCTTTAGAATCTAAAGTCATGCAGCTTGGCGTGTAAGTTTGGAGCTTGACAAAATCCGCACCGCTTTCCTTAATGGCATGAAGGCTTTCTTTAGCTAGGTTTAAATCCTGGTTATGATTAGCGCTCAATTCGGCGACAATTTTAGGGCGTTGCAACATTTTTATTTTTCCTTAATTAAAGATTCTTTTTCTAAGCGATAGACTTGAGAGCAAGTGAAAGCCAAATGCTCATCATGCGTGGCTAAGACTAACGCCCCTTCGTTTTCTATAATGTAATTTTGCAGCATGCTAATGACCTGATTAGCGCTAGTGGTGTCTAAATTCCCGGTGGGTTCATCAGCGATAATGATTTTAGGTTTTTTAGAAAGCACTCTGGCGATGCTTAAGCGTTGTTGCTGGCCGCCGCTCAATTCACCCACGCCTTGCTTTAGGGTGTGGGCTATGCCTAATTGTTCTAAAAGGGAATGATTTATTTCTTGCTTGGCTAGGATGGAAGCGACTTGCAAGTTTTCTAAAGCGCTAAAACCCTTAAAAAGGTAATGCGATTGGAAGATTATGCCCACTTTTAAGCGCCGTAATTCCAAAAGCTTTTTGGAATTTAAGGCATAAATATCCTGGTGTTCTAACAAACCGATCGTCCCACTATTGGGTTTTAGCATGGTGGCTAAATGGCTTAAAAGCGTGCTTTTACCGCTCCCACTCACGCCTAAAATCGCTAGGCTTTCTTTGGGCTTGATGTGCAAATTCACGCCATTATAAAGAGGCTTTTCAAAAGCATGAGAAATATTAATCGCTTTAATCATGATCGTTTCCTAAAAAGAATATCGCCTAATAAACTAGGGTTTAGAATGTAAGAAGTTGAAAAATTCGCGCTGTGCAAGATGATCTTATCATAACGCCTTGCGTAGTATTTTAAAAGCGTTCTTTGTAAGGTGGGTTCAATGCTTGGGCTAAACCATGCGTTATTGCTCATCACGATAAAAATTTTTGAAGGGCTGTTTGAATAAGCGGCTTTGGAAGTGCCTTCATAGCAAATCAGGGGGCGGAAAGTAAAATCATCTAATGTGAAATCGCTGAAATGGGGAGCGTTGCGGTATAAATAAGCGCTCTCGCCAAAAAAGAGCTTTTCAAGGGGTTTTTGAAGAAATTCCGGTAAAGGCATTGTTTCGCCAAAGGGGGCTAAGATCACTTTATCAGCGATCTGAACGCTTTCTTTAGAAAATAAAAACGAGCTGTTATAAAGGCTATAGCCTTGAGTGCGTAATGTCCCTATTAAAATAGCAATATTATCGCTTAAATCTTCTAGCTTCGCTTTAAAGGGGGAGTTTTCTAAAGCGATGGGGTAGGCGGTCTCTGGAAAAACAATCAGGGTTTTTTGCTTGCTTTGAGCGAGCTTGATTTCTTTAAGAATGTTGTTTTCAATATCATTAAGGTAATTTGAGTCAAATTTCACATCTTGGGGCGTTTTTGTAGAGACTAATTCAATATTTCCAACCTTTTTTAAATCGCTTGTTTTGAAACCATTAAAATCCAACGCGCCAAGCAACAATAAAACCCCTATGATCCTGTATTTTTTAAGATTTTGAGCACTCAAAAAAACGCAAGCCAAAAAAACAAGCCCTAGCGATAACTTATCCACCCTAAACACGCTATAAGAAAAAAAGCTATCCGGGACTAACCAATCAAATCCAAAGGGGTGGATAAAACTAGAGCCTAAAAAACTCAAAAGCCTGAAGTAGGGGTTTTCAAAATAGAGCAACAAATAAAATAAAACCCCATAAACTAACGCTATTAAAACAATGATTAAGGGTAATAAATAAGTGAAATCCGAATAGCGGAAGCTTAAAGCACACCAGTAAAATAATAACGCCCCCACGAAAAAACCCAAAGCAAAAGCGCTATTCTTTGGGGTTTTTAAAAACGCTAGCATGCTTAAAGGGGCTAATAGGCTTGTGAGTGTGATAGAAATATAGGGGTTTTCAATCGCATAAGCGTCCAAAACAGCGTTCACATACACGCTTGAAACAAACATGCACGCCAATAAAAAAGCGTTTTGATTGAATAGAAGAAGGCGCATGGCTAAATTGTGAAACCTTGAGATTGTTTTAGTGTATTATAGCTATATTTTAATTTAAGAATTTTAGATTGATTTTTTTAAGGGTAGTTTTTTTTAAGTTGTGTTATTATTTTCAAATTTCAAGTCTAAAGAGTGTGAATTGGCATGATTTAAGAGTAATGGGCGTTTTTGAGCGCTCACTATCTTTATGCGAGATATATGAGAGAAAGGTTTGGGTTTAGGGTTTGAATTATATTGATTTGGCGTTACTTGTGGTGGTGGTAGCCTTTGGGATTAGAGGATTTTATCATGGCTTCGTGAGTGAAGTGGCGGGGACTTTAGGGATTGTGCTTGGCGTGTATTTAGCGTCTCGCTATTCTGTGGCTGTTGGGAATTTATTTTCAGAGCATTTGTATGATTTAAGAAATGAAACCATGACGAATCTCATCGGTTTTTTATTGGTGTTAGCGTCTATTTGGGTGTTTTTTTTAGCTTTTGGAGTGTTGCTAGGCAAGGTGTTAGTCTTTAGCGGGTTAGGCATTATAGACAAAGCGTTAGGGTTTATTTTTTCATGCTTGAAGACTTTTTTAGTGCTTTCTTTCATTCTCTATGCACTCTCTAAAATGGAAGTGATGAAAGACGCTAACGCCTACTTGCAAGAAAAAAGTGCTTTTTTTTCTACCATGAAAAGCGTCGCCAGTAAGATCATGCGCCTTGATGGCGTCAAACATGTGGAGCAAAACCTTAAAGACAATCTTGAAGAAATGAGCGATGAAGTCAAAAATAAAGAATCTTTCAATAAAAATAAAGAGTCTTTTAATAAAGCGATGGATAATGGCGTGGAATCTTTAAAAGAAAAGGCTAAAGACTTGCCTAAAAACATGCTAGATCCAAAAGCTAACCAAACCCCACCAAACCCCACCCCATCTAATAAAGAACCCCTATAAAGGCATCACATGTTTTCTAACCAATACATCCAACAACGCATCCATAAAGCCAATAGCTTGAGAGAAGAAGGGAAAAACCCTTATCAAAATGGCTTGAAACGAAGCCTCACCAACGCCGCTTTTTTAGAAAAATACGCTTATGTTAAGGATTTAGAAGAGCCTAAAGACAAAGAAAAATGCGAGAGCGTTGTAGGGAGGGTCAAGCTCTTGCGTTTAATGGGTAAGGCATGTTTTATTAAAATTGAAGATGAAAGCGCGATTTTACAAGCTTATGTTTCGCAAAATGAATTGAACGATGAGTTTAAAAGCTTGAAAAAGCATTTAGAAGTGGGCGATATTGTGTTGGTGAAAGGCTTCCCTTTTGCTACCAAAACCGGTGAATTGAGCGTTCATGCCCTAGAATTTCATATTTTAAGCAAAACCATTGTGCCTTTACCTGAAAAGTTTCATGGATTAAGCGATATAGAATTGCGTTACCGCCAGCGCTACTTGGATTTGATCGTCAATCCTGGCGTTAAAGATGTGTTTAAAAAACGCAGTTTGATTGTCTCTAGCGTGCGGAAATTTTTTGAAATGGAAGGGTTTTTAGAAGTGGAAACCCCCATGATGCACCCCATTCCTGGCGGGGCGAACGCAAGGCCTTTTATCACTTACCATAACGCTTTGGAGGTGGAGAGGTATTTGAGAATCGCCCCAGAATTATACCTCAAACGCTTGATTGTAGGGGGGTTTGAAGCGGTGTTTGAAATCAATCGTAATTTCAGGAATGAGGGCATGGATCACAGCCATAACCCCGAATTCACGATGATTGAATTTTATTGGGCGTATCACACTTATGAAGATTTGATTGAACTCAGTAAGAGATTGTTTGACTACTTGCTAAAGACTTTAAATTTAGATTCAAAAATCATTTATAACGATATGGAAGTGGATTTCAACCAAACGAGCGTGATTTCCTATTTGGACGCTTTAGAGACAATAGGGGGCATTAGTAAGGATATTTTGGAAAAAGAAGACAGGCTTTTGGCTTATTTGTTAGAGCAAGGCATCAAAGTAGAGCCCAATCTCACTCATGGCAAATTGCTCGCTGAAGCGTTTGATCATTTTGTAGAGCACCAACTCATTAACCCCACTTTTGTAACCCAATACCCTATTGAAATTAGTCCCTTAGCCAGACGCAACGATAGTAACCCTAATATTGCTGACAGGTTTGAATTGTTCATTGCAGGGAAAGAAATCGCTAATGGCTTTAGCGAGTTGAACGACCCTTTAGATCAATTAGAACGCTTTAAAAATCAAGTGGCTGAAAAAGAAAAAGGCGATGAAGAAGCCCAATACATGGATGAAGATTACGTGTGGGCCCTAGCCCATGGAATGCCCCCCACTGCAGGGCAAGGCATAGGCATTGACCGATTAGTGATGCTACTCACTGGAGCTAAAAGCATTAAAGATGTGATTTTATTCCCAGCGATGCGTCCTGTTAAAAACGATTTTAATATTGAGAGTAAAGAATAATGGCGTATTTTTTAGAACAAACGGATAGTGAAATTTTTGAATTGATCTTTGAAGAATACAAGCGGCAAAATGAGCATTTAGAAATGATAGCGAGCGAGAATTACACTTTTCCTAGTGTTATGGAAGCTATGGGGAGCATTTTAACGAATAAATACGCTGAGGGCTATCCTAACAAGCGCTATTATGGAGGCTGTGAAGTGGTGGATAAAATAGAAAGCCTAGCCATAGAAAGGGCTAAAAAGCTTTTTAATTGCCAGTTCGCTAACGTGCAAGCGCATTCAGGCTCACAAGCTAATAACGCTGTCTATCACGCTCTTTTAAAGCCTTATGACAAGATTTTAGGCATGGATTTAAGTTGTGGAGGGCATTTAACGCATGGCGCTAAAGTGAGCTTGACCGGCAAGCATTACCAGAGCTTTTCTTATGGCGTGAATTTGGATGGCTATATTGATTATGAAGAAGCGCTAAAAATCGCTCAAAGCGTTAAGCCAGAAATCATTGTGTGCGGGTTTTCAGCCTATCCAAGGGAAATTGATTTTAAGAAATTTAGAGAAATCGCTGATGAAGTGGGGGCGTTACTACTAGGCGATATAGCCCATGTGGCAGGGCTTGTGGTCGCTAATGAGCATGCCCATCCTTTCCCGCATTGCCATGTGGTTTCAAGCACCACTCATAAGACCTTAAGAGGGCCTAGAGGGGGGCTTATTTTAACCAATGATGAAGAGATAGCGGCTAAGATTGATAAAGCGATTTTCCCAGGGACTCAAGGCGGGCCTTTGATGCATGCGATTGCTGCTAAAGCGGTGGGGTTTAAAGAGAATCTAAAACCAGAATTTAAAGCTTACGCGAAATTGGTGAAATCTAACATGCAAGTTTTGGCTAAAGCGTTAAAAGAAAAAAACCATAAATTAGTGAGTGGTGGCACTTCTAACCATTTGCTTTTAATGGATTTCTTGGATAAGCCTTATAGCGGGAAAGACGCTGATATTGCATTAGGGAATGCCGGAATCACCGTGAATAAAAACACCATTCCTGGCGAAACGCGCAGCCCTTTTGTAACGAGCGGGATAAGGATTGGCTCAGCGGCATTGAGTGCAAGAGGCATGGGAGCTAAGGAATTTGAAATCATAGGGAATAAAATATCAGATATTTTGAATGATATTAATAATGTTAGTTTGCAATTGCATGTGAAAGAAGAATTGAAGGCCATGGCTAATCAATTCCCTGTGTACCAGCAACCTATTTTTTAAGGGAGTCAAGATGACAGAAATGGAATTAAAGCTCATTAAGATAGACACAAGCCATTATTTTGAAAAAAAACCAGGCTTGGGGGAGAGAGTGGATTATGCGGGGCGTTGCTATTATAATAAATTCCAAAGAGTGAATGCCATGCTCACAAGCTCGCTCATTCAAAAGCATTTGAAAAAAGAAATAGAAATCGCGCACAACCTCATCTTGCGTAACGATAAGGTGGAAAACATTGTGTTTGATTATAACGGGAGGAATCCGGAGCGTTTTTACCATAAGGCGCAGTTATTGCTTCGTGAGGAAGGTTTTATGAATTTTACCGCTTATAACACCAAAACGCCAGGGCATTTGCATTTATATGTGCATAAGGGGCATACGGAGTTAGGCGAGGGTGAAAGGTTGGTTAAAACTTTGTCCATGAAATTAGCGCAAGGGTTGCCTAAAGAATGGAAGGTTTTCCCTAGCAATGAATGGCCTAAGGAATTTAATATTTTAGCCTTACCTTATGAAGTGTTTGCAAAAGAGCGTGGGAGCTCTTGGGCGAAGCATTTATAACCATTTTTGAAAGGATTTTTGATGTCAGAAAAAGAAAGACTGAATGAAGTGATCTTAGAAGAAGAAAATAATGGGGGCGGCACTAAAAAGGTGTTTTTGATCGTGGCTATAGCCATTATCATTTTAGCGGTGCTTTTAATGGTGTTTTGGAAAAGCACGAGAGTCGCTCCTAAAGAGACTTTTTTACAAACCGATAGCGGGATGCAAAAAATAGGCAACACTAAAGATGAGAAAAAAGACGATGAGTTTGAAAGCTTGAATATGGATTCTCCCAAACAAGAAGACAAGCTAGACAAAGTGGCGGATAATGTTAAAAAACAAGAAAATGATGCGTTTAACATGCCCACTCAAACCGATCAAACTCAAATGGAGATGAAAACAACAGAAGAAAAACAAGAATCTCAAAAAGAATTAAAAGCTGTTGAGTCTATTCCCATGAGCGCTCAAAAAGAATTTCAGGCTATGGCTAAAAAAGAAACCCCCATAAAAAGCCTAAAGCAACCCCTAAAGATAAGGAAGCCCATAAAGATAAAGATAAGCATGCGGTTAAAGAGCTAAAAGTCAAAAAAGAAGCTCATAAAGAAGTCCCTAAAAAAGCCAATTCTAAAACCACTCTTACTAAAGGGCATTATTTGCAAGTGGGGGTTTTTGCGCACACGCCTAATAAAGCCTTTTTGCAAGCGTTTAACCAATTCCCCCATAAGATTGAAGATAGGGGAGCGACGAAGCGTTACCTCATAGGCCCTTATAAGAGCAAGCAAGAAGCCTTAATGCATGCCGATGAAGTCAGCAAAAAAATGACTAAACCGGTTGTCATAGAAGTGCGGTAGGGGTTTGAGCTAAAAATTCTTATTTTTTTCTTGGGCGTTTTTAGCGGATCGCCCAAGTGCTAAAACGATGGGGTAGCTTTACTCCATCGGCTCGGATAATTTTAACAGAGAATGAAGATAAACAGATTTTTTTGATCAATATACCTATTTGGTCTTTGAGGAATTCAGATAATTCTTGCGTTTAAATTCAGCCTTAAAGAGCATTCATTCGTTAAAAGTATTTGTTTGTTGTTTGAAAACTACGGAGCGTTTAAATTTTATGAAGTTATTGTTTGTTGTTTAATCCCCCTCTAACCCTCCAAAGAAGAGAGCGTTTTGGAACTAGCTTTATGGGTGTGGTTGTGGGGCTAGAAGCAAGAGAGTGAGCGCGATCACTCTCTTTTAATCTCACGCTCTTTAGTGGGCGGCGAAATCCTTAAAGAAGGTGTTGATCAGCCATTCTCGCATTTCATCATTCCTTTCTATCAAAACATTTTGTTGAAACCTTTTACATTAAAGCGCCTGTTGAAAGGGATCTCACTACTTTTATAGATTTCATCTTTTTCATACAGATCCTTATCTTTTCCTTTACTATTGAGCGGTTTTTCTAGGGAGATGAGGTTGCCGTATGTGTCAATGTAGTTTTCAAGATCTTTCTTGTCTTCAAAACCAAGTTTTTGGATCTCAATTTCATTATCCAATTCTAATAAATTGATGGGGATGATGTGCTCTTTTTCTTGGGAGAATTGCTTCCCAGGGATCAATTTTTTGAGATCGGCAAGACCCATCTCCTGGCAGTTCTTTTCAAAGAAGATATAGTGGAAGCATGATGAGTTGGATGCGTTGTTTACAGACTGCAAAAAAGCCAGCCCTATATCATTTCTGCATTGAGCAATCATCTCGCTCTTCAATCCCTCTTTGCCCTTTTTAAGATACGCATTAATCAGGTTGTAGGCCTTTGATTCTAAATTTCTAGTAGCTTTGAAAAACACAATATCAGTTTTGGCAAAGAGTTTCAGCGTTTCATCGTCTAGTTCGTTGTTGATTTTCAGGCGGATGAGCGAATTGAAAAAAAGCGGGTTGATCTTGTTGATGAGCATGACCTTAAGGGTGGTTGGGTTGGTGTCAATCTCGCTCAATAGATCAAGGAAAGCCTGATAGAAATTTTTCAAATCGCTGACATAGGATTGGATGAAACTTTTCAATTTGCTTTTTTTGATTTCTTTTAGTTCATCTTTGAATTTCTCGTAGGTTTTGTCCGTGCTTGCTTCGTAGTGCCCTAAAAACTCGATTCCATCAAATCTTTGACTCCCTGCGTGGTAGCGGAAGATGTCGCCTTCATCAAAGCCTCCAACGCTGGAGATGTGGTCGCTCTTTTTGATCTTGGCAAAGATCTTAAAAATTTCTCCAAAATGATCGTTGATGAATTGGTCTAACCCCCTTTTCCCATCGCAAAAGTGTTGGAGTAATAGATGAGAAGGGATTTTAGTTTGTCCAACAAGAGGAGAGGCACGCCTCTGTCATTCACGCTTTGAAAGGTTCTGATGGCCCTTCCAGGATCGGGCTCTTCAAGCCGCATCAAAACCATTTTCAACAGCGCCTCCAAACGCTCATTCGCTTCTTCTTTATTCAACTTGCTGACCTTATCTAAGATAGCCTTCAAAACTTCAAAAGATTTTGCTTGCCCTTCGGTGTCTGCATCTTTTTCTGGCTGATATTCCCTTTTCTGCCGCTTCCAAGAGCGTTTTGAAGAAGCTTTGGTTTTGAGAGGCGACTTCTAATTTTAATTCCCCTTTTGGTATAGATATTTTCTTGTCTCTTGCTTGTCTTTCTCATTTGCTCGTTCGCCAAGACAATGCAAGAGCATGAAGATGGTAGTCGTTCGCTGCTGGCCGTCAATGATGTCATACAAATTTTGTTGTCTTCATTCTTAGCGACAACCATGGTGCCTATAAAATGCCTATGACCCTTTTTGTTGTATTCTATCGCTTCTTCTAGATCTTCCCACAGATCCCAAAAATTCTTGTCCTTCCAAGCGTAATCTCTCTGATAGTTGGGGATGCTGTATCCTTCCTCTTGAAAGATCTCTCTAATAGTGGTTTTCATTCACTTCTCCTTTGTTGCATGCAGTAGTCAAATTTATACCATAAATACCATAAGAATGGCTTGAGATTTCACTCCATCAAAGGCGTTCTGTTAGCCACTCGGGCGTTTTATTAGCTATAATCAAGGCTTCAAAAAGCCATAATTAAAAGAGTTGAGATGCTAGAAAAATTGATTGAAAGAGTGTTGTTGCCACTCGTTGGTTGCTAGCCCCTTTATGCATTGCCATGTCGTTAGTGCTGGTGGTTTTAGGCTATGTGTTCATGAAAGAGTTGTGGCACATGCTCAGCCATTTAGACACCATTAGTGAAACGGATTTGGTTTTATCAGCCTTAGGTTTAGTGGATTTGTTGTTTATGGCCGGGCTTGTTTTAATGGTGCTGCTCGCCAGTTATGAAAGCTTTGTTTCCAAATTAGACAAGGTGGATGCTAGTGAAATCACCTGGCTAAAGCACACGGATTTTAACGCTTTAAAATTAAAGGTTTCACTCTCCATTGTAGCGATTTCGGCGATTTTCTTGCTCAAACGCTACATGAGTTTAGAAGACGTTCTATCCAGTATCCCTAAGGACACGCCCCTATCGCATAACCCCATTTTTGGCAAGTGGTGATCCATTTGGTATTTGTGTGTTCAGCGCTTTTAGCCGCTGTTACCAATAACATCGCTTTTTCGCAAAATAAAGTGCATTAAAAGTTTTAAAGCTCTCTTTCAGGAAGGACTTTAGACCATTCTTTAATCAAGCGCAAAAAGAAGGAAGTGTCAGGCGAAGTTTTTTCATGGATTAAAATCCCTTCTTCCACCGCTTCCCAAATCACTCTATGCCGATACACCACAAATGCCATGATTGTTGGGCATGATCTTTAAGCGACAAACGCACCCTTTTAGCAAAAGACGGGTTGTCAAACAAACCGCGCTTTCAGTGTTGATGTATGCAGAGCGCGGATCAATATTAAAACTCCCTAGAAGCGTTAAATTGTCATCAAAACAATCGTCTTGCCGTGTAAGGAATGTTTGGTGCTAAAGCGCCCTTTAATCTGGCGGTTGAAAAAATCGTTTCGTATTTCATAGACATTCGCGCCCATTCGCACTAATTGGTTGCGATACCTTTCCAGCCCATAGACTACGATAGCGTCCGTTGATGAAAGGGAATTGGTAAGAATATTCAATTCAATCCCCTTAGAAATTTGATTTTTAAAGATTTTCATCATCTTTTGCCTGGAATAAATACGATGAAGCGATAAAAACGGAGTCCTTAGCGTTTTTAAGGGCTTTCTCAAAAGCGATTTTGATGGGCGAATACAAGGGGTGTCAATTTTTTGGGTGATCGGCTAAAAAAATGGCATTCCCATAATAATGGGTATTGGTATTTTTGGATCGTTCTATAAATCATTGACTTTTTTTTCAAACTGGTTTTTGTCTTCAGCGCTGATAGGATTTTTTCATGGAGTTTAGCATTTCTTTAGCGTTGTTTTTGAGTCTTTATGGTTTTAGTAATGAAACAGGGATAGAGCGGTGGAACCTCCAATAGCGTTCAAAGCTTTCTTGGCTTTTGAAGCAACCCCCAAAAACAAAGCGTCTAAATCTAAAAAATTCGTGTCTAAATCGTTATCAAATAATTGTCCCCAATATGCGCCCTCCTATAATGACAGCGAAATTATCCACGATGAAAAGCTTGTTGTGCATGCGTTTTTAATGCGCTCATAATCCGCAGCATTTCAAATAACGCAGCCTTTATGCGGATATAGTAGGGGTTAAAATTTTCACTTCAATGTTTTTATGGAAATTAAAAGCATAATATCTGAAAAATCTGAATCCACCGTTGTCATCTAAAAGGATGCGCACTTTCACCCACGATTGGCGCATTAAAAGTTCTTAGCGATCACTTGAGAAGAAAGATCGTTCTTATAGATATAAGTTTGCATGTCAATGCTTTTTTGGCTCATTCTAATAAGACCCACTCTGTGCAATAAAGCGTCAAAGCCGTCTTCTAAAAGAATGGCTGTGCTATGGTTAGGGTTTTTTTTAAATTTTTGGCGTACAAACTCCCAATGGTGGTAGTGTAG